>JBAPOS010000091.1:0-11521 GCA_049279755.1 Candidatus Dormiibacterota bacterium | reverse complement strand
CAATCCACCGCGAGAAAGGCGTGGAACTGCTCCTCGATGATCGTGTCGTCGCATTCAGGGGAGACGGACAGCTGGAAAACGTTGTGACCAGTCGTGGCGCAACGTTGCCGTGCGATTTCGCGGTGACGGGGATCGGTATCGAGCCCAACGTGGAGCTCGCCCGCCGCAGTGGGATCACTGTCGACGATGGGATCATCGTCGACGGACAATGCCGCACCGGCACTGCGAACGTATTCGCGGCGGGAGACGTCGCCAACCACCTTCATCCGATCTTCGGTCGCGTGCGCGTCGAGCACTTCAACAACGCCGAGCGACAGGGGCGGGCGGCGGCACGCTCCATGCTTGGAAGCACGGAATCGTATGCAGATCTGCACTCATTCTGGTCGGATCAGTACGAGCACTCGCTTGAATACGTCGGGCACGCGCGGATCTGGGACCAGTTCGTGGTACGCGGGAGCCTCGAGGACCGCAAGTTCCTCGGTTTCTTTGTCGGGGACGGGCGGGTACTTGCGGTGATGGGACTGAACCGCGGCGGGGATCCGGAGCTGGACGAGAGCGGCGAGCTCTGGGCGGCCAAGGCGCTGGTCGGCAAGCCCCTCGGTGTCTCGCCGGGATTGCTGGAAGACGAGAAGACGGACCTGCGCAGCCTTGCTGTCTGAAGCGGCCGACGTGCCACGCTTGACGAGCAGATGACCCCCTCGAGCCCCGTCCTGCGCGTCTGCCGGCGTGAGTCCTTCGACGCCGCGCACCAGCTGTGCGACCCCCGGCTTTCCTCGGAGGAGAACCGCGCCCTATACGGCAAATGCGTCAATCTTCACGGCCATCGCTACCAGCTCGAGGTGGTGGTTGCGGGCGACATGGATGAAGCTTCGGGCTACGTCGTCGATCTCAAACAGCTCGCCGATGTCATCAAGGACGAGATCATCCAGCACGTCGATCACCACAACCTCAACTCCGATGTGGCGTGGCTCGCGGGGCGGATTCCCACTGCGGAAACCCTCGCCATGGTGTTTTTCGAGCGGCTGCAGCCACGCATCACGCGCGGCACGCTTTACGCCGTCAGGGTTTGGGAGACGGAGAAGAACTGGGCTGAATGCACACGCAGCGAGTGACACCGATCTGGCCCGTGAGCCGGGCCACCGAGCTGCTGCGACGCTACAGCGCTGAGGACACCAGGGTCTTCACGCCGGAGGAGCGAGCGCGATTCCTGCCGTGTGGAGCCTCCAACGCCTCCATCGACCGATCGCTTGCCTTCGAGCTGCTCTACCGACTCGAACCCGAACTGTGGGAGCGACTGGTCGCGGCAGAGCGAATTCATCCTTCGGTGATCGACTGGCTCCCACGCGCCGCGCGAGTGGTGGAGGTCGGAGCGGGCACCGGTCGTCTGACGACCCACCTGCTGGCTCGCTGCGGACACCTCATGGCCGTTGAACCTGCGCGCCCGATGCGCGAACGGCTGGCCGCGGCCCTGTCCCCTCAGGCAGTGGGAATGGTCGACATCGTCGATGGTTTCTTCGACGCCCTGCCGGTGGCCGCGGGCGCGGCCGACTTGGTGGTGACCTGCGCCGCGCTTGAACGCGACACGGCTCACGGCGGGGACGCCGGCCTCGCCGAGATGGAGAGGGTCTGCGCGCCTGGCGGGATGGTGGTTGTGGTCTGGCCGAATCATCTGGACTGGCTCAGCGGCCATGGCTTCACCCATGTGAGCTTTCCGGGAAGCATGTGGTTGGAGTTCCGCGACGTCGCGGAAGCGATCGAGATGACCGAGATCTTCTACCCGCATGCCATCGCCGAGGTCCGAGCTCGCGGCGAGGCCCGCGTCGGGTACGACGTCATCGGCGTCAATCCACCCCGCGATCTCGCGTTCAAGGTGATCGAACCTTGAGGCTCGCGATGATCGCGTCGCTTGTGTCGCCGGTTCGCGAGCCCCAGTGCGGCGGAGCGCAGGCCTTTCTTGCGGACCTCGCCGCCGGCCTGGCCCGTCGTGGTCATGCGGTCGATGTCTACGCCGCCTCGGGATCGGAAGTCGAGGGGGCTCGCGTTGTCGATGTCGGTATCGACGCCTCCAGCCTGCACGACTTCCTGTACCGCGCCGGATCCTCCCCGCCACTCGACTCGGCGCCGTTTGTGAAGGCGTACACGCGAGTCTTCGACGCACTCGGTGAGCGGTCCTATGACGTCGTGCACAATCACGCATTCGACGCGCCTGCGATTCGTTGCGCGGGAGGCATCGCGACGGCGGTGATCCACACCCTCCACCTTCCGCCCGAAGACACCATCGTCGACGCGCTTCGCGACGCGTCACGAGCGCACCGTCCGCCCATCATCGCCACGGTCTCGAGGGCGCAGGCCGATGCATGGCGGCGGTACGTGAAGATCGACACGGTCCTCCGGGCGGGCGTTGCCACCGAGCGGATCCCGTGGTCTGCAGCACACGCGACAGGGGCAGTGTTCGCCGGCCGTTTCAGTCCTGAGAAAGGCGCGGCCGACGCCATCGCGATCGCACGGCGCGCGGGCATCGCGATTGACCTGTACGGCGACGCCTACGACGGCAGCTACGCAGAACGTGAGGTGCGTGCTCTGAACGGCCGGCCCGGTGTGCGCGTCCATCCTGCGCTTGCGAGGACAGCGCTCTGGCGGGTGATCGCCGGTGCCGCGGCTGTGCTCTGCCCTGCCGGCTGGGACGAGCCGTTCGGCCTGGTTGCCGCTGAGGCCCAGGCGTGCGCCACCCCGGTGGTCGCGTATCGGCGCGGCGGGCTCCAGGACGTCATCGTCGATGGAGTCACGGGGTTTCTTGTCGCTCCTGGAGATGCTGACGCCGCGGCCTCGGCGCTCGGCCGCGTCGGCGAGATCGATCGCACCGGCTGCCGCAGACACGCGGAAGCGCACCTCGATATCGAGGCAGTGCTGAATGCCCACGAGCGCACGTATCGCGGCATCCTCGCGCCGGCTCTCGCGCCCACGCATGGCTGAGAGCGCCCACTGGCTCGCGGGTCGTGTGGCCGTGGTCACCGGCGCGAGCCGCGGCATCGGTCGAGCGACCGCGACCGCGATCGCCCGTGAGGGAGCGCATGTCGTCGTCGCCGCGAGAGACGCGGCCGCTCTCGACGCCACCGTTTCGTCGATTCGCAACGGCGGCGGTCGAGCGACCGCCGTGCCCACCGATGTCGGCAACGCCGGTGAGATCGACAGGCTGTTCCTGGTCGCGTCAGGCATCGGGCCGCCGGTTGCATTGGTGTGTGCCGCCGCAACCCTGGAGCGCGAGCCCTTCGACGAAATCAGTAACGCATCGTGGGAGCGCACGATCCGCGTGAATCTCACCGGCGTGTTCAACTGCTGCCGCGCCGCGTTCACGATGATGCGCAGCGCCGGCGAGGGACGAATCGTGAATATCGCTTCGCTGTCCGGCGTGTACGCGACCGATAAGTTCCCCGGCCTTGCTGCCTACAACGCGTCGAAGAACGCGGTGATCGGGCTGACCGAGGGGATCGCCGTCGAAGGCAAACCCTTTGGTATCAGTGCCATCTCATTGAGCCCTGGAGCCGTGGACACGGACATGCTGCGCCAGGCGAACCCGTCACTGCGACCGGGCTTGGTCCCCGATCAAGTTGCCGCGATCATCGTCGCGCTGCTCGACAGTCCGCTCAGCCTCGCCAGCGGTGCCAATATCCCCCTCTTCTCGAACGCGTGACCGAGTGACATCGCCTGATCACTAGCCGTGCCGGCGATCGTGTCTCCGGAACAGCGCTAGCGGTGGATGAGGGTGCCGTTCATGGCGATTTGACCGTCCAATCGCGGCGGCCCGACGATGACCAGCGCGCGAGCGGGGACATCGCTGGTGACAACGAAGCCGTGAGGACGATCCCTGGGAACGAACACGAAGGTGCCTGCGGTAGCCGTCCAAACACTGTCATCGCAGAAACCCTGCATCTCGCCCGCGAGGACGTAAAACATCTCGTCCTCATCAGGGTGATGATGCGATGGGACGGAGAGCCCGGGCGGATACGTGCTCTCCATGACGGAAAGCTGGTCGACGGTGTCCTCGGCGGAAGCCTTGATGACCACGCGGGCGCCGCGCCAGTCGTAAGCGGCACCCTCATCGACGCCGCGTACGTACCCGGTCCGCACGGTCATTGCACGACTGTCCCGGATCCCGTCATGTCGGACCCGTGGGTGGTCGCTGCAGAGTCGAATCCGGCAACGTACGCGGCAACCTGATCGTGTCGTGCGAAGAACACGCCACTGACCGAGGCGATGTGTTCCAGCAACTTTTCGAGCACGATGATGCGAGATCGATGACCGATGATGTGGGGATGCAGCGTGAGCTGAAAGAGACCGCGGTCCCGATGTGCCTGCTCGAATTCGTCGATCCAGATGCGCAGGAGCTCGCGAGGCGGCGTGTACGGCCTCGTGCCGGTGTAGCGATCCATCGTGAGATAAGGGGCATCGTCGCGGATCCATTCAACCGGGATCTCGACGACAGCGGTGGGCGCTCCGTCTGCCAGCAGCTCGTAGGGCTCATCGTCGGCCATGAGTGACGAGTCGTAGGTGAGGTGCGCTTCACGTATCAGGTCGAGCGTGTGATGGCTGAAATCCCACGAGGGTGTCCGGATGCCCACAGGACGCGAACCGCTGAGCTTTTCGATGACGTCGATGCTGCGCATCAGCAGGTCTCGCTCGGTATCGGGATCGAGCGCCGTGTTCCACTCGTGGATCCACCCGTGCAGCGCAATCTCGTGTCCGCCGGCCACGCACGCGCCGATCTCGCCCGGGTGGAGCAGCGCCGATACGGCCGGAACGAAGAACGATGCCGGCACTCGATGGTGATCGAGCAGCCGGAGGATGCGAGGGATCGCGACTCGGGCGCCATATTCACCCTGGGACAACTTGCCGGGGTGCGTCTCGCCGTTGCGCAGCGGGATGGTCTCGTGGTCGGAGTCGAACGACAGCGCCACTGCAACTTCGGCACCGCCGGGCCATGCCTGCGGTTTCAGGCTTCGCCCGGCGCGAACCCGCTCGACAAACCCACGCCAGCGCGACTCATCCCAGGCCCAAGGTTCATCCTCGCGCGCCACGTCTCCCTGCCGGCCTGGATGAAGAGGCATCTTCGAGTCTCCATGGTGTCAGCGACGCCCTAGAAGGTAACCCCCCGGCGTATTCCCTCGGGGGCTTAGAGGCTCCACTCCTCTGGCCCCTTCTGCCCGCCCTCGGTCCCGCTTTCCGGAACGCGCTATCTCAAGGGTCTGGGATGGTGACGCGTCGCCCAGGCCGTGCCATCATCCCCGGCCGGCACAGCCACGTCATGACCTCCACACTCAAGCGTCCGGCTTGCACGGCTGGATCTTCGTGGGCCAGCAACCGGGCTGTCTCCAATGAGCCTGTCGTGTAGAACGCGAGCCCGCGCAAGGATTCGTCGGGCTGGTCGGTAACCGGGCCGTTGGCAACGATATCACCGGTGTCCCGGAGCGAACCGAGGTACTCCAGGTGTTCGCGCTGGATGCGTTCGAGCGTTGCTTCGTCGTATGAGCGCGCGTTCTCGGGTCGACGCAGAATGACGAGTTCGAATGCCTCCAATTCCACGTTGACGGCCCTAGGCTCGGACCGAGCGGGATCGTCGCGACGGTCTGACCGATGGGAGCCGCCCCGCCTCGACGAGGGCACGCCGGAGCAGGAACTCAATTTGGGAATTGGTGCTGCGGAGGTCATCCCCCGCCCACCTCGCCAAGGCGTTGTGGACATCCGGATCGAGGCGGAGGAGCACTGACTTCCGCCGGATTGGCAGAACCACAGCCGTGTTCACGACGTCGTTCATCAATACAACGAACCGGCATTCACCACGGGCTGGAGGTCGTGGTCGCTGCACAGCACCACGAGCAGATTGCCCACCATGGTTGCCTTCCTCTCCTCGTCGAGCTCGATCACCGCGTCTGCCGACAGCCGATCCAGGGCAAGCTCGACCATGCCCACGGCACCCTCGACGATTCGGTGGCGAGCAGCCACGACGGCGTTGGCCTGCTGGACCCTGAGCATCGCCTGGGCGATCTCGGGCGCGTAGGCGAGCCGCGTCAGCCTCGACTCCACCACTCTCACACCGGCGGCGGTGACCCGAGTCGCGATCTCCGAAGACAGTTCCTCGTTGATCTCGTCGGCGTTTTCGCGCAGTGATGGAATGTCGCTCCCGCGCGTGTCGTAGGCATATCCGCTGGCGATGTGACGCACGCCGGCTTCAGCCTGGACCCGGACGAACTCGACGTAGTTATCGACCGCGAAGAACGCGCGCGCCGTGTCCTCGACTACCCAGACAACCGCGGCGGCGATCTCGATCGGGTTGCCGTCGCCATCGTTGACCTTGAGCATGCCGGTCTCATGGTTGCGGATCCTTGTCGATACCCGATCCCGTCGAGACCCGGGGTGCACCCACCAGAGGCCGGGACGACGGACGGTGCCCTGGTAGCTGCCGGCGAGTCGCAGCACCACGGCCTCACCGGGTGTGACCGATGTCAGGCCTCGCAAGCCGACGAGGGCGAGAACGAGGAGCAGCAAACCGACGCCGATAAGCGTGCCGGATGAACCAGCCCCGTGGAATCGCTCAATGAGGCCGCGGCTGAGGAGACCGGCGCCCGAGATGAACAGTATCCCGGTCACGATGAGGGCTGACCACCCAGACAACGCACGCGGCGGCTGCTCAGTGACGAGGGCAGGGGTATCGGCGAGCGAGATTCTGCCTTTGGGTTGCTCCACACTCATGGCTGTCCTCGTGAGGTTGACGCTGAGGCTATTGAGATGATATCACTGAGCTATGGCGGCCGACACGATCACCGCTGCTCGCGGGGAGCAACCCTCCGGCAAGCCTCCTGCATTGGTCGTCGACCACCTCACCAAGCGCTTCGGCGAGCGCACGGCGTTCGAGGACGTCTCGTTCTCTGTCGCACAGGGCGAGGTATTCGGGTTCCTGGGACCAAACGGGGCGGGGAAGACGACCACGGTTCGGACGTTAGGGACACTGATAGCACCAACCTCTGGCTCGGCACGCGTCGCCGGAATTCCGTTGACATCGGACAACGGACCGGAGATCCGTCAGCGCATCGCGATCATGCCGGAAAACCCGGGCCTCTACCGACGCCTCACGGTGACCGAGAACCTTGAGCTCTTCGCGGGCCTCTACCAGCAGCACGACGCAGCCACACGGATCGGCGAGGCGCTCGAGGCGGTCAACCTCACAGCGCGCGCTCGCGACCTCTGTGGCAGTCTGTCCAAGGGACTCCTGCAACGTGTTGGACTGGCGCGCGCGTTGCTCAACGACCCGGCGGTCATGTTCCTCGACGAGCCAACCTCAGGGTTGGATCCCGTCGCAACGCGCGAGGTGAACGACCTCATCAACGGGCTGCGCCAGCGCGGGGTCACCGTGTTTCTTACCACCCACCGCCTGGAGGAAGCGGAGCGGCTGTGCGATCGGGTCGCCATCCTCAACACCACGCTGCGCTTGGTGGGCCGCCCTGACGAGCTCCGTGAGCGGCTTTTCAGCCGGTCGCTGGTGGTGGAGACCTTGACACCGCTCGTCGCGCCCGATGATGTCTTCGACAGCACCCATGGCGTCGAGAGCTGGCGACCCGAGGGGACGAGCAGCTACGTGCTCAACGTCGCCGATCCGAGGACTATCGCTCCGCAGGTAACCCGAGCGCTCGTCGCCGCCGGCGCCGATGTTGTCTCGATCAGTGAGTCGCGTCACTCACTCGAGGACGTCTACCTGCAGTTGATCGAGGACGACCCGGAGGCATCGCAGCGATGAGGTTCAGTTTCACCCGTCTGGGTGCGGTGCTCCGCAAGGAGCTCCGTGAGTACCGCCGCAGCCCCTTCATCATCGGGACCATGGCTCTGGCCCCGCTCGTCTTCCTCATCGAACCCCTGCTCACGATCTTTCGCCTCGGCCCGTCGATCGCGGCAAGTACAGTGGATAAGGCCGTCAGCGGCACGTTTCTCATACTGTTGATCGCGCCCGCTCTGCTGCCGGCTGTCATTGCCGCGTATTCCGTGGTCGGCGAGCGCGAGCAGGGCACCCTCGAACCCCTGCTGACCACCCCGCTGCGCCGCGAGGAGCTGCTGCTCGGCAAGGCGCTCGGTGTCGTTGTTCCCGCGGTTGGCATCGCCTATATCGTCTTCGCCGTCATCCAGGTCTGTGCCCGCCTCTTTGCGAGCAATCCGGAGGTGGTGTCGGCCCTGGGACAAGGCCCGCACATCGTTGCGGAGATTCTCTTCGCGCCGCTCCTGGCGAGCTGGTCGATCTGGGTGGGCATCGGCATCTCGACGAGAGCGAGCGACGTTCGCGTCGCGCAACAGTTGGGTACGCTCTCGAGCGTTCCACCGCTCGCAGTGGTTGCCTTGGTGTCCTTCAACGTCTTCACACCGACCGTCACACTCGCGGTGGCGTTCGCGCTGATCCTGCTTGTGGCCGACATCATTCTGTTTCGCTTCGTCGCCGCCTTGTTCGATCGCGAGCGGCTCATCACCGGCGCATCGGCTCGGCGAGCGCCGAGGGGCGCCGGCGATCACATCCCGCCGCCCGGTACGGTTCGACGGATACCACGCCTGGCAGGTGGCGACGAGGGGCAACGCGACCCTTGACCTTCCCCAATGCTTTACCCTAGGGTAAATATTACCCATTGGTAAGTCGTTGGAGGTTTTGGTCGTGCCTGAGGTGGTTCGCTCCGTCGACATCCAGGCCCCGCCCAGCGCGGTCTGGAAGTGGTTCGAGAGCCAGGAGTCCCTGCGACGGTGGCTCGGCTCCGAGTTGGAGATCGATCTTCGCGTCGGCGGGGCGTACCAACTCCTGGGTCCCGACAAGGAGACATGGATCCGTGGGTCGGTGCTCGAGTTGATCCCCGAAGGCCGGCTCGTGCTTTCGTGGATGGAGCAGGGCGGGGACTGGGTCTACCCCAGTCGTCTCGTCATCTCGCTCGTGGCGACTTCGACCGGCACGCAGGTCACGCTTCTTCATGATGGCTTTGCCGGGATCGGCAAGCCCGGCTGGCCAAGTACTCTCGATGCCTACGAACTGGGCGCTGATCGTCATCGAGTGCTTGAACAACTCGCCGAACTGGTGACCACGGGAGGTGCCTAGCGCCAGCGACGAGGTCTTCCGTGCTCTTGCCGACCCCACCCGCCGGCGCATCCTGGACCTCCTTGCAGAACGAGGCACGCTGACCGTCAGCCAGCTCGCTGGGGAGTTCCCCGACCTCGTGGCCTCCGGCATCTCGAAACATTTGATGGGCCTGAGGGCAACCGGGCTCGTGACCTCACAGCGCGTGGGACGCCAACAGCACTACCGCCTCGAGGGAGAGACGCTGGCCTCCATGCTGGCGCCTTGGATGGCCAGATACGAGTCCTACTGGACCGCTGCTCTCGGTCGGCTGCACGACCTCGCCGAAGAGCAATGAGGGCACCGTGCGCTTGGCGGTTTGTCGCACGAGACCAGCCGGTGTGGTCGTAATGGTGGCGATCGTCGAGGAGAACGAGTAATTTCACCGCGAGGATCAAGTGCGGATCGAAAACTTCTCATTCGGCTCCATCCAGATCGACGGCCGGACCTACACCCACGACGTGGTCATCGATCGAGGACAGGTGCGCAAGCGCCAGAAGGGCGCGTCGAAGCGTCACCGCGCCGGCTATGGGCACACGCCGCTGTCAGCCGAGGAGCAGATCCCGTGGCATTGCAGCCTGCTGGTGATCGGCACCGGCGCCGCCGGCGCCCTGCCGGTGATGGACTCGGTCAAGGCTGAGGCTCGTCGCCGCAACGTCGAGCTTGTGACTGTGCCGACCGAACGTGCGATCGACCTTCTCGCCGCGGAGGCCGAAGACACCAACGCGATCCTTCACGTCACCTGCTGACGTGAAGCCTGCGAGCTGCTCAAGCTCGCTTCAGCTTCTGCAGCAACTCGGGCGCGACCCTGTGGACCGGCGTCGTGGACACGAGCGACGACTGCCGTAACGACCCTGTCATCGCTTGGGTGTGTGGCACGTCGCAATGGTCTTAAGACAATCGGTGTACATCAACGGGGATATGTCGAGGAGGTTCGTCATGGGTAGGATCAATCGCTGGATTAGGGTTGGGATCGTGATCGGCGCAGCGATGCTGTCCTTAGCGACGGCGTCGGTCGCAGCGTCGGCGTCCACCGGATCGCACGAGCCGCCGCCACCGGTCCACGTTCACTAGCGTTGTACGGGCTGGCCACCCAGCCCAGCAATCAACTGCGCCAGACGAGATTGACGCCCTCCCGTCGGGTGGCGTCAACTCGCGCTGGTAGCGGACTGCCGGTCCACCTGCTCAAGGGTCGCCTTGAGACGCGCGAGGTCCTTGATGTTCGCCCGGCGCATGGCTCGGGCCATCATGGGACTCGCCGCTCTAATGAATCCGGATGGATCACCACGGTTCCTGAGCGTCATCAGGGTCCCGCCGGCCGGCGTGTCCTCCCATTCGTAGCTCGTTTCCATGGGAAACGGTCCCTGTGCTGTGGCCATCACGTACCGCGTTCCCGGAACCAGCTCCGTGACCTCGTATGTGTACGCGAGCCGGCGTCCGAGGAACTGAGCTACGAACTCAAAGCGGGATCCAACCGTCTGCGGCTTGGACGTCTGCCATTTTACGGATTTGATGTTTTCGTACCAGCTCGTGGCGTTGTCGGGATCGATGGCGTATGCGGCGACACGCTCGCGTGGGACACGCATTTCGATTTGAGTGCTGACGTCGACACTCATGGGACACCTCCCTTTGTTGACGCGCCGGCATGGCTGGTCTTGTCAACCAAGACCTCAGCCAACCGCTCGAGGATTCTCGCCCAGCCGCCTGCGTGCGACGACCTTGTGTCGTCAGGAAGTCGCTGGTGGGACAGTATCAGGAGGGTTGCCGCACCCCGGGCCGTGAACGTGACATCGACCTGACTGGCCTCCCCACCCGTGTATGCGGAAAGCCACGTGAACGAGAGCCGGTTCGGTGGATCAACGACCAGATATTCACCGGTGTGCTCGAGACGGACTTCACCGTCGATCATGGTCACGCGGAACCGGCCTCCAACCCTCACGTCGGCCTTGACATCGGCGTGTCCGGTTGGCGCCAGCCACCTTGCCATCAGAGACGGATCCGTCCAGGCGGCGAAGACTGCAGAGACCGGGGCCGGCAGCAGCCGCTCGAGTCGGATGGCGGGACCCGGCGGCATCGGCGCGTCTGTCATCGCTGCGTCTCGCGAAGGTGGGCATCGAGCGCGTCAAGGCGCTGCTCCCAGAACCGACGGTAGAAATCGATCCATCGCCCCGCTTCCCCAAGTGGCTGGACTTCGAGATGCAGCAGATGGTCGCGGCCCGCGACCGTTCGGCTGACGATGCCGGCGTGCTCCAGCACCCTGATGTGCTTGGAGGAAGCGGCGAGCGAGATGGTGAAAGGCTCAGCGAGCTCGGTGACCCGCATCGGACCTCCCCACAGCGCGTTCAGCATCTGCCGACGCACTGGGTGGCTCAACGCGCCAAATGT
>JBAPOS010000090.1:0-19725 GCA_049279755.1 Candidatus Dormiibacterota bacterium | reverse complement strand
CCCGCCGTCGCACTCATACCACTCGTGGACGCGCGCGCCCGCTGAGCTCGCTACCGGTTAGCTCGAGCCTGTTCAAGGCTCCTCATGGCGGGCCATTAGTCACAGCGCGGGCCCGGCTCGTGTCGGGACGTCTTGGCTACATCACCCCTGTCCCGCCCCGAGCAGGTCGCGACGTCTTGCCCGTGCCACCTCAAAGTCGACGCGCGGCGGCGATTACGCGATCGTGATCTTGTCGTTCAGGTAGACGTCCTGGATCGAGTTCATCAGGTGCACCCCGTCCCGCATCGGCCGCTGGAAAGCCTTGCGACCGCTGATCAATCCGGTCCCACCCGCACGCTTGTTGATGACCGCTGTACGAACCGCAGCCGCGAGGTCACCGGCGCCAATCGATTCACCGCCGGAGTTGATCAACCCCACGCGTCCGGCGTAGCAGTTGAGCACCTGGTAGCGGCAAAGGTCGATGGGATGATCGGACGTCAGCTTCGTGTACACGGCGTCGGCCGTCTTGCCGAAGTTGAGCGCGGTGTAGCCGCCGTTGGTGGTCGGCAACTTCTGCTTGATGATGTCGGCTTCAATCGTGACGCCGAGGTGGTTCGCCTGGCCGGTGAGGTCTGCCGCGAGGGCGTAGTCGACCCCATCCTTCTTGAAGGCTGCGTTGCGCAGATAGCACCAGAGGATCGTCGCCATCCCGAGCTCGTGCGCCTGCGCGAACGCGACCGAGACCTCCTGGAGCTGACGATCGGCTTCATCCGACCCGAAGTAGATCGTGGCTCCGACCGCGATCGCGCCGAGGTTCCATGCCTCGTTCACCGTCCCGAACATGATCTGGTCGAACTTGTTCGGATACGTGAGCAGCTCGTTGTGGTTGAGCTTGACGATGAACGGGATGCGATGCGCCCAGTGCCGCGACACCGCGGCGAGCACGCCGAACGTCGACGCCACCCCGTTGCAGCCACCCTCGACGGCGAGCTCGATGATTTTCCCCGGGTCGAAATACTCGGGGTTGGGCGCGAACGACGCGCCCGCGGAGTGCTCGATGCCCTGGTCAACGGGGAGGATCGACACGTACCCCGTCCCGCCGAGCCGGCCGTGTTCGTAGAGCGCCGACAGATTGCGCAGCACGCGGTTGGATCGGTCGGTGCCCGCCCAGATGCGGTCGACGAAATCGGGGCCGGGGAGATGAAGGGCAGACTTCGGTACCGTCTCGCATCGATGCTCGAGCAACGACGCGGCCTCGTCGCCGAGGAGCTGTTCGACGGTGTCGGTCGCGGGGGGCGCTGCGGTTGCCATGGTGTCTCCGTGGTGTGTCGGCGGTCGGTGTCGCCGCCACCTCTAATCTACCCGGTCCGCGGGCGCCGTCGAGTACGGTAGGCGGAGATGGAACTCCTGCGTATCCGCGGCGGGCGACGGCTCGAAGGGGCGGTCGGCATCTCCGGGAGCAAGAACGCGTCACTGCCGGTCATGGCGGCGTCGCTGCTCACAGACCAGGAGGTGGAGCTCGGCAACGTGCCGGACATCGAGGACATCTCGACCATGGCGCGAATGCTCGAGCACGTGGGTGTGGCGGTCGAGCATCCGGACACCAACACCTGGCGGCTGCACGCCGCCGCGCTGAGGACCACCGAGGTCGACCCGAACCTGAGCAGACGGATGCGCGGTTCCTTTCTGCTTCTGGGCGCCCTGGTCGCAAGGGCGGGTGAGGCGAGCATCGCCAAACCCGGAGGCGACGACATCGGTATGCGCCGGGTCGAGCAGCACCTCGAGGGCCTTCGTCTCATGGGCGCGGAGGTCGAGGCGTTCGACGGCGGCTACGTCGCGCGCGCTCGCCGCCTGCACGGCGCGCGCATCGCTCTCGACATGCCGACCGTCACCGGAACCGAGAACCTGATGATGGCGGCGGTGCTTGCCGAGGGCATCACCGTGATCAGCAACGCCGCCCGCGAGCCGCATGTCTACGACCTGGCGCGATGCCTCATCGGCATGGGGGCGCACATCACCGGCGTGGGCACCGAGCTGATCGTGATCGAGGGCAGCGGCGGGCTGCTGCACGGCACGACACACAACGTCACGGCTGACTACATCGAGGCGGGCACGTACATGATCGCCGCCGCCGCCACCTACGGCGACGTCGTCGTCGAACACATGCGACCCAGTGACCTGCGCTGGCTGTTCAGCAAGCTGCGCTCGGCGGGGTGCGATATCGTCGAAGGTGCGCATCATGTGCGTATCACGTGCTCGCATCTCCGCGGCGTCGACATGACGACGTGGCCGCACCCGGGTTTCGCCACCGATATGCAACCGCAGTTCTGCGCGCTGATGACTCAGGCGACGGGGCCGAGCGTGATCAGTGAAGCCTTGTACGAGAACAGGTTTCGCCACGTTGCCGCGCTCCACCAGATGGGTGCCCACATCGCCATCGACGGCCGGAGCGCGGTGATCAACGGGCCCGCGCGACTCCACGGAACGCGGATGAGCATCCCCGACATCCGCAGCGGCGCCGCGCTGGTCATCGCCGGGCTTTGCGCCGAAGGCACCACCGAGCTCGAGAACGTCTTCCACCTCGAGCGCGGCTACGACGACCTCGAGACCAAGCTTGCACGTCTGGGTGCGGACATCGAGCGTCTCACCACCGATGAGCCGGGCAGCGAGGTGCGCGACCTCACCGGCGTCGTCGGCGACTGAAGGAACCGCGAACAGTGCTCGGCAAGAAGGTCGGCATCGACCTCGGCACGATGACGACGCGGATCATCGTCAAAGGCGAGGGAATGGTCGCCACCGAGCCGACGGCGGTCGCGATTCGCGACGGCGGCGTGCAGGCTGCCGCGTTCGGTGAGGCGGCATTCGAGACCGCGGCGGGCGACCCCGAGTTCCAGCTGCACCGGCCGATCGCCGGTGGCGAGATCGTCGACGCCGCGTCGGCGCGGTGGCTCGTGAACCACGCGATGATCCGGGCCGCCGGACGCCAGCGAATCTTCAAACCCGACGTCGTCATCGCGGTCATGTCATCCCTGCCGGGCGGGCAGCGGCGCTCGCTGCTCGAGGCCGCCGCGGTCGCCGGCGCGCGCACCGCTTACCTGCTCGACGCCCCGCTGGCGGCCGCGATGGGAGCGGGGATCCGTCTCAGCGGCCCCAATGGCCACCTCGTGATCGACATCGGCGCCGGCAAGACCGATATCGCGGCCCTCGCGCTGGAAGGCACAGTCAGCGGGCGCTGCCTGAGCGGCCACGGCGGATTGCGACTCCAGGCGTGCATCGCCGATCACGTGCGCCGGGAGCATGGGGTGGCGCTTGATACTCCCACTCTCGAGGAGGTGGTCGCGTCACTGGCCCGGGTCGGCCCCCACGAGGAACGCCGGCTTGAGGTGATGGGCCAGGGCGAACGGGGCGAGCAGCGCCTGACGATCACCTCGACCGAGTTGAACAGTTGCCTCGATGGGCACGTCAAACCCCTCCTGATGGCGCTGGACGCGGTTCTTGCTGACACGCCGGAGCGGTTGTTGCCCGACATCAAGCGCGAGGGCATCCTGCTGTGCGGCGGTGGTGCGCGCCTCGAGGGACTCGACGGCGCGATCGCGAGCGCTACTGGAATCGATGTTCATCGCGACAGTCAGCCGCAGCTCTGCGCGGTGCGCGGGACGGGCTATGCCCTCGACAACCTCGACGTCCTCAAGCGGGCGCTGATGTATATCCGGTAGCCGCGGGCGACCAGCCGCTGAAGTTACCTATTGTCTTGACGAGGGGTCCCTGCTGGCTTTAGCTCGGCCGAGAGCTCAGCGCGTCAAGGAAGCGGGGTTGCCCTCCGTCAGGCTATAGGCTCGTACCCAGTCCATCCGCGCTTCTTGCGTGGCCATTTCCTGCCGGACCCCGACCGTGGCAGTCCCTCAGCGGTGAGGACCGCGTTGCACATCGCGACGCATTCATCGCAGATAAACGCGTGCTGGCCTGCAATCAGCTTTCTCACCTGTTGCTCAGACCTATCGCAGAACGAGCAGTGGTTCTCGCCGTCCTGAGGTTGCATGCCTGAACTCTACGCCACAGGCATTTCCTTCAAATAGCCAGCCAGGGGGCCTTGGCTACAGCGTCGCCTCGATCCCGGCCAGCACGTCTTCGACGCGGATCTGCTCCATCGCTGCAGTCGTCTCGAGGCCATCCTCGAAACGGGGAGGCGCCAGCGCCTGAACCACCCGGTGTGCGGGACCGTAGGCGCCGCCACGCGCGCCGTCGGTCGGTCCGAAGAGACCCACCGTCGGCGTGCCCATGGCCGCCGCGAGCTGAAGGAGCGGGGTGTCGCTGCCCACCAGGAGGTCGCATCGCGAAAGCACTCCGGCCAGGGTCGAGAGGTCGATCTCGCCGACCAGGTCGGTCGCGTCCGCTCTGAGGTCCATCTTCATGTGCTCGGCCGCGCTCCGGTCGTGCGCCGAGCCGACCACGAGGATCCCCGCGCCGTGGCGTTGGGCGAGCTGGTTGGCGAGGTGTGCCCAGCGCTCGGGATCCCAGACGGTCGCGGCTGCGCCTCCGGTGTGGTTCTCCGCGTACCCGGATCCCGGCGCGATCGCGACCAGGAGGCGCCCGTCGCCGAGCCCTGTCCCGTGGAGTACCTGCTCGGCCCGCCGCCGCGCCTCCGGACCCGGCTCGAACACGGGGCTGTGGAGCTGCTGATGGACGCCCGCGACCTCGGCGAGGCGCAGCCACGTCTCCGCCTGGTTCTCCCCGCGCCTGGGCCTGACGCGACCGGTGAGGAGGAGCCCGATACCGCCGCCGACCCCACTGCGCTGGGGGATGCCGGCAAAGTACGCGGCGGTCGCCGCCGCGACGCCCGAGGTGCAGAGGAAGACGGCGTCGAGCCGCAGCCCGCGCAGCGTCGCCCAGAGGCGCAGACCTCCGGTTCGCCGGCCCCGGAGCCCTGCAAGCGGGATGACCTTGTCGACCGGCGGGATGCCGTCGGCGAGGTCGACCGCGGTCGTGGGGCAGACGAGCGCGATTCGTGCAGTGGGGTAGCCGGCTCGGAGCGTACGCAGCAGCGGCGTCGATTGCAGGGTTTCGGCCATCCCGCCGTTCACGACGACCGCAATATCCACGCGCAGACGGTATAGCGTGTGACACTCCGCGCGCGGGTTTGCGCGGGGAACGCGCGATCGGCGTCGCGGTGCAACCATATGGGCGAATGCGTCCATCGCTCGCCGGCCGCGACCTCCTCAGCATCGCGGACCTCACCACCGACGAGATCCTCGCGATCCTCGACCTCGCCGACGCGACGAAATCGGGGCGCGATCTCGGCAGCCCGCTCGCGGGCCGATCGCTGGCGCTCATCTTCCAGCGGCCGAGCAACCGCACCCGGGTGTCATTCGAGGTGGCGATCCACAACCTCGGCGGTCATCCGATCGCGCTCTTCAACCCCGAGGTGCAGCTGGGCGAGCGTGAGTCGGCGGCGGACATCAGCCGGATCCTCGACCGCTACGCCGACGGCATCGTCGCCCGCCTGGTCTCACACCGGGATCTCGTGACCATCGCGGGCGCGGCCACCTCGCCGGTGATCAACGCACTCACCGATGCTGAGCATCCGTGCCAGGTGCTCGCCGACTGCATGACGGTTCGCTCGGTCACGGGACGGCTCGCCGGATCCATCGTCGCCTACGTCGGGGACGGGAACAACGTGTGCACGTCCTGGATCTACGCCGCGGCCCTGCTCGGGGTGCACCTCAGGATCATCTGCCCGCGCGGCTACGAGCCACCCCAGGCCGTCGTCGAGAGGGCGGTCGGTCTCCGTGCGCCGGGTACCGGATTCGAGGTCACCCACGAGGCGGCTCCGGCGCTGCGTGATACCGAAATCATCTACACCGACGTTTGGACCAGCATGGGGCAGGAATTCGAGCAGCAACGCCGCCGCGAGGATTTCGCCTACCTCCAGGTGAACGACAGCTTGGTTGGGCTCGCGCCGCCTGGGGTTCGGGTGATGCACTGCCTGCCCGCGCACCGCGGGGAGGAGATCACCGACGCTGTGATCGACGGACCCAACTCGGTGGTGTTCGACCAGGCGGAGAACCGCCTCTGGGTCCAGCAGGCACTGCTCGCCCTCATCTACGCGGACGATGGCGTCGGGGTCGCCGCATGAGCGACCTGCTGCGCAACGCGCACTTCTTCTTCCAGAGCCTGAGCTGGCGCGACGCCGTCGACGTCCTGGTGGTCGCCTTCCTGCTCTATCAGCTCCTGAAGCTGATCAGGGGCACTCAGGCGGTGCAGCTCCTGCTGGGATTGGCAGTCATCTTTGCCGTCGGCGGGGCGGCGCAGCTGCTCCATCTCCGCCTGCTCGAGTTCATCTTCAACAACGGCACCCAGGCGATCGTGATCGCCGCGATCGTCCTGTTCCAGCCCGAGCTCAGGCGCGCCCTCGACCAGGTCGGCCGGCTCGGCACCGTTCGGGCCGTGCTCGGACGCCATCCGGAGCTGGCGTACGCGCGCACCGTGGATGAGGTATTGCGCGCTGCGGGCTCGCTGGCGGAACGCAAGGTCGGGGCGCTCATCGTGTTCGAGCGCGAGACCGGGCTCGAGAATCTCGCCGCAACCGGCGTGCACGTCGATGGCGACGTGACCGGCGAGATGCTCGCCACCATCTTCATCCCGGGTTCGCCGCTCCACGACGGCGCGGTGATCATCCGGGAGAGCAGGATCGTCGCCGCGGGGTGCGTGCTGCCCCTCGCTGAGACGCTCCCCGGCGTAGGCCGGATGGGCACACGCCACCGGGCAGCGCTCGGGCTCACCATGCAGAGCGACGCGGTGGTGCTGATCGTGAGCGAGGAGACCGGCCTGATCAGCGTCGCCCATGACGGCAAGATCTACCGGGGTCTCGACCAGGCGAAGCTGCACGAGATGCTGGTCACCCTGCTGACCAAGGAGGGTGGATCCGGCCGGGCCGCCATGCTCCGTCCGCTCGCCAGAGTCGGCACGCTGCGCACTCTGGGGCGTCGCTCGCACCCGTGAAGTTTCCGGGCTTCATCCGGCGCAACTGGCAGCTCAAGGTGGGGTGCGTTCTCATCGCGCTGGTCACCTGGGTCGGAGTGGTCTACGCGGGCAATCCTCCGGAGACGAAGGTGGTCTCGCTTCCCGTTCCGCAGAGCGCCGCGAACATCCCGCCCGCCTACACGCTCGTGCATCCGGTTGACAACGTGCTGGTCCGCGTCGGCGGCGATCAGAACACGCTCGATTCGCTCAATCCCGATGTGCTCAACGTGACGGTGGACTGGGCGGCGGTGAACCGTGCAGGGACGTACTCGATTCCTATGTCGATTACCAGCAGCCAACCGAACATCGAGCTCATCGCTCCGCCGACCTCCGTGCAGGTCGACCTCGATTCGCTGGCCTCCAAAGCCGTTCCGGTCACCATTTCAGTCTCGAATCCACCGCCGGTGGGCTATGAGCGCGGCAACGAGCAGGCGACCCCGTCGACGGTGACGGTCACCGGTCCGGAACGCGAGCTCGCCGGTATCACGGCGAGCGTCACCGTCAACCTCCTCACCCAGAAAGCGAATTACCAGCAGTTTCTTCCGGTGCTTCTCTACGCGAAGGGAGTGCGGGTGAACAACGTCGGCGTTGCACCCACCGACATCAGCGTGAGCATCATCATCACCGCCTACCTCACCACAAAAGAGGTGGCGGTGTATCCGCGCACCCAGGGGAGTCCGTCACCCGGCCATTTCCTGACCGGAATCGTGGTCACCCCCTTTACCGTGATCGCAACCGGATCGCGGGATCTGCTCAACTCGCTCGAATCCGTGTCGACGCAGCCGATCGCGCTGAATGGTGTCGTCGGCTCCTACACCATCACGGTCGTGATCGTCGCCCCGCCCGGCGTGACCCTGTCGCAGTCCAAGGCGACCGTGACCATCGAGATGGCGAGCGTCCCCACCCCGGCGCCGACGCCCACACCGACGCCCACGCCCGGTCCCACGTAACTCGATTCCCCCAGGTCCGTTCCAGAGAGGTCCTATGTGCGGCATCATCGGCTACACCGGCCCCCGTCCCGCGGCACCGATCCTGCTCGACAGCCTTCGCCGTCTCGAGTACCGGGGCTACGATTCGGCGGGGATCGCGATCATCGACGCGGACGGCGATGTCGCCACGGTCAAGAACACCAACAAGGTAGTCGACCTCGCCCGCCAGGTCGAGG
Source organism: Candidatus Dormiibacterota bacterium (assembly GCA_049279755.1). Lineage (GTDB taxonomy): Bacteria > Chloroflexota > Dormibacteria > Aeolococcales > Aeolococcaceae > Palsa-851. The sequence continues at coordinate 11,561 of JBAPOS010000090.1, read as the reverse complement.
CCGAGGGCACGCCCTCCGGTTCGGTGGGCATCGGCCACACGCGCTGGGCGACCCACGGCCGTCCGTCGCTCGAGAACGCGCACCCGCACCAGGACTGCACCGGACGGATCCACGTGATTCACAACGGCATCGTCGAGAACTACCGCGAGCTGCGCACCGAGTTGATGGCGCGCGGTCACGAGTTCCTCAGCGAAACCGACACCGAGGTGGTTCCTCATCTCATCGAGGACGCCTTTCGAGGTGACCTCGCGAGCGCGGTGCGCAGTGCGCTCAACCGCATGCAGGGTGCCTGTGCGCTGGTGGTCATCTCGGCCGATCAGCCCGACCGGGTTGTCGGTGCGCGGATGAATGCGCCGCTCGTCGTCGGCCTCGGGCGCGGAGAGGTCTTTGTGAGCAGCGACATCACCGCGCTGATCCCGTACACAAAGCGGATCGCGCTGCTGGGCGAAGGCGAGATTGTGACCGCGACACCCGCGGGAATCAGCGTGCAACAGCTGGACGGCACAGCGGTCGAGGCGCGGGTCGTCACCGTCGACTGGGAAGCCGAGCAGGCGCAGAAGAACGGGTATCCGCACTTCCTGCTCAAGGAGATACACGAACAACCCGAGGCTGTGCGCAACGCGCTGCGCGGGCGCATCGACGACCTGGGCATGGTGATGCTGCCGGAGCTCGGAGTGAGCGCGGATCGGCTCGCCGAGGCGCACGAGGTCGTGCTCGTCGCCTGCGGGTCGGCATGGTACGCGGCAATGGTCGCGGGATACGCGATCGAGCATCTCGCCAAGATTCGTTGCAAGGTCGAGGCAGCGAGCGAATTCCGCTACGGCGAAGCCCTGGTCGACGAGCACTCACTGGTCGTCGCGGTATCGCAGTCGGGTGAAACCGCCGACACGCTTGCAGCGGTGCGTCAGGCGCACCAAGCCGGTGCCCAGGTCATCGCGATCACCAACGTGGTCGGCAGCGCGCTGCCGCTCGAGGCGGACGGAGCGCTCTACATGCAGGCGGGTCCGGAGATCTCCGTCGCCGGCACCAAGACCTTCATGACCCAGATGGTGTGCGGCCTGCTCCTCGCCCTCCGGCTCGGTGACGCGCGCGGCACGCTCGATGTGACCGAGCATCAGCGCCTCGTGACCGAGCTGCAGGAGCTGCCCACCCTGCTTGCGCGGACGCTCGAGCTGGAACCGATGATGGTCGACCTCGGTCAGCGCTTTGCCCACACGCACAGCGCGCTGTACATCGGCCGGGGCATCAACTTCCCGATCGCGATGGAGGGTGCGCTCAAGCTCAAGGAGATCTCCTACGTGCACGCCGAGGGATACGCGGCCGGAGAGCTGAAGCACGGTCCGATCGCGCTTCTCGAACCCGAGGTGCCGGTGATCGCGATCGCGACGCGCTCCGCGACCCTCCCGAAGATGGTGAGCAACGTGCAGGAGGTGCACTCCCGCGACGCGCCGGTGATCGCGCTCGTCACCGAGGGCGAGGATCCGTTCGACGCCGACTTTGCCACCACCATCCCGGTGCCGGCCTGCTCCGAAGTGCTCTCACCGTTGATCAATGTCATCCCGCTGCAGCTCTTCGCGTATCACGTCGCCGTGCAGCGCGGTTGCGACGTCGACCAACCGCGCAACCTCGCGAAGTCGGTGACTGTGGAATAGTCGTCTGATGACGATGGTTGTCGGGGTCGACGTGACCGTCGTGGATCGCATCGCGGCCGCGCTGGAGCGCCACCCGCGGTTTGCGGAGCGGATCTACACCGAGGGTGAGCGGCGATACAGTGGCCGGAAGCCGGAGCGCTGGGCGAGCAGATGGGCCGCGAAGGAAGCGGTGCAGAAGCTCTGCTCCTCGTTGGGCCAGAGGATGCCCGCGTACCGGGACATCGAGGTCGTCCGGCGTCGCGGCGGGCCGCCTCGCGTTTACATTCGCGGCGAGGAGACACCGATCGGGCTCTCGCTGACCCACGACGGCGGACTCGCGATCGCGGTCGCGGTGAGCAGCAACGATCCTCACCCGCGCTCCGTGACGATGCCCGATCACCTGGTGCTCGCCGATCGTCCCGCTGACGGGCACAAAGGAACGTTCGGGCGGGTGGTGGTCGTCGCGGGTTCGAAGAGCCTGACCGGAGCGCCCCGACTGGCGGCGATGGGGGCCGCGCGGGGCGGAGCCGGGCTGGTCGAAGTCTGCATTCCCGAAGCGATTCACCTGATCGTGGCCGCGGGTTGTCTCGAGATCATGCCCACGCCGCTCGCGGATGCGGGGACCGGCACGCTCCATCCCGAGGCCGTTCCTGCGCTGCGCGAGCGGCTCCGCGGCGCCGACGCCCTGGTGATCGGCCCGGGGCTGGGTCGCTCCTCCGACACGGTGACCGCACTCCTCGAGTTGCTGGTCGCGCTGCCGTGCCCGGCGGTCGTCGACGCCGACGCCCTGAATATCGTCGCCGCCTCGGGGTTCGACTGGAAGACCGCCGAACAGCCCGTGGTGGTGACCCCTCACCCCGCGGAGATGGGCCGACTGGCCGCGATCAGCACGGAGGCCGTCCAGGCTGACCGGATCGGCACCGCCGAGCGCTACGCGCAGCAGCACGGCGTCGTGGTTGTGCTCAAGGGCGCCGAGACCGTGGTCGCGGCATCCGGGCACTCCACACATGTCGATCGACATCGCGTTGTGGCACTGGCAACCGGGGGGACGGGTGACGTGCTCGCCGGCGTGATCGGCTCGATGCTGGCTCAGGGCCTCGAGCCACGCGATGCCGCTGTCGCCGGCGTGAGCATTCACGCTGAGGCGGGTCAGGTGGTCCAGGCGCAGCGCGGTCGCGCGGGAGCCCTTGCTTCAGACGTGATCGACGCGCTGCCGGGAGCCCAGGAACGTCTCCGTCAGGCGCTCGAGGCGGCTACTGCCCGTAGATGAAGCCTTCGATGTTGCTCGTCGTGTCGCTGATCACGCGATAGTCGACACGGTTCCATCCCGCGTAGTTCATCTCGGAGAGTTTGAAGTCCCCGATCGGGATCCCCGCGGCGGGCCCCACGGCCTCGACATAGGCAACGTGCCCCTCGGGGCTGACGCCGCCCTGTCCCGGCCAGAACACGACGATTGCCCCGGCGACCGGCAGCCGACCTTCCTTGTATCCCATCTGCGCAGCCGCGGCGTACCAACTTCCCGCGTTGCCGAGCCACGGCACGCATCGACGCGTCGCGACGTAATACGTGCAGAAGCCGTACGCGAAGTGGTTGCCGCATGGCCCCGACCCGACGTGGGGACCGGCCTCCAGGAACGCGATCTGATTGTCGATATTGGCGATCTGCGCAGCGATGGCGCGCGCCGGACCGTTGAGTCCGGCGAACAATGTGTTGCGGTCCTCCAGAATCGTGAGGAGCCGATCGCTCTGCGCAGCTAGCTGTCCTTCAAGACTCTGCGCGGACGTCGCGTCCGCGCGGATTGACGTCTGCTCCATGACGATCGCCTGGTTGGACACGGCGAGTTTCTCGATAAGGTTCAGCACCTGCTGCGACACCTGGTTCGCCGCCTTCAACTCGTCGATCGCCTGGTTGAACGATCCCGCACTCAGGACCGCCGCAAGCATCTGGTTGTTGCCGGTGGTCTCGTACGTGGCGCGTGTGATCGCAGCAAGTTGTGCCTTGTCCTGGGCCGCCGTCGCGTCGTTGCTGTTCAACGCGCTGCTCAGTGACAGGAGGGTTGCGTTCAGCTTGGCGAGCTGGTTGCGCTCGTTCAACACCTTCGTCTGCTGGGCGTTGAACGCGGCCTCCGCCGAATTGACGGATCCACCCGCCGCGCTCAGGTTCGGCTGCATCGCGGCGAGCTCTGCGATGAGTTGCGCGCGCCGCTGCTGCAGCGCTGCGATCGCAGAGTTCGGCGCCTGCGACTTGTTGGTTGAACTATTGGCCTGAGTGTTCGGGATGGTTCCGATTCCGGTGGCCAGAAGGGTGATGACGCCTGCGACGGTCAGGGCCACCTTCCGGCTCCACGTCAAAATAGGCGTCCTCCGTGTGATCTGCCGCTGATACCCGGACGGGCATCGGTCGGTATGTCCCCGCGGCACCATAGCGAGCTTGAGGGTCCAAGTGCAAGCCGCACCTGAGGCGCCACCGTACCCTTTCGCCGGGCCACGTATATTGCGGACGTGTGACGTTGGACGCAGCTCAACCGCCCGAACGAGCCTTCGACGGAGGGGGCGCGAGCCTTGCAGATGTTGGCGAGCAGGCCCTGCTTCGGGCGCTCCAGGAGATTGCGGCGGGGTCATCGCCGGCGCTCGCGGTCGGCTCCGGCGACGACGCCGCGGTGTGGTCGCCCGAGCCCGGACGTGACCTTGCGATCAGCCAGGACGCCCTGGTCGAAGGCATCGATTTCCGCCGATCCTGGATCAGCCCGCGCCGCCTTGGGGCCCGCGCGCTGGCCGTCGCGCTGTCCGACCTGGCCGGGATGGGTGCCCGGCCGGTGTGGTGTTCCGCAACCCTGTGCGCGCCCGAGAGCACCTGCTTCGAGGACATTCTCGAGATTCAGCGTGGGCTCTGCACCGCCGCGGCGGCCGCTGGATGCGCCGTCGCCGGCGGAGACGTGAGCGCCATCGACGGGCCACTTGTGATCGACGTCTCGGTGGGGGGCACGCTGGCTGCCGGCGAGGTGCTGCGCCGAGATGGGGGCCGTGCCGGGGACCTGGTGCTGGTCACCGGAACGCTGGGCCGCGCGGCTGCGGGCCTGCGCCTGCTGCTCGACGGCGGCGACGGGCTGTCCGAACAGGAGCGTGCCTGGGTCGACGCCGAGCTCGCCCCGGTCGCCAGGATCGGCGAGGGCCTCCAGCTGGTGACGTCGGGGGTTCGCTGCGGTGGTGACATCAGCGACGGTCTGCTCGTCGAGCTCGAACGCATCACCGAGATGTCCGGGTGTGGCGCCGAGATCTGGCTCGACCGTCTGCCGATCGAATCGGCGCTAGTCTCCGACTTCGGCGCGGCGTGGCCCGACCTCGCTGTCGGTGGCGGCGAGGACTTCGAGCTGGTGGCAGCCCTGCCGGAGGCGGCCGCGGGCGCGCTCCTCAAGAGCTGGCCCGACGAACTCGCGCCGCTCACGGCCGTCGGTCGCCTGCGCGTGGGGGCCGGCCTCGATGTCCTCGACAGGGAAGGAGGCACCCTGGTGCCACGACCGCACACAAGCTCGCGGCACTTCGCGTGAGCGACGTCGGCGTGGCCGCGCGGTGCGTGACCGAGGCTGACACGCTCGCGTTGGGTGAGCGCATCGGCACCCGCGTCGAGCCGGGCGACCTCATTCTCCTGAGCGGCCAGCTGGGTGCTGGGAAAACCGTCCTGGTCCGGGGCATCGCGGCGGGCATGGGCATCGATCCGACCCTGGTGCGATCGCCGACCTTCGTCCTCCATCACGTCTACCGTGCCGGAGCGATGGTCCTGCACCACATCGACCTGTACCGGCTCGGCCCCGACGCTGACATCCGGCTCCTCGACATCGACGAGATGCTCGAATCCGGTGGTGTCGTGGTTGTCGAGTGGGGTGAGCATGCTGGACGGGAGCACGACGCGCCGGCAAGCATCAGCATCGACATCGATTCCGACGGTTCGCGGCTCATCAGTCCGCCGTCCGGGGCGCCGTCTCGGCTCACCGATGCCTGGGACGCCCGGGGGCGATCGTGAGCGTCCTGGCAATCGACACCTCGTCGAGGTCGCGGGTCGTCTGCGTTGTGGCTTCGGCGACGGGCGAGCCGCTCGATGCCGAGGTGATCAGGGATGCGTCGGTTGCCGCCTCGCTGCCCCGACTGCTCGGACGGATGCTGGTCGCGGTTGACACCGCGGTGGTGGTCGTGACCGGGCCGGGGACGTACACCGGCGTTCGCGCCGGGATGGCCGCTGCGCTCGGCGTCGCCCATGCGCGCAATCTGCCGCTCCACGGCGTCGGTTCGCTCGAGGTGGTCGCCGGTGGCGACCCGGAAGCGGCCACCAGTGACTGGGCCGTCGCCGAGGCCGGCCGCGGCGCCCTGTATGTGGCTCTCGTGGGCGACGCGGCGCATCCGTCGCGCGTCCCCGAGGCTGGATTCGACGCCGGCGGCGCGCGCGTCCTGAGCTCCGACAGGATCGGGATCGCCGGGCTCGTGCTGCTTGATCCCGCCGTCGCGCTGGCGCGCGCAGTGCCTCTCGCACTCTCACGTGCGGCGCTGGATCGCTCCGCGCTGACCGCGCTCTACGTGGACTGAGGGACCGCGACTACAGCCAGCCGTGCTGCTCCGCCGTGCGCACGGCCTCGAGCCGGTTGCGCGCGCCCGTCTTCTGAATCGCCGAGGAGAGGTAGTTGCGCACCGTTCCCTGTGAGAGAAACATCGAAGCGGCAATCGACGCGATGGTGGCGCCGCCCGATGCGGCGCCGAGGACGTCGCGCTCTCGGGGGGTGAGGGGGTTGGAACCGTCACTGAGCGCCGCTGCGGCAAGGGCGGTATCGATGACCCGCTCACCCGCGACCGCGCGGCGGATGGAGATCGCGAGCTGGTCGGCGGGACCGTCCTTGACGACGAACCCGGTTGCGCCCGCCTCCATGGCCCGGCGCAGATAGCCGGGCCGCCCGAAGGTCGTGAGGATGATGATCGTGCAGGCCGGCAGCGCCTGATGGAGGAGTCCGGCCGCCTGGAGTCCGTCGAGCCCGGGCATCTCGATGTCGAGCAGGGCAACGTCGGGGTGCGCTGCCAGTGCCGCGGCCACAACCTCATCGCCGCGCGAGCACTGGGCGACGACGTCGATGTCCTCTTCGAGCGCGAGCAGGGTGGCCAGTGCGCCGCGGACCATCCCCTGGTCCTCCGCGATCAGGACGTGGATCACGTCGCCGCCAGGGGCACGTACGCCTGCAGGCGGAACCCACCGCGCTCACCGGGCCCGGCCTCGAGGTGTCCGCCGGCAGCACCGACTCGCTCGCGCAGCCCGTGCAGCCCGCTGCCTCCCGCACTCGCGACTCCGCCAACGCCGTCGTCGACGATCGCGACCGTGAATCCGCTGTTGCTCGCCTCGAGCGAGACCTCGCAGTGGTGCGCGCGGCTGTGGCGCAGGACGTTGGTGATCCCCTCGCGCACCGTCCACGCGAGCAGGCTGTCGACCGGCGCCGGGGCTGGGACGCTGTCGCGGGTCACCGCGAACGCGATTCCCGCCGCGTCGAGCACGTCGCGCGCGCCCTGGAGCTCATCGGCGAGGGAGCGCTGGCGATACCCGGTGACCATGGCGCGCACCTCGGCGAGCGAATCGCGGGCGACTGACTCGACGTCGCCGATCGCCTCGGCTGCGGCATCGGGATCGCTGTGCATCAGCCTGCGCGCGACCTGCGCTTTCAAGGCGATCACCGACAGGCTGTGGCCAAGAATGTCATGAACATCGCGTGAGATGCGCAGGCGCTCGTCGGCGATCGCAAGGCGAGAGACCTCGGCGCGTGCGGTGCGCAGCTCGATGACCGTCGCGATCAGCCGGCGGAACGCGAGCATCGTGAAACCGAGCGCGACGGTGAGGAAGGTGATGAAGCCCAGATCCGCCCAGGCATAGCCGAGCAGCGCACCGGAGACGACCATGAAGATACCGAGGGCGAACAGGACGGGGACGAGGAAGCGCCAGCGGAGTGTCCAGCCTGCGGCAACGCCGCAGTACACCAGGACTCCGCTCCACTGTCCCCGGAAAACGAGCGCGAGCGTGATCCCCTCCGCGAAGAGCGCTGCGAGCGGTAGCAAGAGCACACCGGTCGCGACGCGCGGTACCAGTGACAGGCAGATCCACATCGCGAAGAGATACGTGGCGGCGAAGCCGACCAGGCAAACCCACGCGATGACCGCACGGGCCGGGGAGTATCCCGTGCCGATGATGTCGGCGATGGGATAGCCGAGGAAGACGAGCCAGATCGCCGACCAGGCAAACCGCGCAACCGTGGGAATGGGCCACATCACGTTGTCGGGTCCGCCGACCTGTCTGGTGGATTCGCGCTCCCCGGTCATACGCACGATGCTATGCCAGGCTCACGCGGTGCGCAGCGTCAACCGGCGAGAGACGGCGACCGCGAGGAGCGCGGCGCCGGCAAACCATGCCAGCAGGACAAGACCGTCGCCCAGCGCAGGCGCGACGCCGCGGGCGATATGCCAGCCGAGCTGCGCCAGGTGATATGAGGGCAGCGTCCTGGCAACCGTCTGCAAGGGCGACGGGAGGATCTGCACGGGCATCCACAGACCGCCCAAGGCCGCAAGCACCAGGTACAGCACCATGGTGAGCCCCTGCGCCCCGTCGCCATCGGCGATCGTGCCCACGACGATGCCGATCGCGGCGAACGGGAGGCACCCGGCGGCGATCAGCAGCACCAGCATCGGCCATTCCCAGATCGGCAGGCTGACTCCCTTCACCAGCGCGGCGGTGACGAACGTCAGGACGATCGCGGGCAGGCTGAGCGCCATCGCAGCGACCAGGCGCGCCGCGAGGATCCGAGCCGGCGAGAGTGGCGTCAAACGAAGCTGGCGCAGCCAGCCCAACTGCCGGTCCATCGCGAGGCGGGGACCGGAGGCCATGAGCACGCCGCCCATGGCACCGAAGGAGGCCATCGCGACCATGATCGCGACCGTCGGAGGCAATCCTTCGGACCTGTCCGCCGCCGCGCCGAAGACGGTGGAGAAGAGCAGGTAGGCGGCGACGGGCCATCCGGCCACGAGCAGCAGGTAGCGACGATCGCGGAGCGACCGCCGGATCTCGAGGGCGAAGTACTTGATCATGCCGGGGTCTCCATTCAGGCGGCGATGCCGTCGGTGATGGTGATGAACGCGTCTTCGAGGGCGATACCGGCGACCTCGATGTCATGGGCGTCGGGACGGGTGGCGACGAGCGCGCGCAAGGCGCTGTCGGAGTCGTTGCAGCGCAGCTCCACGCGGTTGCCGTGCTGAGTCGCCGATACCGCGCCGGGCAATGCGTCGAGGCCCGCCATGCCCGCGTGAGCTGTCGAGAAGCGGATGACGCGCAGCCCGACGGAGTCCTTGATCGCTTGCGGTGTGCCGTCGGCGACGACGCGTCCCCTGGCCATCATCACGATGCGATCAGCGGCCACATCGGCTTCCTCGAGGTAGTGGGTGGAGAACAGGATGGTGCGGCCGCGCGCGGTGAACCCGTCCATCGCATGCCAGAAGCCCCTGCGGGTCTCCACGTCCATCGCCGCCGTGGGCTCGTCGAGGATCAGCAGGCGGGGGTCGCCGATCAGCGCCATTGCCAGGCGGAGCCGCTGCGACTGACCGCCCGAGAGCCGATCGACGCGGCGCTTCTCGAGCCCGCGCAACTGGGCGACTTCGACAACCTCGTCATGCGCCAGCGGCGCTGCGTAGAGGCTGCGCACCATCGCGAGCAGTTCCCCGACCAGGACCCCGGGCATCATGCCGCCGTCCTGGAGCATCGCTCCCACACCGGCGCGCGCCGCGGGCGATCCCGGCGCCGCTCCGAAGACCTCGATGCTGCCGGCGTCCGGTGCCGAGAGCCCGAGCAGCATGGAGATCGTGGTGGTCTTGCCGGCGCCGTTGGGGCCGAGCAGGGCGAGCGTCTGGCCTGGCTCCACGGTGAGGCTGAGGTTGTCGACGGCGAGCACCGGCCCGAAGCGCCGCGTGACCGCGTCGACGCGCACCGCGCATTCGGTGCCGTCATTGGGCGGCACGAGGCTGGGGATGTCGGCGCCGGTGGCGGGAGGGTGATATGTCATGCACCGAGCCTGAGGCCGGCCGCACCGGCGCGCCAGTGAGACCGGTCAGCAACCTCGCATGACATCCGTCATGCGCGCCCGCCGCCGCCGGATGCCGCGGTTATGATGCAGATGCCGACTCCACCAACGATTTCAGGGTGTTCATGCAGGTCGTCCCTCGTCTCTCCGTCGAGCCGATGCGCTACGAGGACATCGCCGCAGTGCAGGCAATCGAGCGCCAGGTCTTCGTCTCCCCATGGCCGAAGAACGCGTATGCGAGCGAGCTGTCGCAGAACCGGCAGGCTTCGTACATCGTGCTCCGTCAGAGCGGCGACATCGTCGGCTATGCGGGCCTCTGGCGGGTCGCGCTCGAAGCGCACGTCACCACCATCGGCGTGCGCGCCGGCGATCATTCCAAGGGCTACGGCACGGTGCTGTTTGCCGCGCTGGTGCAGCGGGCCTACGCGCTGGGTGCGCGCTGGATCACGCTCGAGGTGCGCGACACCAACGACCACGCGATCCGTCTCTACGAGCGGTTTGGCTTCAAGGCGATCGGCCGCCGCCGCGGGTACTACACCGACAACGGCGAGGACGCCGTGATCATGTGGAGCGACAGCATCCACGCCCCCGAATTCAAGCGGCGGTTCACCGCGATTCTCAACGGATTTGACGTGGCCGGGGTCGGGGGCAGCCCCTCGATGGAGTACCCGTCAGCCTGAATCTCCTCGCGATCGAGACATCCTGCGACGAGACCGCGGCGGCGGTGCTCTCCGACGGACGCGAGGTGTGTTCCTCGGTGGTGTCGTCGCAGATCGCTCTGCACGCGGTACACGGCGGCGTGGTGCCCGAGCTCGCGGCGCGCGCCCATCTGGAGGGGCTCGCCACCGTGGTGGATGCTGCCCTCGCTCCGGTGCCGGGCGGATGGGATGCCATCGACGCCGTCGCGGTCACCCGGGGGCCCGGCCTGGCCGGATGCCTGATCGTCGGGACCATGTACGCGTCGGGCGCGGCACTGGCTCGCGGGATCCCGATCGTCGGCGTCTCGCATCTCGCCGGTCACGTCTACAGCGCGTGGCTCGCCGAACCCGAGCTCGAGCCTCCGTACCTGGCGCTGCTGGTCAGCGGCGGCCACACCGAATGCGTCGTGCTCCGCGAGCACGGCGTCGCCGAACGCCTCGCAGCCACCCGTGACGATGCGGCCGGCGAGGCGTTCGACAAGGTCGCCCGGCTGCTCGGCCTCGAATACCCGGGCGGGCCGGCGATTCAGCGGGTGGCGGTGTCCGGCGATCCCACCCGATTCCCGCTGCCGCACACCCGCCTCGACGGCGCCTTCTCCTTCAGCGGGCTCAAGACGGCTGTTCGCTACACCGTCCGCGACCTCGGATCCAGTTCGCTGACCGCAGGCGGCGTCCCCTCCGACCCGCAGGTGGTCGCCGACATCGCCGCCAGCTTCCAGGTGGCCGCGGTCGATCAGCTGGTGACGGGTCTGGCGGGTGCCGCCCGCGCTACCGGCGTCACCACCGTGGCGGTCGTGGGAGGCGTCGCTGCCAACCGAGCCTTACGCGACGCGGTCGTGGCGCGCTTCAGCGGACTCCGGGTGGTGATTCCGCCATTCGAGCTCTGCACCGACAACGCGGCGATGATCGCCGCGGCGGGCTGGCAGCGCCTCCGGGTTCGCGGCCCGGATGCACCCGGTTTCGACGTGGATCCCTCGCTGGCGGAGTGCGCGTAGATTCCATCCACATGAGCGCTGCCGAGCCGTCCCCCCAGCGTTCGGAAGCCACCGAGCGATATCTCGAGGCGATCTACTACATCGAGCACGAGGGCGAGGTGCCGAGACCGGGCCGGCTGGCCGAGTGGCTCGGCGTGAGCGCGCC
>JBAPOS010000089.1:0-6162 GCA_049279755.1 Candidatus Dormiibacterota bacterium | reverse complement strand
CGCTGGTGCGGTCGGTCGTAACGTCACGACGCTGACAACATCGCGGCACTATGCAACGGTCGAAGATCTCGATCGCGAGATCGTCAATGCCCGCGTCTGGGCCGGGCTCCACTTCCGCGACTCTGGCGAGGTCGGCGTCGAGCTCGGTCGGGACGTGGCCGACTGGGCGCTCGACCGGTACTTCCTACCGACGCACTGAGCTGCGAGAGATCCCGAGCGAAGGGGCGCGTTCGAGCGCCCCTTCGCTCGTTCGTTATGAAGTCTCGTACGTCCCGACCTGGGTGCGCGTCGGGAGTGGCGCGACGCTGGTGGGCGGTGTCGCCGAACTCGTTGCTGCGCTGTCCGGAATGCGGGGCCAAACGTCTCGTCCCGTTGTCCTTCCAGGCCGCTCGGGCGGCCGCCGACGACTTGGAGCGCCCCGAAGTTGTGGTCCTGCGGCCCCGTGCCAAGTGTGGCGGTTGCGGTGCGCGGATCTACCCAGATACGGTCACCCATCGTGGCGACCTGAGCGAGTCGGCCCCAAATTAAGTCTCGCCAATCGGCCTATGCTGGTGGCCTGGGCCGGGCAAAAGGCAAAAACATCCCTCTTAACCCTGGAGTGACGACCTCCTTGCTGGTACGTCCGCAGGGCTTTGGCCCGGCCCTCTTTCGAGCTTGCTCACTCCCGACCACCATCGGCCTTGCCGGCTCCCTTACTCCGTCGGCCACGCTCCGAGGGAACGCATCGCCGGACACCCCAGCGTGCAACTACCTCACCAAGGCCAATCTCGCTGGGCGGCGCGTCCGGTCGGCTCACGGCCGCACCAACGGCAGAGCGATTGAGCTGTCGCGGCCGGCTCTTGTCGACTCGGAGAATTCCGCGGGTGTCGCCCGCAAACAGCCGGGCGTCAACGTCGCCTGTTCAACTGTCCCAGTCGTCTTCGCGAGTTGTGCGCTGCCGTGCACGATGGCTCAAGGGCGGGCTGGCGGATCGGCCTCATAGGGGGGTGCGGTTTGGTCGTGACTGAACTGTGTCGTCGCTGGAGAGACGGACCCGACCGAGTCGGCCCATGCCGGGCACATCCGGAAGTCGAGCGACCTGGATCCACGTCTTCCACGATTCGTGGGAGTGCAACCTCACGGGCAGGGGCCGATAAGGGTTCACGATGTGCACCGGCGGGTTGGTTGCAAACCACACATGCGTGACTTGCACAGCTCTTTTGCTAGACCTGTTGGTCACGTTCACGAAGCAGTAAGGGATTGGGTGGCCGTTCTTGACATACGCGGTGTGGACTTGCACGCGCACTCGACGCCGGTTCGGATACCCGCCCGTCAGCTCGTTCACGAGCCACAGGATCGGCGAAAGGAGGTCCATTAGCGTGATCGCTTTGACCGGCAGCATACGCGGCGCGTCCAGAGAGTGATCCCGCGCCTGAACTGACGCTCCTCGCGAGGCTGGGGGTCGGGCAGAACCCTGAAGGCGGTCAGAATGTACGGCCAATCGTCCCCGGGAGGTCTGTGTGCCCGACCCTCACAAGCAGCATAGCCGGTTGAGGGAGGCCCCGCGCCGCATGCGTCGTTCCAATGTGGCGCACACTCACGTAATCGTCGAGGTGCGTGCCGGAGGATCGACCATGCGCAGAGCTCTGAACTTCATGAGGACGGGCGTGTCGGGCTGGACGATGATCAAGACATCGGACGATGAAGCCGATGCCGCGAACGCCAGAGGGGGGATCTGCGGCCATTGCCACCAGCGCGTGGCGCTGAGCAATGGGCCAGTTCCCGATTTCGTTCTGCTGCAGGGGGAACTGCGCCACCTTTCCTGCTTTGTGAACGAAGTGCAGGGCGATCCCCGCATGCCTGGGGAGACCTCCAAGCACTCCGCTAGCGCTACCAATTGGCAGCGGTTGTGAGATGGGCCGCTGACGGCGCGGCGCCTAGGTCGCCACGTCGGCGACCTACTCCGGTCCAGTCAGTCTAGGTGCACCCTGGCGTAACACCTTCACCCACGAGCCGGGAAGTTGGGCTTGACTCGCCCTTCGGTTGACGGGCCTCAGGCTGAGAAGTCCCGCGAGCCTGGGAGATCTGGTAACCCGAGCTTGGCAACGCAGGCGCGACAGCAGAGCTTCCCCGACAGCAGCACGAATCCCGGTGGTGGATCGGTGGCCATCGCCACGGCTGCGCCGCACGAGTCGCATCGCCCACCAGTCCGGACACCTTACGACCACCCGAGGATCCTGCGCGCAGCAGAAGCGTCACGTCGGTCCGCAAGGTGACCGAACATGCTGGTGCGTCAAGTATGTCATTGCCCGAACTACCCCAGAACTGGCCGGGATCGGAGCAATGACATCGCAACTCTGGGTGACCCGAATGTCGCGAAAAACCGCAAGCCCTAAACTCGGGAAGCTACTGGTACGACGGTATGAGCCTGATAGTCCTCTGGCCGGCTGCAAAGCCGAGCCGGTTCTCGATCAACTCGGGATGCGGGTCCGCGTGCTCCTGACCCTCGGCGAACGTCCCCTGGTGGACGTACCGCACTCGCTCCATGCCCGACGCGAAGTCGCCCCTCTCACCTGCAAGTTCTGGGTGATGCTCGGAGATCTCCTGCCCCTCGGCAAAGGTTCCCTCATGCTTATGCACGTCAGTCTCCCAGGACCCTGGATGACCGTGCCAGCGCCGGGTCCTACAAGCCGACCGGCCGGTAGTGTGGAACCCTCTGAGCGTACGAAGGCGTGGTCGAGACTTCCGTGCGGTAGCGAACATAAGCGAGCAGAGTCGATCGCGGTCGGAGAAATCAATCGGCGAGTCCCCACCGCCTGGCGCACCCACGCTACGGGGCACATAACGGCAGGGCACTCGAGTGTGCAATTAACACACTTCAACGGATGGGGCGGATCCGGTGGCCCCACACGCTCTGCTATCACACCCTGCGCGAGGCCTCGCCAAGCAGACGTGGTTGGTCGATCTCGAGGTGCACGGGAGCCAACAGGGTGGGAGCACCCCGGACACCCTGGTGGCAGCCCCATTTCGTTCGCCGCGTGCCTGACTGGTTGCGCAGTCCATCGACCTTCTGGCGCCCGACGGTACGAGTGCGTGAGACGAGCGTCGCGCACCCGAGCGTGCCAATTTGTTCCTAGAGCGTTTAGCGCGATCGAAGTATATTTGACTTGGGTTCGGCCCCAGGGCTCGCCTAGGTCTCCACCGACATTGGGTCGGCGTTCCTCGGACGATCGGGCAGTACGCAAACCATCCCCTCGGAGAAGCCAGCGGACCCAACTCCGAAGGCCGCGTTGAACCGGTCGAGGTTGACGACCATGAGGAGCGCCGTGATCTCAACGAGCTGCTCATCGCTGAAGTGCTCCTTCATGCGAGAGAAGAGCTCGTCAGTGACATCCACAGGCGTTCGCATCACGCCGACCGTGTAATCGAGCGCCAGCCTCTCGCGCTCCGTGAACAGTTCGCTCTGGCGGTACTGCGGGAGCGCCAACAGCTCTTGATCGTTGAGGCCCGAGTTGCGGCAAATCTGCGAGCCGAGGTCGACGCAGAACTCGCAGCCGATCATCTGCGCGCCCTTCAGCTCGACCAGGTTCTTGAGGCGCTCATCCACTGCGTTACCCTTCCGTACCGCCTGCTGGAACTTGCCCATGCCGCTCATCATCTTCGGTCGATGCGCCCAGATCTCGACTGGCTCGATCCCGCTGCCGTAGGTGGGCTCGCGCCCGGTCAGCTTCTTCATGCCTCTGCGCATGAACCAGTAGACGACCTTGACCATCGGCCCGGCTTGGTCCTGCCGTACGCCCTGAAGCCGCGCCATGGCGTCGCCTCCTGTCACATTCGTTGGGTTGTCGGGGTCTATTCCACATGACCCGAGGCCAGGCGGCGATGTGACATGGACCAGCTGGAGTTAGCGGACAGCTTCGATCGCGAGCGGCGGCGGCTACGGTCGGTGGCTTACCGGATCGTGGGGTCCTTGAGCGACGCCGATGATGCGGTGCAGGAGGCGTGGCTGCGACTCCAGCGAGTGGACGCAGAGGAAATCGACAACCTCGAGGGGTGGCTGACCACGGTCGTCGCACGGATCTGTTTGAACATACTGCGGCACCGGCGCTCACATCCTGAGGATCCACTCGACGCGTTTGTCCCGGAGCCGATCATCTCGATCGACGCAGGCGATGATCCCGAACACGAAGCCCTGCTCGCGGATGCCGTCGGAATCGCTCTACAGGTCGTAATCGGCGCCCTCAGCCCAGCACAGCGCCTCGCGTTCGTGCTGCACGACATGTTCGGTGTGCCGTTTGATGAGATCGCAGCACTCATCGAGCGGTCACCCGAGGCAACTCGGCAGCTCGCGAGCCGGGCCCGGCGCCGCGTCCGAGGTGCCGCGCCGCAGCCCGACTGTGACCTGGCACGTCAGCGGGCCGTCGTCGACGCCTACTTCGCAGCTGCCCGGGAGGGCGACCTCGAGGCGTTGGTGGCCGTACTTGACCCCGATGTCGTGGCGCGCTCCCATGATCGCACCGGCGTGTTCGAGTTGCGCGGCGCCGAGAAGGTCGCGCGCGCGGCCATGATGGCTCGCAAGTTCGCCCCATTTGTCCGCCCAGCTCTGATCAACCGTACTGCCGGCGCGGTCGCATTCGACGAAGGTATCCCGTTCGCAATCCTCGCGTTCACAGTTGTCGACGACCGGGCGATATCCATTGACATCTTCAATGACCGCGAACTCGTACCGCGTCTGGTGCGTTCGGGCAGCTAGAAGCTCGGACGATTGGTCGATCGGCGCCGAACACGCTGGTTCCTGGGGGGCGACCGGGCAATGCAATATCGCGTCGACAGGTCCTCGCCCCGCCCTCGTCCAGGGAGATCGACCTCGCTCAGGCGATCATCCGCCAATGTACCCAGGCGTCATCCGAACAGCAGGCGTTGACTGCAAGCTCAGAGGACTCGAACGCTAGGCCAGACGCGCAGCGGCTGTTTCCGTTCGAGCCGCGCGAAGTACTCCCGGGTCGTGACTCGGATCGGGTTGCGGCGCCAGACCCCATCGAGGAGGTCGTCGAGTCCGTATGGCGCTGCAACATCCCAGCCGGCCCGCGGCGACCATCGAACACCGACGCATGTGCAGTACTCGGGGAAGGTGGCGACGGCCTCCGATGCCGAGCTGAAAGGGTCGACTTCAATGCCGAACCGCCCCGGATACCAGAGATGCACCGCCGCTTGATTCTTGGCGTCCCAGACCAGTGATGAATCGAGGGCTCTGAGAGCAGCCTCGACGTCATGGTCACGCGATGGGCTCAGATTATCGGGATCGAAGAATCCAAGGTCGATGTCTTTGACAGCCGCAGGGTCGAAGCGGGACCCGAAGCGGCCGTACCAGATGATGTCGCGGATGACACCGGCGCTGATCCACCAGTCAGGAGGATCCACGCGGTTGGCCACGCCGAGCACCGAAACAAACCACGCGCATCCCCTTAGCGGGTCGACGAGCTCGGTCACGCGGCTCACGCACGCCGCACGAGTAGTAAGCCTCATGTCCTGTGCAATCAGACGGAGTTCAGGAGACATGAACAGCTAGTGGCGAACTTCGATGGACCGTTTGGCGAGCCTACTCTACCGAGGCTACGCGCCTTGTCTGCCTACAGGGCTGTAGGTCACACGAGCGTGCTCTCACCAGACGCGCGTCGAGCCTCGATGTGACGAGGGTCTAACGAGCCTTCGCCCGGACGGCGCCATGGCCTTTGAAAATGACACCTTCGCTGACACCTTCGTCCCACGGACATCAGTGCACTACGGTGGACGATGCTTGCCTGTTTCCGGCTGTTTTGAATACGATCGTGGACCTCTGAGAACGTGAGCGAACGTCAGTTTGCCCGACTGAAAAACCTGGTGTCGACAGTTCGATCCTGTCCCTCGGCACCAGCCTTTTGAATACGATCCATGGTCAAGGTTTGGTGCACCTAAGCTGCCAGCCTCGCGGGGGGAAACGTGCAGTCCTAAGTCAGCATGAGTGATGTCCCGTAGTGTGGTGTAAATCCGGGGTGACCTCAGGGCTGCCGACGAGGTAGACAAAGAAGGCCACCGCGGAGTTCTCTTGGAAGCTCTTACCCAAACCAGGAGATCCACGATGGCCCAGAACAGGATGATGCCCCCGGCACTGCTCGAGCAACTCCAGGGCGCAGACACGGACGT
>JBAPOS010000088.1:0-25469 GCA_049279755.1 Candidatus Dormiibacterota bacterium | reverse complement strand
GCCGAGCACACCAGCCAGGGGGCCCACGCCGCTCAGCACCGCGGTGACGCTGACGCCCAGTTTGCGAAGCGACGCAGCAACCTCGCTGCCGATGAAGCCCATCCCGACCACGACGGCATGGCGTCCGGGCAGCGCACGTTCCTTGATGGCGTCACAGTCGGCCACCGTGCGCAGGCCGAGCACGCCGGGGAGGGCCGAGCCCTCGGCCGGCAGACTCCGATTGCGCCCGCCTGTCGCCAACAGGAGCCGGTCGAAGGGGACGCGCTGGTGTGAGCCCTCGAGGACGATCTCGCGCGCCTGCACGTCAATCGACTCGACACGTCCGTGCAAACGCTCGACGTTGTTCTCCTCGTACCAATCGGGAGGCTTGACCGCCCATGCGGTCCAGTCCTCTTCGCCCCGGAGGTACGTCTTCGAAAGTGGAGGACGCCCGAACGGCGCCGCAGGTTCTTCACCGACGAGCACCACGCGCTCCCGGTACCCCTCCTCGCGCAGCGTCACGGCCGCATTGCCGCCACACATGCCGGTTCCGACGATGACGATCCCGGCGCTGGTCATCGCTGGGTGAGCCATCGGCACCCTGCCGACACCTGCGTCGACGTCATCCGGGCACTTTATCGCCCGGTACGGTGTCGAGCTTCATGTGGATCCTCCACGTTCCTCGGATCGATGGCGGCTGCGTTCCCTCGAGGCTCGCCGCGGCGAGGTACCTGAGCGGAAAATGATGTCGCCGTGGAGATGGAACCTGAGATCGCGATCGCCCTGTGCGTCGACGCCCACAGACGGCTCATGGCCACCGCCACTCATGTTGACGATGCGACCGCCCGACGACCGAGCCGGCTACCAGGGTGGACCGTTGCACACGTGGTCACGCACCTTGCGCGCAATGCCGACGGCCATGCGCGCCGTCTTGAAGGCGCGCTGCGGGGGGCCGAGGTCCCCCGGTATCCGGGAGGGTCTCAGCAGCGTGACAGGGAGATCGAAGCGGGTGCGCAGCGGAGCGCGAACGAGTTGGTCCACGACCTTGAAGAGTCCGCCACGCGCCTCGAGCAGGTGTGGACGCTCTCCAACCAAGCCGGCTGGCCGAACGCGCAACTACTGGCTGCGGATACGTTTCCGACGACCGGAAGCCCCGTCCGGCGCCTCCGTGAGGTCGAGGTCCACCACGTCGACCTCGGTCTGGGCTATGAGGCCACTGACTGGCCGGCGGAGTATGTCCGGTGGGAGCTGCCGATGGCGCTGGCTCGTGTTCCTGATCGGCTGACAAGACCAGAGGATGCGCAACGGCTGCTGGCGTGGCTTACCGGAAGGGCTTCGAGTATCGACGGCATTGAGCTTCGTCCGTGGATGTAGGCGGCAATACTGCAGCCGGCGGAGACGTCACCTCCCCTGGTGACAACGACTAGCGGCTGATCCGTCGAAGGACGATCATCTGCCAGAAGATGCCCGCGCGGTTGAACGTCGTTGTGAGGCCGCGACCCTCTGCGGTGGCCAGGATCCCCTCAGGCCGATGCACGAAGACCTGGAATCCCCGTCGCATCATGCGCAGCAACATGTTGGCAAGCGCCAGGCCAAGACGCGTCCACCACGTTCGCCTTGGAAAGCTCAAGACGAGCACGTGCCGAGCGTGGGCGGCAGCCGCGCCGGCGAGCCCTGGCATGTCGGGGTAGCAGCACAAGACGCGGTTCATGATCACGATGTCGGCAGCCTCAACGTCGCCGGCCGTCTGAGCGAAGTCCATCACCCTGCGCTCGACTCGATCCTCAAAACCGGCGGTCCGGAGCAGCCGGCCGGCAGCCTTCTCGTAGGTCGGCGTCAGCTCAATGCTCACCGCTCGGGTCACCCCCGCTTTGAGCAGTTCGATCTGGACGGCTCCAACACCGCCGCCAACCTCGAGCAGCGACAGCCCTTCCACACCTTGCCGCTTCAAGGTGTCGACGATGCGTCGAGAGGTTGGGTCGAGCCCTCGGCGCTGGTAACGCCGTGCCTCGCGCCACGCGCGTTTCTCGCTGAACGCCCACCGGTAGCCGGTCGCCGAGCAGCAGTCGGTCACTCCCGGATTATCCGGCCTCGCCGGGTCACTCCACCGGGCCGCCTACCGGAGTGTGATTCCCCCGGGCTGGATGACCATGAGGAAGATGATCGCCAGAAAGAGCACGGTGGTGACGCCGCCGACGATCTGAAGACGGCGGATCAAGGTCATCACCTCCTGCGGCGGTGGACCGGGTGCGGCCGCGGGGGGAGGAGCGTGTTCGACGAGGTGCACGAGCCGGCTCGTGGACGGCAGGAGGACCCTGAAAGCGAGCGCCAGGGCCACGAGATAGAGAATGACTCCAACCAGCAGGAAGGGAGTTTGAAAGATATTGATGTTCGCGGTCCAGATCAAGCCCGCGCCACTGATGGCCATCGTCACAGCCAGGGGCAACACCAGGCGCATTTCAATCCGGTGATTGAGCTCGACGGCAAAGCGCAAGTGCTGCGGCATCTGAGCGGCAAGGCTGCCGACGATTGGGAAGACGAAGATCGGCCCGAAGGCGATCACCGCGGCGAGTATGTGCAGGAAGAGCCAGAGCAGGAACCAGTTCATCGTTGCCTCCCATTCACTTCGGTCCGGCCGTCGTCCCGGGTTGGAGAAAGGTCGTCCAGACCAGAGCCCCGTTATGACGGCCCCGCGCCGGCACTCAGCTGCCAAGGTCACCGCCGAGCCTACCGCCGCCGCTCGCCGGGCGTCAAATAGTATTGCCGGCTGGCGTGGCCGAACCGTACAAGGAGGATGGAATCGTGAACTGGACGCTCGAACTCGTGGTCGTGCCCGTGTCGGACATCGACCGCGCCAAGTCCTTCTACATCGAGAAGACGGGGTTCAACCTGGACGTCGACCATCGCGCCGGTGGGGACTTCCGCGTCGTGCAACTCACCCCGCCGGGCTCGGCGTGCTCGATCGCGCTGATGAAGACAGATATGGTCCCGGGCTCGCTCAAGGGGCTGCAGATGTGCGTCTCCGACATCGACGCGGCGCGAGCGCAACTCGCCGAACGCGCTGTCGACGTCAGCGAGGTCTTCCATTTCGGCGAGGCTGGTCAGACCCCCGGCCACGACCCGCAGCGCGCCGAATACAACTCATTCATCTCTTTCAGCGACCCGGACGGGAACTACTGGTTGGTCCAGGAAGTGAAGGCCAGGGCGTGACCAGCCGCCGAATGTCCGTCACGCTCCGTCGTCCAACCGCCGACGAGTATGCCGCCTGGTCAGCGGTAGGACTCGAGGGGTACATATCCGAGATCGTTGCATCGGGAGGCCTGACGCGCGCTGCGGCCGAAGAGCAGGCTCGTCGCGAGGATGCCGACCTGTTACCCCACGGACTGGATACTCCTGGACAGCTGATCTTCAGGCTGGAGGCAGCGGGCCAGCCGGTCGGCTGGCTCTGGCTCTCCCTGCAGCACCCCTACGGGGATCCCGGCGTGGGCTATATCTATGACATCGTCGTTGACGAGCCGTTCAGACGCCGCGGCTATGGTCGGGAGGCGATGCAACTGGCCGAACAGGAGGCGAAGCGCAACGGACTGCATGCGCTTGCACTCAATGTGTTCGGCCACAACCGGGTTGCTCGGGACCTCTACTTGAGCCTTGGCTATCGCGAAACTTCGGTTCGGATGAGGAAGGAATTCTGAGCTTGATGTGACCCGATCGGTCACCCTCCATCAGGCGCCGGATGGGAAGCCGTTGCGCACGTAGAAGAGCAGCCCGCCGCTGTGCATCAATTGAAAGTTCGCGGCCACGTAGGCACGCAGTCGAGCATCGGGTGGAACGTACCAGTGTGCGAACGGCGTGCTCGTCAGCATGTAGTCGCATTGTTCGACCATCCCGGTCCACAGACGCTCCGCACCCGCGGAACCGTACCCGTAGGAGAGCGTCGCCCCCTCGGGATCGATCAGGGCATTGCAGCGGGTGGTTGCGACGAATCGATTGGTGGTCACGAGCTTTGACGGCGCGTCCGAGAGCACGCACCCTCCCGCGGGGATGACCGTGTCGACAATGCGGGCGATGTCGGATGTCGCAGACCCGTCGATCGCCAGCGCCTGATGCGTGAACAGGATCGCGACTCCGACCGCGGCGATCCCAAGGGCCACGCGAGGCGCTCGCTGGTTGACGAGACGCGCGATAGAGATGCCCAGAAGCAACCCCAGGAAGGGGGTGACGAACGCCGTGTAGTTTGCGAAGTAGTAGCTGGGGCCGAGTTGAGCGATCGCTGACAACAAGGTCGCGGCAATTGCGAACCACTCCAAGGGCGACGGTCGGCGGCGCGGCAGGACGAAGGCTGAGAGCACGATCGCCACCAACACAACGGTGGCGATGATCGACGCAGATGAGCCGCCGAACGCCGACGTGCCGGTGATATCACCAAGTCGCACCGGAATCGAGACGCGGTCGCCCGCCGGAATGCTGCTCAGCGGTGTGATGAGGACGTCGCGGACGAAGGATCCGGGCGCCATGAGGAAAAAGGGCAGCGTCGGGATCCCGAACCCGGCGACCACACCCGTGACGAAGGGAAGCAATCGGCGGCGGATGTCAGAAAGGCAGAGCACGCACAGAACGAGCACCGGGACGATGGCGGGCG
Source organism: Candidatus Dormiibacterota bacterium (assembly GCA_049279755.1). Taxonomy (GTDB): domain Bacteria; phylum Chloroflexota; class Dormibacteria; order Aeolococcales; family Aeolococcaceae; genus Palsa-851. The sequence goes on along the minus strand of JBAPOS010000088.1, from coordinate 20,851 downwards.
CCTTGACCGTCCCGGCGATGCCGAAAAGGATCCCCCCGAAAAGGATCCGACGACCCGATACCGCGAACGAATCCCCATCGAACACAAGGGCCGCTCCAGCCATGCAGAAGAAAACGACGACTGATTCGAGCAGGCCGCTTCTGAGCGCGTACAACTGGGCGGGATAGAGCGCCATGACCCCGCACGCGACGATCACCGCGATGCGTCCGTGCGGTCGGACCACCTTGCCGATGAGCAGCACACTCGCCGCTGCGAGCACCGGTGTGCAGAGTCGCAGGATGGCAAGCGCATCGCGCGTGCCGATCCACTCCGAGAGGAACGCGAGCGGGCTCACGAGCAGCGGGAATCCGGGCGGCTGTACCAGGTCGAAGTCGCGGTAGGGCATCGATCCATGGACGAGCCGGACGGAGCCGCCGAGCCAGGCGGCTATGTCAGGGGTGATGCCGAACAGGAATCCCGGGCGAGTGAGCTGATAGAACGTGATTGCCGCCGCGAGTACGGCGATCACCCTGATCAAGACGGTAGTGCTCCGAGCGCTTTCTCGCTGCATTCCAACCCCAAGCCCGGAACCGATGTTCCGGGCTGTGAATGTGTGGTCGTGCATCGAGAATAGCGGGGCGCATGGCGGAGCGCGCGATCAAGCTCCGGGAAAGCGACGTTGGTCGCGAGAGGTCATTTGATGACCGCCACCCCCGCAGCGTTGATCACCTCCCAGCGAGCACCGAAGGCGTCGACCCCCTCGCCGTTGGCCATACCGGCGCCCGAGTCGGCGATGAAGTAGTACAGCGGATGTCCATGGTAGGTGACCTGCTTGGTGCCGTTCTGACGCGTGATCGTCCCGAGGAGACTCTGCGAGACACCACCCATCCCTCGCGGTGTTCCCGAAGTGGTCAATGGTGGCCAGTTCTGCGCACAAGAGCCGTAGCAGGTGGACATCGTGGCGCTGTCGCTCATGAACAGGTACAGAGTCTTGCCGTTGGGGCCGACGAGGATCGGTCCGAGATTACCCACGCTGCGCAATGTCAACGCCGTGCCCACCGCAGGTGGGGGCGTGGCGTGCGCAACGATCGGGGTCGGGGTCGGAGCTGCGGTGGGCGCCGTCGTCGGCGCCGGCGTCGACGTCGGCGTTTGCAGTGGCGCCGCTGTTGGCGTTGACGGTGCCCCACCAAGGGCACCCGTGGTCGCGGAACCGCACGCGGCGATCGTCAGCAGACTCAGCGTGCCGCCGAGAATGACGAGTTTCTGTTTCATTGATCCATTGCTCCGCGGTCACCGCCGCATCCCGCCCGGCTGCGCTGCCGGATTCGAACATCGATACGCGCGCCGGTTACGCAGGGGCAGCAATACACAGCGCACACAACGCCCAGTCATCGCGTGGGTCAGGTGTTGCTGCAGCTCACCGGTACAACGCATGTAACCGTGCCTCGTATATGCAGGGTGGGACGCGCGTGGGCGCGGCGCTCGCGCTCGTCGAACCGCGTGGCGAGTCGGGTGCGTGCTGTCGCACACGGACGGCTGGGCCGTCAGAATCGCGAGCATGAATTTTGCAATCACCCTGTTGGGTTGGCACGACTTCTATGCGATAACGGGTACGGCGGCGGCGAGCCTCGTCGGGCTTCTCTTCGTCGGTCTGTCGCTGCACCTCCGGGTGGTGGTGACGCGCCCGGAGGTCGAGGGCCTGGCGCGGGTCACCCTGACCGGCTTCGCGGTCACCCTCGTCACCTCGCTGTTCATGGTCGTTCCACGTAGCGGCGACGCGTCTTCGATCGGCTGGGACCTGGTCGGCCTCGGTGGGGTCGCGGCTGCCCTCATCGTTCGCAGCCTCGTGACCGGGATACGCAGCCAGTACCGAACGCTCAGCGCCCAGCGTCTGATCCTAAGATTCGGGTCGAGCGCGCTGTCCATCATCGGCCTGATCGCGATCGGTGGTGTGTTCGTCGGGGGCGACTTCCAGGACGGGTTCGCGTGGCTCTCCGGGATCGCCATATTTCTGCTGCTCACCTCACTCCGCAACTCCTGGGATCTACTGGTGAGCGTCGGCCGCGCTATTCAGGCTCCATCGCACACCTGACCCGGAGCGACGGGGAGCCGAGGCTATTGACATTAGCTACCTGGCTAAGTAGAGTAGCCGACGATGGAGACAGATACCACCCCCCGCCTCGAGGAAACCAGCTACCTGTCCCGCCCCGAAGGGCGGATCGCGTACGACGTCGACGGCACCGGGCCATTGGTCGTTCTCGTACCCGGTATGGGCGACCTGCGCGCGACCTATCGGTTCGTGGCGCCGATTCTCCGCGATGCGGGCTATCGCGTCGCCGCCACCGACCTGCGCGGCCATGGATACAGTGACTCCACCTTCGCCACCTACAGCGACACCGAGACCTCCGCGGACGTCGTGGCCCTCATCGAGAAGCTCGGGGGTCCCGCGGTCGTCGTAGGGAATTCCATGGGCGCGGCTGCGGCCGTCATCTCGGCTGCTGAGCGACCCGAGTTGGTGAGCGGCCTTGTCCTGATCGGGCCGTTCGTTCGCAATGCCAGGATGAGCGGGATGCAGCGGCTGCTGCTTCGGGTGGCGATGACCCGGTTGTGGGCGGCCGCCGCTTGGAAGTCCTACCTTCCCCGGCTCTACGCCGGCCGGCGTCCCGGCGATTTCGACGCCTATCGCGACCGGGTGGTCGCCAGTTTGCGCCGGCCGGGATATGCGAGGGCGTTCTCGCGCACAACCCGTGTGAGCCACGACCCGGCTGAGGCTCGCCTCAGCGCGGTCACCGCGCCGACCCTGGTGGTGATGGGCGACAAGGATCCGGATTTCGCGGACCCGAAGGCGGAGGCGGCATGGATCGCGCAGACCCTGCGTGGTGAGGCCGTCATCGTGCCGGAGGCCGGCCACTACCCGCAGTCGCAGCAGCCCGAGATCACGGCGGACGCCGTGCTCCAGTTTCTGCGCGGGCTCGGCGACGGTGCCTAGGGCAGGGCTCACCGAGACGCTCGTCGTTGAGGAGGGCGAGCGGATTGCTGATGAGGTTGGCTTGTCGAGCCTGACGCTTGCCGCCCTGGCAGCTCGACTGGGGGTCCGGCAGCCGTCGCTTTACAAGCACGTCGCGGGTACCGATGGGCTCCGACGCGGCATCGCGCTGCGTGCCAAGAATGAGCTCGCCGATGTCCTGCGGCGAGCAGCCGTCGGTCGTGCGCGTGGAGGGGCGATTACCGCTATGGCCGACGCGTACCGCGCCTGGGCGCTCGAGCACCCCGGTCGATACGCGGCGGCGCAGCGAGCGCCGTTGCCGGGGGATGTCGATGACGAGATCGCCAGCGGCAACGTCGTCCGTGTGGTTGCTGACGTCATGGCCGGCTACCAGTTGCGCGACGACGATGCCATCGACGCGATTCGCGCGCTGCGCGCCGCACTCCATGGCTTCGTTGCGCTGGAGGCCGACCATGGCTTCGGATTGCCGGTGGACGTCAAGCGCAGCTTTGACAGGCTCGTCGCCGGGCTCACCAGCGCGTTTGCTCGGTGGGGTGAAGGCGCCACCGCGGCGGAGTAAACGTGACGTGCGCAACGGGGCGATGAGTCGCGGGAACCTCGAGTCGGTGGACGCCGAATTCATCGCGTGATGCGTGCTAGGGTCCTGGCGCATGGCTGATGCGGTGGTGAATCTGCGCGACGGTGACGACCGGTCCTCTCGCATGGAGGCCACCGGGGAGTCCTTCGCACTCCGCGAGTGGTCGGGGAGCGGACCTGCGGAACTCCACGTGCATCACGCCGATGACGAGGCGTGGTGCATCCTCGCGGGAGTCGTTCGCTTCCGGTTCGCCGACCGCGAGGTGGATGCGGGCGTCGGATCCACGGTCTTCGTTCCCGCGGGTACCGCGCACACATTTGAGGCCCTCACGCCCGAGACGCGCTACCTGCTGATCTTGACCAAGCGATTGGTGTCCCTCATCGAGGCGCTGCACGGCGGACCCAGCGGTGAGGCCAAGGCCCAGGTGTATCGCGATCACGCCTCCGAATTGCTGGAGTAGTTCCGCGTGTGAGCGCACGGCCAAGCGGACGCGAATGTGAGCGATGAGTTTCAGGCGCTGGCGCGTTCTGTTCAAATGAAAGGCGGTAACTGATGGCGAGAGTCGTTGCGGGAATCACGACGTCAATCGACGGATACATCAGCGGCCCAAACGACCGGCCCGGCAAGGGTCTGGGCGAGGGTGGTGAGCGTCTTCACAGCTGGGTCTTCGGCGGAGCGTGGACGTATGCGGATCAGAGGCGAGGTGAGGCGACAGGCGAGGACGCGGCCTTCCTCGCGGAGGCCATGGCGACACTCGGAGTTATCCTGGGCGGTGGAAAACGTCTCTTCGAGGGGTTCACGCAATCGATCGACCTCGAGCCCCTCGGGGTGCGCCAGTCGCCATTCGCCACCTTCATCACCTACCGGGTGAAACAACCGCGCTAGCCTCAACGTCATGGATGTGGCGCGAACCCATGACAGCGCCGAGGCGGCCAGGCTTCTTGCGACCGGTGGCAAGCTTCGCCGGCTTGCCGACGACATGGCGGTCGACCTCGAGCACCTGCGGGCTCCCCCGCGTCGCCCGGTGCCGCCGGGGCTCCATCTTGGAGCCGTTGACCGCGATCCCGTCAGCCTCGCCCACGCCGCCTCCGCCGCCACCGCTCCCGACCACGTTGATTTCCAGATCTGGTGGGGGGTCGATCGCGCCAGGTACTGGCGGCAGCTCCTGGATGGGGAGGGGCCATGTGGCGCCGTTCTGCCGGAGCCGTCCCGCCTCGTTCGTGAGACGGACGGTGCCATTGCAGCGGCCGTCCTCGTGACCGAGATGGCGCCGACTACGTGGTGGGCGGGTGGCCCGTGGATTCCGGAGATCTTCGTGGTCGCGAAGTTCCAGGGTCGCGGAGTTGGCGGGCTGCTCCTCGACCACGCCCTGGGGGCCTGCGCGCGAGCCGGTGACAAACGCCTGGGGTTGACTGTCAGTCAGGGCAACCCCGCCCGGCGCCTCTACGAGCGCTTCGGGTTTCGGCCGTTCCGGTCCACGTGGTTCATCGAGCGCCTGTAACCGCCTCCTGACGACGCGCTTGCGCTGGGACCCTCCCAGCCTCAGGGGTCGTACCGTGTCGGGCCAGAACATGCCTGACCGTCAGCTACCCAAGTGGTCGGAGATCAAGCCGCTGCTTCGACCGCGACCTGTCCAACTCGACGCGACCGGCCGCCGGCTCTCTCGCGCGTTGACCGTCGCCGACCTCCGAACCGCGGCACGCCGTCGCGTCCCGCGTGCCGTCTTCGATTACACCGATGGAGCGGCTGACGGCGAGATCAGCCTGCGCCGCGCTCGGCGGATGTTCCAGACACTCGAGTTCTCGCCGTCAGCGCTGCACGACGTTTCCGCTGTCGATACCGGCGGCGTCGTGTTGGGTCGTGCGGCCGCCGTCCCCTTTGCGTTCGCGCCCACCGGCTTCACTCGTCTCATGCACCACGAAGGTGAGCGAGCGGTCGCTCGTGTCGCCGAGCGACATGGCATCCCGTATGCGCTCTCGACCATGGGGACCACGTCGATCGAGGACGTCGCCGCCGCGGCACCCGGCGCACGAAAGTGGTTTCAGCTCTACGTGTGGAAGGATCGCGCGGCGGGCGCGGAGTTGATGACCAGAGCCAACCGAGCCGGCTTCGAGGCGCTGATGCTGACCGTCGACGTCCCCGTCGCCGGGAATCGACTTCGTGACGTTCGCAACGGGTTCTCGATCCCTCCCGCACTCACCCTCGGGACCGTGGCCGACATCGCCTCGCATCCCGCCTGGTGGGCGAACCTTCTCACCACCAAGCCCCTGACCTTCGCATCACTCAGTGGTTGGGACCGCACCATTGCCGAGCTCATCGACGAGCTGTTCGACCCGACCATGACGATGGCGGATCTCGAGTGGGTGCGTTCGTGCTGGCCAGGACCTCTGATCATCAAGGGCATCCAGTCCGTCGAGGATGCCCGTCGCATGGCCGACGCAGGTGTCGATGCGATCGTCCTCTCCAACCACGGAGGCCGCCAGCTCGACCGAGCGCCGGTTCCGCTGAGCCTGGTCCCGGAGGTTGTCGATTCCGTCGGAGAGCGCACTGAGGTCTGGGTGGACACGGGCGTGATGAGCGGCGCCGACATCGTCGCGGCGGTTGCGCTCGGTGCGCGAACCGTCCTCGTGGGCCGGGCGTATCTGTATGGATTGATGACCGGGGGCGAGCGTGGCGTCGAGCGAGCCACCGAAATACTCACGCGTGAGATGCGTCGAACAATGCAGCTTCTCGGAGTCCGCAGCGTCGCGGAGCTTGATCGCCGCCACGTGAGGATTCGGTAATCGCTAGGACGCGGGGATGGGAGGTTCCGGCATCGCGTCGAGAAAATCCTGCGACGGCACAAAGAAGAGAGCGCCGCTGACCGCGGTGGAGAAGTCGAGGATTCGATCGTAGTTCCCGGGCGGATGACCAATGAACATGTTGGCGAGCATCCGCTCGGTGATCCTGGGCGTGCTCGCATAGGCGATGTAGTACGTACCGAACTCGCCTCGCCCGACGTGGCCGAATGGCATGTTGTCGCGCAGGATCTTGAGCTCGCTTCCGTCGGCGTCGGCGATGACGTTGAGCGCGACGTGGGAGTTGCTCGGCTTCTGATGGTCGGGAAGTTCGATGTCCGAGAGCTTGGTACGCCCGACCGCCTTTTCCTGAGCCTCGATCGGGAGCGCGTTCCAGGCGTCGAGATCGTGCAGATACTGCTGCACGATGACGTAACTTCCGCCGGCGAACTCGGGGTCTTCGGCGCCGACGGTGACCGCGTCGTAGGCGGCCTGTCCCGTGGGATTCTCGGTGCCGTCGACGAAACCGAGCAGGTCGCGCTCGTCGAAGTACTTGAAGCCGTGGATCTCCTCGACGACGGCAACGCTGCCGCGCAATCGGTTCATGATCTGGCCGGCGAGCTCGAAACAGAGGTCCATCTCGACAGCCCGGATGTGAAACAGCACGTCGGCGGGCGTGGACACTGCTCGATGACGCTCCCCGGCGAACTCGGGGAGTGGATGGAGCTCGGCCGGACGGGGTCCGCTGAACAACCGGTCCCAGGCAGCCGATCCCACCGCGATGACGCAGGTGAGCCCACCGTCGGGCAGTCTGAAGCCGACCGCGCGCTGGAGCCCGGCGCAGTCGCCGAGCAGCTCGCGAACGATGGCCTCGCCACCGGGGTTGATGGTGACAACGAGGAAGATGGCCGCCCCGGTGAGCGGGCTGAGTACCGGCTGCGCGGTGGGTCCCGTCGCGGATTCCGACGACCCGGTCAAGGCTGGGTCCTCCTCGAGTGCAAGCCTGATTGGCGCCCCAAGCGTACCGAGTGCCTGCCCCGAGGGTGAATCTTGACAGCCTCTCTGCGTGCGTCTACACTTACCGTAAGTGGTAGCTAACCTAGAACCTCTGACCGTCCTCGGCGACCCCACACGGCGCGCGATCTTCGAGCGCCTGGCCGCCGGGCCGATGGCGGTTGGGGCCATCGCGCGCCACCTTCCTATCAGCCGGCCCGCGGTCTCACAGCACCTTCGCGTGTTGAAGCACGCCGGCCTGGTGATCGACCGCCCCGAGGCCAATCGCCGCATCTACAGCATCGACCAGCGCGGCATCGCCCAGCTGCGTGCCTACTTCGACCGTTTCTGGAACCAAGCGCTCATGGCGTTTCAAACAGCAGCCGAACAGTCAACAGGCAAGGAGGAGGTATGACCACGCATCGCGAGCTCGAGAACCACGGAGACGGCTGGGCTTCGATGCGTGATGCCGTGGGCGATTCGGACGGTTGGCAGAAGGGGCTCGACGCCTTCGCAAGGGCAGCGGTCGCCTAGCTCGGAGCATTGGCGTTGGCGAGGAGCCGCCCGAAGGCGGCTCCTCTCAACGCATCACGTCAGCGAGACCACCCCCAACTCAGCGCGTGCCGCGAACTCAGTCGCCACGCCTGCGAATCTGAACGCGACCGGCGACCTTTCGAGCTTCGAATTGCGGTTGCGGAAACGTCGCCGGGCCGCCCAGAACCGCGCCGTCGCTGAGCCGGAACCGCGAGCCGTGCCATGGACAGACGACCTCGCCGTGCTCCACGGTGCCCTCGTTCAACGGACCACCCGCGTGGGTGCATGTGTTCTCGAGCGCGCACACGGCTCCGTTCACCCGAGTGAGCAGCACCTTGCGCTCGTCGACCTCCGCGACCGTGAGCGCTCCTTCGGTAACGTCCGCGTCGGCGGCCACGTCGGTCCACTTCGCCGGGCCGGAGAGCCACGCGGTGTGGTTGACCGCGAGGGCTCGGTCGAACACCAGTTCACCACCCAGGTAGGCAGCGGCCGCGGCGGCTCCGAGCCCAGTCACGGACAGCACTCGTGCGCGCCCTTTTCGCCCGCGCAGGCGGGCGGAGAGCGAGCAGAGTTGTACGCCGAGCACCGCGGTGTTGGCGAGTCCGTGCACGAGCGCGAGGCGCCGATCGCGACCGTAGGTGACCGACCAGTCGGCGGTTCCGGTCGCCACGGTTGCGCCGGCAGCGATGCATCCCATGGCGGTGAGCATCGTTGCGCCGGCGTCGTCGCCGATCAGATCCAGAACGGGCACGCTCGTCCACATCCCGATCGGCACATCGCTCAAGAGTGGATGGAGCGCGTGCCCCAGCCAGCGACCGTGAAGCACGTCCATGAGGCCTCGCCGCGTGGTCAGCGGGTCGAGTGCCTTGACGAGCCACTCGCTTACGGTTTCCAGCCCCGGTATTGCCTCGATGGCCGCGACGATCTGCGCGTACGGGGGCTGGGTGTGTGCCTGTTTTTCGATCACGCTGATGACACTCGAAACTCGTCGCTGTGCGGCGCGGTCCTGCCGCCGCACAAGCCTACATTCCGCGTACCACGCAAGGGCCCGAGAGGCGGACGATAGTGATAGGCTAGCTATCACCAAACGTGAGTTGGCCACCACCGCGGTGTACGTCGCGGAGGAGCACTAGCGTCAAGGAGGACGGGTCATGCCTGTGCAAGCGTGGTCGCCGAAGCGCGAGCGGCAGTACGAACACATCAAGGCGGGTCTTGAAGATCGCGGCACCGATGAGGACACCGCCGAGGAAATTGCTGCGCGCACTGTGAACAAAGAGCGTGCCCGGGCAGGCGAGTCCAGGGAGGCAAGCCGGACGTCGATCCAGGACATCTCGTCGGGCCGGCGCGGCGGATTGCGATCTCACGGGGGCGCCCGCGGCCGGACCTATGCGCAGCTCCGCCACGAGGCGGGCGAGCGCAACATCGAGGGCCGCTCGAAAATGAACAAGGAGCAGTTGGAACAGGCACTGGCGCGCTGACCGCGGAGACCCCCTTGGCCACCGCGGGCAGCAAGGCTGAGGTCGTGCGAAACTCCCGCGGGTGAACGCGCGAAACCGGCTGGCCGTGTGCCTGGGACTCGGCGGCGTCGGGTTTGCGGTCGCGTTGGCGCTCGTCGAGTGGCAGGTGGCGGTCCTGGCCGGATGGGACGTCACCTCCGCAGCGTTCATCGCGATCGTGTACGTCGGCATTCGCGGGAAGGACGCTGCCGCGACACAGCGGGTCGCAGTGAGCGAGGACGACTCGCGTGCCGCCTCTGACGCGATTCTCGTCGGCGCGAATATCGCGAGTCTCGTCAGCGTTGCCTTCGCCCTGATCGCTGCCGGGTCGACACACGGCCTCATCAAGTCCGTGATCACGACGCTCGTGGTGGTGAGCGTCGTCCTCTCGTGGGCGGCCGTCCACGTGGTGTTCGCGCTGCGGTATGCCCGCCTGTACTACGCGCAGGGTGGGGGCATCGACTTCCATTCCGACGCCCTTCCAGACTTCAAAGATTTCCTATACGTCGCGCTGACCGTCGGGATGACCTTCCAGGTGTCGGATACCGACCTCAACGCCAAATCGATTCGCATGACCGCGATTCGCCACGCGCTGTTGTCCTACCTGTTCGGCGTCGTCGTCTTCTCGACGACGATCAATGTCATCGCCACCCTGCTGACCAAGTAGGCAGACCGCGGCAGCTCATCACTGCGCCGGCGCGCGAGCGAGGGGTGCTGCCACCTCTCCGGGTTTGGTGCTGGCTCCATCGACGTGCGACCTGATCGCTGATACGGTGCTGCACATGGTGCAGACGGCTGCCACAGCTGAGCCAAACGCCGTGCTCGCCGCTCGCACGCCGAACCCGGACGGGCTTTCAAACGGCGCCACCAAGGGTCGTCGGGTCGATCGGCATCAGGCGATCGTGGTCGGCGCAGGGTCCTCCGGCCTTGCCGCGGCGGTGGCGTTGCGACGGCACGGCTTCGAGACCATCGTCATCGAGAAATCCGACAGCGTCGGCACCAGCTGGCGGTCGCGGTATGCCGAGCTCCGGCTCAACTCGTGGCGTCCCATGTCCAAGCTCCAGGGCCGCGGAATGCCCAGACGCTGCGGACGCTATCCAGGTCGAGACGACATGGTCGCCTACCTGGAGCGGTTCGCACAGCAGCATGGAGTCGCATTGCGGTTGCGAACCCAGGTATCCGCGATCCAGCGCGAGCATGATCTCTGGCGTCTCGAAACCTCTTCGGGCAGGATGCTCTGCCGCTATCTCATCATCGCCACGGGTTGGGATGCGGTGCCATGCATGCCCTCGTGGCCGGGCGCGACAACATTTGACAGGGAGCTGGTCCACTCATCCGAGCTCGCGAGCGCTGCCGCGTACGCGGGCAGGCACGTTCTGGTCGTGGGTGCCGGTAACTCGGGTCTCGATATCGCAAGCCACCTGGTCAAGGCGGGCGCACAGGTCACGCTTTCGATGCGCACGCCGCCCAATCTCGCAACGCGCGAGGTTTTCGGCATCCCGGGTCAGCCCATCCTCGTCTTCCTCGGCGACCGTGTGCCACGCGTGATGGCCGACGCGCTGTTCCGTATCGTGCAGCGGATGACGTTCGGCAACCTGAAGCCCTACGGGATCCCGCGATCCCCGATCGGCGTCTACGCCAACTACCGCGAGCACCGGCGCAACCCGGCAGTCGACGATGGTTTCATCGCTGCGCTCAAGCGCGGCGCCGCTCGCGTCGTGGGCACCGTTGAACGGCTTGAAGGAGGCGACGTGGTTCTCGACGATGGTGTGCGACTCCATCCTGATGCGGTGATCTGCGCAACGGGCTACCGCAGGGGTCTGGAACCGCTGGTCGGTCACCTTGGCATCCTGGGCGACGATGGGGTTCCGATTCATCACGCCGGAGTCCCGGATCATCCACGCGCCCCGCGCCTGTATTTCTGCGGCATGTGGGGGCAGTTCAGCGGCCAGATCCGGCTCGGACCAATCCACGCGCGGCGTATCGCGCGGGCTGCGAGCCTCGACAGGCGAATGCGTTATCGGGTGTTCACCGGCGGGGACAGAAGCGCGCGTGGCTGAGTTGAAGACCCTGGTGACCGGTCTCGTCTTCGGTGAGCAACCGCGCTGGCACGACGGCCGGCTGTGGTTCTCCGACTGGGGAGCGCAGGACGTCATGGCGGCCGATCTTGGGGGCAACACCCAGGTCATGGTGCATGCAGAGTCGTTTCCCTGCTGTTCCGGCTGGTTGCCCGACGGGCGCCTGCTGGTTGTCTCTGCGAGGGACGGTCGTCTGCTCCGCCAGGAGGCGGACGGCACCCTGGTGACCCATGCCGATCTGGCCGCCGCATCAGATCCACCGGCGGGGAACGAACTCGTTGTCGATGGACGCGGGAACGCGTACGTCAACGGCGGCGGCTTCAACCTCATGACCGGTGAGGCCTTCAGGCCCGGGGTGATTGCCATGGCCACGCCGGATGGATCGGTCCGTCAGGTTGCCGAGGATCTCGCGTTTCCCAACGGGATGCTCGTCACCAGCGACAACGCGACCCTCATCGTGGGTGAGTCCTACGCCAATCGGCTCACCGCGTTCGACATCGACGGCGATGGCGCTTTGTCGAACCGCCGCGTGTGGGCCGAACTGGGCGATGGGGTCCCCGACGGCATCTGCCTCGACGCCGAGGACAAAGTCTGGTACTCGGACGTTCCCAACAAGCGGTGCGTGCGGGTCGCGGAGGGCGGCGAGGTGCTGCAATCCGTGGATCTCGACCGCGGCTGCTTTGCGTGCGCTCTGGGTGGTCCGTCGAGGACGACGCTTTTCATGATGGCCACCGAATGGAACGGCCCAGCGGCGATGTTCGCCGAGCCGCGTACCGGCGAGGTCGTGGCGCTCGAGGTCAGCGTGGCAGGAGCGGGATGGCCCTAGCGCGGTCCTGAATCTGGCTGGAATGGCGGCCGCCGTACACCGTCGGCGGTATCATCGAACGAATGTTCGAGTGGCTGGATCACCTGACCGAGGCTCAGCGCCGTGCCGTTACTCACGAGGGCGGTCCCCTTCGCATCCTTGCCGGTGCCGGCACCGGCAAGACCACCACCCTCTCCGCGCGAGTCGCCTGGCTGCTGGCCACCGGGGTGCCACCTGAGCGAATCCTGCTCTTGACATTCACGCGCCGGGCCGCCCGGCAGATGCTCGCCCGGACCTCGTCGCTGGTGAGCGCGGCGGGCCTTGACCGGGGCGCTGCCTCTCCTGCGAACCGTGTCATCGGGGGCACCTTTCACGCCATCGCGCATCAGACGCTCCGCAGATACGCGGCGACGCTGGGGATTCCGGAAGGGTTCTCCGTCCTCGACGCGGCCGACGCCGCCGACGTCATCGACATGGTCCGCGACGAACAGGGTCATGCGGCGTCGACGCGGCGGCGATTCCCGCGCAAGGCGCTGCTCGTTGATCTCTATTCGGCCGCGGTCAACACAGGGCGACCGCTGTCGTCGGTGGTGCCTGAGATGTCGCCGTGGGCGGAGGACTTCCTCGACGAGATCTCGGAGATCTGCCGCGGTTACGTGCGGCGCAAGCGGTCGGCGGGGCTGATCGACCTCGACGATCTCCTGCTCTTCTGGCGCGCGGCCGTCCAGGACGACCGGCTCGGCACGCGTCTTGCCGGCGCTCTCGACCACGTGCTCGTGGACGAGTACCAGGATGTCAACGACCTCCAGGTTGACATCCTGACCGGCCTGCGTCGTGGAGGCCCGGGCATCACCGTGGTCGGCGACGACGCCCAGGCGCTGTACTCATTCCGCGCCGCCGAGCCGCGCCACATCCTCGAGTTCGATGGGGCCTTCCCGGGATCGACCACGGTCGTCCTCGAGACAAACTACCGCTCCAGCCAGCAGATTCTCGACGTCGCCAATGCGGTCGGCGCCGACGCGAAGGTTGGCTTTTCGGCGGTGCTCCAGGCGGCGAGGACGGTTGCGGGCATCGGTCCGCAGCTGGTGCGCTGCGCTGACGAGGACGCCCAGACCGATGCGGTTTGCGATCGCATCCTCGCCCACCGCGAGGCAGGAGTGGCGCTCCACGAGCAGGCGGTGCTGGTGCGGGCGGCGCATCATTCCGCGCTCCTCGAGCTCGAGCTCGGGGCACGACGCATCCCATACGTCAAATACGGTGGTCTGCGCTTCATCGAGGCGGCGCACGTCAAGGACATGCTTGCGGCGTTTCGCCTCGCCGACAACCCGGGCGACGTGGTCGCCTGGTTCCGGTTGCTCCAGCTGCTCGCCGGCGTCGGACCGGCGACCGCGCATCGCGTCGTGGCCGCTCTCGGGCTGCTTGGCTCGGATGACGTTCGGCGTGACGGTGACGTCCTGGAATCTTGGGCACGCGCAGCCGCGCATCTCCCCGAGGCCGCGCGGCCGGCGGCCGAGGAACTGGTCACGGCGATCGCGGCACGTCCCGGCGAGTCGGTCCCAACCCATGCGGAGCGCTTGCGGGTGGCTGTCGCGCCGCTGGTCGCCGCGGCGTATCCCGAGGCGTCAGCGCGGCTCGCCGACCTGGACACGCTCGTCACCGCCACAGCAAAGGTGGCTCGTCTGTCGGATGTCGCGGCCGATCATGTCCTCGAGCCGCCAAGATCGACAGGAGCCCTGGCCGGACCACCGTTGATCGACGAGGACTGGCTGATCATCTCGACGGTGCACTCGGCCAAGGGGCTCGAATGGGACGTCGTCCATCTGCTCCACGTGACCGACGGCAGCATTCCTTCGGACATGGCGCTGGGTTCCCCCGCCGGCCTCGAGGAGGAGCGGCGGGTGTTCTACGTGGCGCTGACGCGCGCCCGCAACGCGCTGCACCTCTACGTGCCGGAGCGCTACCACCACCACCCGAACGGGCGTGACGATCGGCATGGCTGGGCGCAGCAGTCGCGCTTCCTCTCCGAGCGCGTCACTGCTCACTGTGATCAGGTGACCGAGCGGGGCAGGAGACCCGAGTCGATCGACGGGCTGCCGAGCGCAGACGCAACCGAGCGCGTTGGAGTGGCGCTCGAGTCGCTGTGGTCGTAGCCGCGCGACGCTTCACCGCTCACCGCGACCGCCCGCTGCGGCCTATGCTGACCGAGCGATGAGTGCAGACCAGCAGGAACCACAGCCCGAGGACGAGGCGACCAAGGAGCAGGGTCAGGCGGACGACCGACGGCGAAAGGACCAGAGCGAGAAGCTCGAACGCGATCGCGCCGACGAGGCCGGACGCCGCTCGCGCGAGGGCACCTGAGCCGGCGTCCGATGTTCTAGGTTGTCGGGGCGTGTGCGCTGGGAGCCCGAGTCGCTGACGGCTTGCCTTCCACGTCTCGGGCGAGAAGGAGCGACCCGATCGTGGCCGGGATAAGGGTCAGGCAACCGCCGGCGACGAGTGCGGCTGCTTCCGCCGGACCGAGCAGCCCCGAGCTCAAGCCGAGGCTTGCGGCGGCAGCCGGCATCCCCAGCTGCGCCGACGCCGCCAGCCCCGTCGCGAGGTACCGCTCGTGACCGGCCACACGAGCAGCGACGACGTGGGTGATCACCGCAGCCACTGCGAGCCCGATGGCGAGAAGGATCCGCGACGGGGAGGTGAACAGCGCACGTAGGTTGAGCTCTGCGCCGAGCAGCACGAAGAACAGCGGGACGAAGAAACCGTTGGCCACGCCGGAGAACTGGAGTGCGAGGCGATCTGATTCGTGCAAGCGCACCAGGATCATTCCCGCCAGAAACCCTGCGACCAGCGTGCTCGCCCCGGTCTCCTGGGCGATTGCGGAGAGTCCGAGCAGCAGCACAAGCGATATGCGTACCTGCCACGCCCAACCGCGCTGCAGGGACTCGTCGCGCATCTGATGCACAAAGCCTTCACGCCGAGCCCGGCTCGCCGCCAGCAGTGCCATCACCCCCACGGCGATGATCGCGGCATCGCCCCCGATCGCCTCGAGCGGGTTTCCCGACCTGGCGATCGTGAGCGGCATGATCACGACGGTCACGGAGTCAGCGAGCGCGACCCATGCGATGAGGAATGCGACGTTGGGGCCGGCGAGCTTGCGCTCCTCGATGATCGGAAATGCGATTGCCGCCGAACTTCCTGTGACGATCACGGCAATCAGTGCCGGGTGTCCGACGCCGAGCGCATGATCGAGTAACAGCCCGATCGGCACGGCAGTGACCGCGACGACGGCGAGGGCGAGCAGGCCGCGCGCGAATCCCTGTCGGATCGCCGGAGAGCCGATGTCGACGTGGGTCCCGGCGCTGAACATGAGCATCGCGAAACCGATGGCGCTGAGCACTGGCAACGGTTGGGTCGCCGAGTCGACCACGCCGAACCCGGTGTGCCCGAGCACGAAGCCGGCGAAGAGCTCACCGATCACCACCGGGATCAGTCCGCGACGACCGAACGCAAGCAGCGGCCCGGCGAGTCCGGCGAGCACGAGTATGGTCAGCTGCGCGAACATCGGCCGATCATGCCCCGAAAATCGCAGCTCGTGTCCATCGTGACGGCGACACGCAACTACGAGGTGTGGGTGGGCCGGCAGGTGGCGCTGGTGCGAGCCGACCTGGATTTCAAGCACGAGCAGATGGCGCTGGCCCCCTTTCCATTTCTCCGCTCCACCTTCTACCGCTGGGTGCAAGCGTGGGAGGCAACGTGTCCGGACCTGGCGAGCGCGCCGAAGGTGCTGGCCGTCGGCGACCTGCACACCGAGAACTTCGGCACGTGGCGCGACACCGAAGGCCGGTTGGTGTGGGGGATCAACGACTTTGACGAAGCGTTTCCCATGGCGTACGCCAACGACCTGGTGCGGCTGGCGACGTCCGCGCGCTTGTCGATCTCGGCCGGAACGCTGGTCCTGACGCCCCGGGCAGCTTGCAACGCGATCCTCGAGGGATACCGCTCTTCAATTCGGCGCGGTGGCAGGCCGTTCGTCCTTGCGGAGGAACACGCGGTGCTTCGCCGCGACGCCGACTCGGAGTTGCGAGATCCGGTTCGCTTCTGGACTGGAATGGCCAATCTCCCCCCGGCTCGCCGCCCCACGGCCGCGGCAATCGCTTTGCTGCGCCGCCAGTTCCGAAGCACTGAGGATCCGCGCTATGTCACCCGTCGCGCCGGTCTCGGCAGCCTGGGGCACCCGCGCATCGTCGCGATCGCAGAGCATTCCGGGGGCTGGATCGCGCGCGAGGCAAAGGAGCTGGTCGCGTCTGGGGTGGCGTGGGCGATGGGCAGCCCTGGCAAGGTGCCGATTCACTACCCGACGATCGTCCGCCGTGCGGTGCGATGCGCCGACCCCTTTCTCGAGATCCGCGGTCGCTGGGTGCTGCGCCGGCTTGCGCCTGACTGCAGCCGGATCGAGTTCACCGTCGCTCGGCTCGCGGCCGAGCAGACCGAGTTGCTCCACGCCATGGGCGCCGAGACGGCGAACGTCCACATCGGGTCGGGTGCCGGTCGGATCGCCGCGGTCAGCCGGGACCTCGAACAGCGATCGCCGACCTGGTTGAAGGTCGCCTCACGGGCCATGGAACGGGTGACCACCGACGACTATCTCGTCTGGCGGCGGGCATACCGCCACTGAGGCTCAGACGCGGAGCAGCGCGACCAGCGATCGCCCCGCGACGGTCATCTCCTCGCCGGGGTGGTGGTGCCTGGTCGACGGGGTCACGTCGCGCTCCGCGGTATCGGCGAACACCGACCACAGATCGCCCCATCCGCTCGGCAGGATCCAGCCGACCGGGTCTTCCCCGGCGTGGAGCAGCACCATGAGCGTGCCACCGCGGATGCGCCTGCCGCGCGGGTCGCGGTCGGGGATCTCATCGCCGTTGAGGATCATCCCGAGCGATCGCTGTCCTTCGTCGAACCATTCGTGATCGCTGACCTCGCGGCCTGAGGGCAGGAACCATGCGATGTCCTTGCGCCCCGATCCGTGCACGGCCTGGCCCGAAAAGAAGTTGCGCCGGCGGAGCACCGGGTCGCTGCGGCGCAGCGCCACCATGCGCGCCACGAAGGCGAGCATGGGCTCGTCGAGATGATCCCAATCGATCCAGGACACCTCGTTGTCCTGGCAGTAGGCGTTGTTGTTGCCGAGTTGCGTGCGTCCGATCTCGTCACCGCCGAGCACCATCGGGCATCCCTCCGACAGGAGCACCGTGGCGATGAGGTTGCGCCGCTGACGTGCGCGCAGTTCGATGATCGCCGGGTCGTCGGTCGGGCCCTCGACGCCGCAATTCCACGAGCGATTGTCATCGGTGCCGTCCTGGTTGTTCTCGCCGTTGGCCAGGTTGTGCTTTTGGTTGTACGACACCAGATCGGAGAGCGTGAAGCCGTCGTGAGCAGTCACGAAGTTGATGCTCGCCGACGGTTGACGGCCGTCGCCCTGGTACAGGTCGCTCGACCCGGTGAGCCGGTATGCGAGGTCGCGGATGCCGGTTGCGCCTCGCCAGAAATCACGCACCGTGTCGCGAAACGCTCCGTTCCATTCCGCCCACCGCACCGGAAAATTGCCGACCTGATAACCCCCGGCGCCGACGTCCCACGGTTCTGCGACGAGTTTCACGCGCGACAGCACCGGATCCTGGTGGATGATGTCGAAGAATGCCGAGAGCCGATCGACATCGTAGAACTGGCGCGCCAGAGCGGAGGCAAGATCGAAGCGGAACCCGTCGACGTGCATCTCGATGACCCAGTAGCGAAGGCTGTCCATGATGAGCTGGAGCGTGTGCGGATTCCGGACGTTGAGACTGTTCCCCGTACCCGTGACATCAAAGTAGAAGCGCGGATCCTCGTCCTTGAGACGGTAGTAGGCGGCGTTGTCGATCCCGCGAAAGCTCAGCGTGGGGCCGAGATGGTTGCCCTCGCCGGTGTGGTTGTAGACGACGTCGAGGATCACCTCGAGTCCGGCGGCGTGCAGCGCGCGCACCATCGCCTTGAACTCGCGGACCTGTTCGCCGTTGGTTCCCGACGACGAGTAGCGCCCCTCGGGCGCAAAGTAGCCGATCGAGTCGTAGCCCCAGTAGTTGACCAGGTTGCGTTCCACGAGCTGCGCGGAGTCGAAGAGGTGATGCACGGGCATCAGCTCGACCGCGGTCACGCCGATGCGCGTGAGGTGTTCGATGGCGGCGGGGTGTGCCAGCCCGGCGTAGGTGCCGCGCAGCGCGTCGGGGATATCCGGGTGACGCTTGGTGAATCCCTTGACGTGCAGCTCGTAGATGATCGTGTCGGACCACGGCGTGTTCGGGCGCCGGTCGTCGCCCCAGGGAAACGACTGGTCAACGATCACGCAGCGTGGCATCGCCGGTGCGGAGTCGACGCCGCTGATGCGCATGTCATCGCTACCCAGGCGGTACCCGAAAAGCGAGCGCCCGTGGCGGAAGCGGCCGGCGATGGCGCGAGCGTAGGGATCGAGCAGCAGCTTGGCCGGGTTGTGGCGCAGTCCCTCATGGGGCGCGTAGCGCCCGTGCACCCGGAACCCGTAACGCTGCCCGGGGCCGACATTGGCGATGTAACCGTGCCACACCAGGTCGGTGCGCTCGACCAGCGGATGGGTGGCCAGCTCGGCACCTCGCTCATCAAAGAGGACGAGGTCGACCGCCTCGGCGCTCTCCGAAAAGATCGCGAAGTTGGTGCCCGAGCCGTCCCAGGTGGCGCCGAGTGGAGCATCGGTACCCGGCCAGGCTGCACGTCCGTCGGGCGCGCGTCCTGCTGCGGAAGGCTCTGGGACAGTCATGACTCCACTCAGGTCGCTGATCGCGGGCTCCCGACGTGACCGGCGCAGCACGGCGGGGCAACCAGCCGGCGTGGGGAGTCCAGAGAGAGTACGTGGATGCGGCGGGCGCTCGCCGGAGGGTGAGCGCAGAGCGCATTCGGGCGGTCGAGGCGTGCATGCGCCCCGGCGACGCCGGCGACATCGCGCCGGTGTTCGTCAGGCCTGGAGCGCGCCTGCCGGTCGGGGTCCGGAGCGTCGAGCTCGAGGGCGGGGATGAGCTGCCCGGCGGTGCGGTTCTCCACCCCAGCGTGCCGTTCGGGTACCACCAGCTCGTGATGCGTAACGGCCGCCGGGTCCGGATGGTCACCAGCCCGGGACGCTGCGTCATCCCCAGCGCACTCGCCGGCTGGGGCTGGGCGGCGCAGCTCTACGCGGTCCGGTCGCGCGACGGGTGGGGCGTCGGCGACCTTGGCGACCTCCGCGCCCTCGGATCGTGGTCCCGAAGGCAGGGCGCGTCAATGCTCCTGGTCAACCCGCTCCACGGGGTGCGCCCGGGGACGCCACAGGAGGCGAGCCCGTATTTCCCGTCGAGCCGCCTCTATCGCAACCCGCTCTACCTGCGGATCCAGGACCTCCCCGGCGCCGGCGAGGATCCGGCCGTCGGCGAGCTCCTCAAGGGAGCGGAGCGGCTTCGTCAGGCACCGATCATCGACCGCGATCGCATCGTGCCCCTCAAGTTGCGCGCGCTCGAGTCGCTCTGGACGAGATTTCAAGGCGACGCCGGTTTCGACGCCTACGTCGCCCGGGAGGGTCAGCTGCTGGAGCGCTACGCCTGCTTCTGCGTCCTCGCCGAGCGCCACGCCGGTTCGTGGACATCGTGGCCCGCTCGGTTCCGGCGCGCCGACAGCCGCGCCGTACGTGACCTGGTCGCGAGCGATCGATCGCGGATCGACTTCCACCGCTGGCTGCAGTGGTCGCTCGACACCCAGCTCGCGGTCGCCGGGCGGGAGCTGCCGCTGGTTCACGACCTTGCGGTCGGGTTCGCGCCGGATGGCGCGGACGCCTGGATGTGGCAGGACGAGGTCGCGTCCGGAGCGCGCATCGGGGCGCCCTCAGACGACTTCAATCCGGCCGGCCAGGACTGGGGCGTCCCACCGTTCGACCCGGCCCGGCTTCGTGCCGCAGCCTACGCACCCCTGGTCGCGACCATGCGCCGGATGATGAGCGCGGGCGTCGGGCTGCGCATCGATCACGTCATGGGTCTGTTCCGCCTGTGGTGGGTCCCGCTCGGCTCGAGTGATCCCTCGGCGGGGGCGTACGTGCGCTATCCGGCCGGCGAGCTGCTCGACATCCTTGCGCTCGAGAGCGCTCGCGCAGGATGTGGGGTGATCGGCGAGGATCTCGGCACCGTCGAGTCGGGCGTTCGACCTGAGCTGCGCCGGCGCGGCCTGCTCTCCTACCGACTGGCGTGGTTCGAGTCGAGGCCGCCGGAACAGTACCCGGCGCAGGCGCTGGCGGCGTTGACCACCCACGATCTGCCGACCACCGCCGGAGTGTGGACCGGCGCGGACCTCGTCGAGATGGAGGACAGGGGCCGCCCGGTCAACCGGCGTGCCGAGCTCAGCGTGCGCCGCAGGCTGCGACGTCTCGCCGGTGCCGGCGACGGTGACCCCGTGGCACGGGTCGTGGAACGCGCCTACGCGGCGCTCGCCCGAGCTCCGAGCAGGCTGGTGGTGGCCACGCTCGACGATGCGGCGATGGCGGTTCGCCGCCCCAATCTTCCCGGCGACGTCGACCGGCCGAACT
>JBAPOS010000087.1:0-3810 GCA_049279755.1 Candidatus Dormiibacterota bacterium | reverse complement strand
TCCGGTGATGATCTCGTCGAAGATGAGCAGCGCCCCATGACGGTGCGCGACGTCACGCACCCTCTCGAGAAATCCGTCGACCGGACCCTCGACTCCGATCGGCTCCATGATCACCGCCGCGACCTCGCCGGGGTGATCATCGAAGATCCTCTCCAGAGAGGAGATGTCGTTGTAGGTCCACTGGTGTGTCAGCGCCTGTGACGAGGCAGGAATACCGGCGTTTCGCGGGCTGTGCCCGATGCACCAGTCGTGCCATCCGTGATATCCGCATTGGGCGATACGGTCACGCCCCGTGAAAGCCCGCGCCAGCCGGACGGAAGCGGTGGTCGCCTCCGAGCCGGTTTTCAGGAAGCGCACTGCCTCGGCACACGGGATCATCGCCACCAGCAGCTCTGCGACCTCGACCTCGAGGGCGTTGCACAGGGAGAACACCGGGCCGCGATCGACCTGTGCATGGACCGCTGCGTTCACGCCCGGATCGTTGTACCCGAGGATGATCGGGCCAAGCGCGAGCGGGTAGTCGATCCATTCGTGTCCGTCGAGGTCGCGCACTCGGCACCCGTCACCGCTGTCAAGGAATACCGGGTAGAGACCCTCGACGAACTGATCGGGCCCCTTGCTATAGGTCTGCGCGACTCCTGGCAAAACTCGCCGAGCCCGGTCCAGCAGGGTCTCTGTCATGACGCTCATTGTGCTCCCTGCTCGAGGACTTGCAAAGCCAAGGCTGTGGTCGTCGCCGCACGGCCAATGTCGTTCATGCCGCTATGACCCGAGACGGCGGCGTGCAGAAAATGCTCCATCTCCCTCACGTACATCACGTTTCGGTCGCCATCCAAGGATATCCAGCTCGTCGCCTCCGCGTCGGTCTCGCACGCGAGTGTGACGCTTCCCGCGGCAAAGTCCCACACCAATGTGCCATCGGTGCCCACCACGGTGCACCGCCGCGTGTACGTCCGGCGCAGGTAGTCGACGTGTATGCGTGAGATGCATCCGCTCGCGTGTCGCAGCTGCATCTCGGCGGCGTCCTCGACGTCGATGCCGAGGCTCTGGCTTGCTGTCCAGAGCCCTGAGATGGAGGACACCGGACCGCCGAGGTCGAGGACGTAGTCGAGCTCGTGGATCGCCGCATCGAGGATCACTCCTCCGCCGAGGTCACGTCTGGCGCTGTAGCTCATCGCGTAGTCATCCGATGGCCTCCAGGCGGGAAGGTACCAGCCGAAGTCCGCGCTGATGCTGACGATGCTGCCGACGGCGTTGAGGTTTTCGCGAAGCACGCGATAGCCGTCGGAGAACCTCAGGTTGCAGGCGACCAGCGCAACATGCCGGTTGCCGCCGGCGACCGCAAGCGCGCGCGCCAAACCGGCACGCGTCGCGGCGAGTGGTTTTTCGATGAACGTGTGATACCCGTGTTCGACGGACCATTCGAAATCAGCCGGGTGCTGACTCGTCGGGGTTGCGATGATCGCGACATCAACCGCAGCGGCGTCGCGATCCGACGCGACGTCAGCACCGATCTCATGCGCGAGCGCACGCGCGCGCTTCTCGTCGGGGTCATTGAGGACGATCTCGAGGTCGAGCGACGCAAGGTTTCTGGCGTGCCGGGCGCCGATCGATCCGCAGCCGAGAATCAGGGCCCTCATTGCGCCGCCATTATGGCCGCCGTTTCAACCTAGGCCGCAGCAGGGATCGGTGTCACCACCGTCGCATCGACTCCGTGGCGGTGTTGATGCGGCCGTCCTCCCAACTCAGGCAAGTCGCCTCGACAACCAGGACGCAGCCGTCGTCGCGGTCGGGTGACCTGGTTGGCGCGATCGCGTGACCGCCCAAGCAGCGTTGGAGGCGGTACATTGCGGCTCGTGGATCGGGCCAGCAGCCTCCCGGCAGGCATCACGGCAGTCGTGCCGGTCTATCGGTCTGAGACGATTCTGCCGCAGCTCATTCCGCGCCTCACGGCGGCGCTGGAACAGCTCAGCCCGGCCCACGAGATCATCCTTGTGGTTGACGGGAGCCCGGACCGTAGTTGGGATGTCGTCACCGCCGCCGCTCACGCCGACGGACGGATCCGCGGCTTCCGCCTGATGCGTAATTTCGGACAGCACAACGCTCTACTCCTGGGCATCCGGCAGGCTCGCTACCGATTCACCGTGACCCTTGACGATGACCTCCAGAACCCTCCCGAGGAGATCGCTCAGCTGGTAGCGGCACTCACCGATGACGTCGATGTCGTATACGGCACCCCAGCCTCGGAACAGCACAGCATCTGGCGGTCCGCCGCTTCACGTGTCACGAAGTACGCTCTCGAAGAGGCGATGGGGGCCAACGCGGCGCGGAGTGTGAGCGCGTTTCGCGTCTTCCGAACCGAACTGCGCGGCGCGTTCGAGCGCTACCAGAGTCCCGACATCTCGGTCGATGTCCTGTTGACCTGGGCAACATCTCGCTTTGCGACCGTCAAGGTCACCCAGGACCCCCGTGGCGATGGCCGTTCGACCTACACCTTCGGGCGACTCCTGCACCACGCCATGAACATGATGACCGGGTTCACCACGCGTCCACTGCGCGTCGCAAGCCTGATTGGATTCATCTTCACCATCTTCGGCGTGGTGATCTTTTTCGTCGTCGTGGTCCGGAACCTGATCCAGGGCGACGCTGTGCCTGGCTTCCCATTCCTGGCTTCGATCATCGCGATATTTTCGGGCGTCCAGTTGCTCATTCTCGGCATCATGGGTGAATACGTCGCGCGAATGCACCTGCGCCTCCTGGAGCGTCCAACGTACGTGATCGCGGAGACGACCAAGGACTCCGAGCCGCTGCCATGAGCAGCCCGCCGCTCAGGATCCCGTTCAATCGGCCAACACATACGCGGCTGGTCGATTCGTATGTGGCGGAGGCGCTCGCGAGCGGGCACCTTTCCGGTGATGGGCCGTTCACGCGGCGTTGTCAAGACCTGCTCGCAGACCTCCTCGGCAGACCGAGCGTCCTGCTCACGACGTCGGGAACGCACGCGCTCGAGCTCATCGCTCTGCTCCTCGACATCGAGCGTGGTGACGAATTCATAGTTCCATCCTTCACCTTTCCATCCACCGCCAACGCCTTCGTGCTTCGCGGTGCCGTCCCGGTATTCATCGATATCCGGCGTGACACGCTCAACCTGGACGAGCGAAGGCTCGAAGCACTGATCACCAGCCGGACTCGCGCGATCGTCCCGGTCCACTACGCCGGAGTCGCCTGCGAGATGGACCAGGTGCTCGCGGTCGCGGCCCGTCACGGGATACCGGTCGTGGAGGACAACGCACACGGACTCTTCGGGCAGTATCGCGATCGACCGCTTGGCACCTTCGGCGTCATGGCCGCCCAGAGCTTCCACGAGACAAAGAACTTCTCGAGTGGCGAGGGTGGCGCTATCGTGATCAATGATCCCAATTACGTCGAGCGGGCCGAGATCATCCGGGAAAAAGGGACGAACCGGCGCAATTTCTTTCGAGGCCTGGTCGACAAGTACACCTGGGTCGATGTGGGATCGAGCTTCCTGCCCTCCGATTTGCTCGCAGCCATGCTGCTTGCACAGCTCGAGGATCGCGAATGGGTATGGGAACATCGGAGCACGATCTGGCACCGCTATAGCGATGAACTCGCCGACTGGGCGGCGGCGAATGACGTCGAGCTGCCGATGGTGCCGGGACACTGCCAGACGCCCTACCATCTCTTCCACATGGTGATGCCATCGGCTCAGTCTCGAGATGCCCTGATCAACCACCTGCGAGCCGCCGGAATCCTGGCCGTGTTTCACTACCAGCCGCTACACCTGTCGCC
>JBAPOS010000086.1:0-15816 GCA_049279755.1 Candidatus Dormiibacterota bacterium | reverse complement strand
CCGCCTCACGGAGCGCCGGGGGCAGCGCCTGCCAGCGCGCGATGTCGGCCTCGAGCATGGCGATCGACTCGAGCTGCAGCACTCCCGCCGCCGCGGTCCGGCGCAGGTTGGCGGTCTCGGCGTTGAGGCGGCGGTTGACGCCGCTGCGCACCTCACGGAGCACCCTCCCCGCCTCGAAGCTCAGCCGGCCGGCCTGCGCACCGATGGAGCTGAGCGCGGTCCCGACGGCGGGTCCGGATCGTACGGTGACCACCCAACGCCCACGCCGCCGGCGTGTTCGAGCGCTGACCCCGAGGTTCGCGAAATCATCGGCCAGCTGGGCGGCGCCGCCCTCGCCTGCGCTACCGATCTCGAGGTACGGCTCGCCCTCAGGGCGGACCAGGCGGCCGGCGCTGAGAAACGCTCCGCGAAGGCGGCTGCGTCTGCAGCAGATACGGGTCGACGTCGTCCCGATGATCGCCGGCTCGATGCCGACGAGCAGGTACTGGACGCGCCGCGCGGCGCTCACCCGGGACACGTGTGCCGCGATGCGTTCGGCATGCAGCGCCTGCATCGCGGCGCGCGCCGCAACCGGGCGCGTGGTCGCGATGGCACCGGATGTGGTCGTGACCAGCGCCATACCCTCCACGAGCGATCGCCTGCAGCACGCGAGCAGTGGCGTGTGCGGGGCGAGCTCGGCGGCGACCCGCTGCGTGAAGGACTGTGCACGGTCCATGGTCGGACGCTCGTGCCTCAGAGCCTGGGATCCGGCACGTCGACATCGCGATGCGTCACGGTGACCGTCAGACCGTCGGCGCGCAGGCGTTCCGCCAGCTCCTCGGTGATCGTCACCGAGCGATGCCTGCCGCCGGTGCACCCCACGGCGAGGCTGAGGACGTCGCGGTCGCGCTCGGCGTAGCGCTGCACCGTCCAGACCAGCAGCGACCGCATCCGATCGATGAGGTCCCTCGCAACCGGGTCCTCGAGGACGTAGTCACGAACCGGTGCATCGAGCCCGGTGAAGGAGCGCAGCTCCGCCACCCAGAAGGGGTTGCGCACCATGCGCGCGTCGAAGACCCAGCCCGCATCCTCGGGGAGACCGAACTTGAAGCCGAACGACGTCACCGCCACCACAACCGGCGGTGCTGCCTCGCCTTCGCTCACAGAAGCTCCTTGACGCGCAGCGCCACCGGCCGCGGCACCACTGTGGTCAGCTGTTCCAGCGGGGCGTCGCGAATGGCGTCGACGCTCCCGAACTGGCGAAGCAAGGCCCGCCGCCGAACCGGACCGAGACCTGGCACGACATCGAGCTTCGAGCGGAGCGCCGCACGCCCGCGGCGCGCGCGGTGGCGGGTGATGGCAAAACGGTGCGCCTCGTCGCGCACTCGCTGCACGAGAAACAGCGTCGGGCTGTCCCGCTCGATGATGATCGGCCGCGCGCGACCCGGCTTGTACAGCTCCTCGTTCCGCTTGGCGAGCCCGAACACGGGAACCCGCATGAGGCCCGCCTCGCGAAGCACCTTGACCGCGGCGCTCAGCTGGCCCTTGCCGCCGTCGATGAGGATCAGGTCGGGGAGCACCGAGAAGCTCAGATCCGCTTCATCCCCGCCACCACGTGCAGCGCGACGCGGCCGCTCGTTGGTGCCGTTGGCTCCCGCGGGATCGAGCACCGGGACATCCGCCTCCGGACCGTCGTCGCGGGGGCCGAGCCTGCGGAAACGGCGGCGCAGGGTCTCCTCGATTGATGCGAAATCGTTCGAGCCCTCAACGGTTTTGATCCCGAAGTGGCGGTAGCTCGCGGGCGCCGGGCGTCCCTCCTCGAACACCACCATCGAACCAACCGAGTTGGTGCCCATGGTATTGCTGATGTCGTAACACTCGATGCGTCGCGGTGGAGCCGGCAACTGCAGCCTGCTCGCGAGATCGTCGAGCAACGCCTCGGTCTTCGCCGCATCGTAGTCATCGACGATTCGCTGCTGGCGGAGCGCGACCAGCGCGGTCTCCGCGGCCTGCGCTATCAACCGACGGGCATCGCCGCGCTTGGGGACGTGAACCTCGACGGGGCCACCGCGTTGCTCGGCGAGGAACTCCTCGAAAACGGCGCGCCCCTCCACCTCTTCGGACACCAGGAGCCGGCGAGGAATCGAGGTCACGTTGGCGTAATACTGCGGGAGGAACCCGCCGAGGCACGCCGCGGCATCGAGCCCGGCGACGCCCTCGAGCTCGTGCGTCTCCATCGCCATGACACGCCCCTGGCGGATGCTGAGCACCGCGGCCATGGCGCGACCCGCCTCGACGGCGACAGCGATGCAGTCCTCGTCGGTGCGCGCGCCGCGCAGCACCGTCTGGCGCTCGCTGATCCGTTCGATGGCCCGCAAACGATCGCGAAAACGCGCGGCGAGCTCGTAGTCGCGATTGTCGGCCGCAGCGTCCATCTGGTCTCGCAATTCGTCATGCAGGGTGTCCGACCGACCCTCCATGAACTCCTGTACCTGCTCGAGGATCTCAGCGTACTCGGGACCGTCGATCTTTCCCTCGCACGGCCCCGAGCACCGCTTGATGTGATAGTCGAGGCACACTCTGCCGCGCCGGAAGATCTCGTCGCTGCAGGTGCGGAACGGGAAGATGGTGCGCAGCGATCGGACCGTGGTGCGCAACGACTGAGCGCTGGTGTACGGCCCGAAGTAGCGCGCGCCGTCACGGATCACCTTGCGCGTGTAGTAGGGCCTTGGGAACAGCGTCGCCCCCTCGGCGCTCTTGCCACGCGGTTTGCGCACCTCCTCGCGCGCGGTCCCGGGAGCGACCGCATCGTGCACCCCGGGGCGCGGAATCTTGAGGTAGAGATAGCTCTTGTCGTCCTTCAGGCGCACGTTGAAGCGCGGGCGATGCTGCTTGATGAGCGTGTTCTCGAGGACGAGGGCCTCGTGCTCGCTCTGGCAGGCGATCACCTCGAAATCGAAGACACTCCCGATCAGCTGATGGGTGCGTGGCTGCAGCGCATCCACGCCCGTGAACCACGAGCGCAGGCGGTTGCGCACGTTCGAAGCCTTGCCCACGTAGATGACTCGCGCGTCGAGACCACGCATGACATACACGCCCGGGCCGTCGGGTGACTCGCGAAGACGTGCTCGGAGCTGCGCTTTGTCATCGAGAAGGCGCTCTGCGCGCCGAGGGGCCGCCATGCTGGTCACTGTAGCGCTGCTCAGCGAGACCCCTCAGCCGCGTCGAGCTCGGCCACGAACTCGGTCTCATCGAGCACACGGACATCGAGCCGCTGGGCCTTCTCCAGCTTGCTCCCCGGAGAAGCCCCGGCCACGACCGTGTGGGTCTTCCGGCTGACGCTCGAACTCGGGTTGCCTCCGAGCGCGCGGATCCGCGCCTCGGCGTCGGCTCGGCTCATCCCGTCGAGGCTCCCAGTGATCACCCAGGTCTGACCGCTCCACGGGCCACCGCCGCCCGCCGCGCGTTCCGGGTCCACGCCCGCAGCGCGGAGATGCTCGAGCACCGCGCGTCCTTCACTGGACGTGAACCACGCGGCCATCTGCGAGGCGACCACCGCTCCAATTCCTTCGACGCCGAGGAGATCCTCCTCGGTGGCAGCCGAAAGCGCATCGATGCTGCCGAAATGCGCGGCGAGGGTCTCGGCGGTGTGCTCACCGACATGACGGATCGCCAGGGCGTTGATGAATCGAGCCAGCGGTACGCGTCGGCGGGACGCGATCGACTCGATCAGCTTGATGGCGGACCGCTCGGCAAATCCGTCCAGCGTCAGCAGCTGCTCGGCGGTGAGGCGGAACAGATCGGCCGCTTCGGTGACATACCCGAGGTCGATGAGCTGATCGATGACCGCGGGACCCAGGCCTTCGATGTTCATCGCACCGCGTGCGGCGAAGTGGATGAGCAGCTCGCGCCGCTGCGCGGGACAGAGCGGATTCAAACAGCGGCGGACCACCTCCCCCTGTTCGCGCACGAGCAGCGAGTCGCAGGCGGGGCAGTGCTCGGGCATCCGCCAGGGGGTGGTCCCCTTGGGACGCTTCTCGAGGATCACTCTCTCGATCTCGGGGATGACATCACCTGCCTTGTGGATCAGCACCGTGTCGCCGATGCGCACGTCCTTGCGCGCCACCTCATCCTCGTTGTGAAGGGTGCAGCGCCGAACCGTGGAACCCGCCACCAGCGTGGGTTCCAGGATCGCGACCGGGGTCACGGCACCGGTGCGCCCGACCTGGACGTGGATGTCCAGCACCTGCGTCTCGTGCTCCTCGGGTGGGAACTTGTAGGCGACCGCCCAGCGGGGCGCGCGAGATATGGTGCCGAGCTCCGCCTGCTCGGCGAGCGATGCGACCTTGATGACGATGCCATCCGTGTCGTAGTCGAGGTCATGGCGGCGTTCCGACCAGTGGTCGAGGAATGCGAGCACCTCGTCGATCGAACCGGCGAGCTGACGGTGCGGATTGACGCGGAACCCGAGCGCCGCGAGCGTGTCCAGGACCTCGGCCTGGCTCTTGATCTTCCCCGGCGGGTCGATCGCGTACATGAAGGTCTGCAGGCCGCGCGCCGCGGTGACCGAGGGATCGAGCTGGCGAACCGCGCCCGCAGCGGCGCTGCGCGGGTTGGCATAGCCGGGTTTTCCTGCCTCGTCGAGGCGCGCGTTGGTCGCGGCGAACGCCCCCTTGGGAAGGTAGACCTCGCCACGCACCTCGAGCTCATCCGGGAGCCCCGACACCTGCGCCAGCGTCATCGGGACCGAACGAATGGTGCGCACATTCGCGGTCACATCCTCACCTTCGATGCCGTTGCCGCGTGTGGCCGCGCGGACGTAGGTGCCGGCGGTGTAGGTGATCGACATCGCGAGGCCGTCGATCTTCAGCTCGCAGACGTAGCCGCCCACCGCGCCGATCGCGCGCTCCGCCCGGACGCCGAATTCGCGCAGCTCGTCGGGGCTGAACGCGTTGTTGAGGCTGAGCATCGGGGTGCGGTGCCTGACCTTGGTGAACGTCGCCACAGGTTCGCCGCCCACTCGCTGGGTCGGCGAATCGGCGGTCTGCAAATCGGGATACGCTGACTCGAGATCCACGAGCTCGCGGAAGAGGTGGTCGTACTCGAAATCGGAGATCTCCGGCGTGTCGAGGACGTGATATTGGCGGGAATGGTGGTCCAGCTCCTTGCGCACCGCCAGGACCCGGTCGCGCGCCTCCGCGGGAGCAACACTCACGATGTTCTCGATATCCATCGGTTGGTCAGGAGTCCACGATCGGCCAGAGGGTCGCATCGGCAACCGCGAAGATCTTGACTCCATGATCGTCGAACTTGATCACCAGCTCCTCGCCGGCTCTGGTCATGGTGCTTTTGAGCACGGTGCCCTCACCGTAGCGCTGATGACCGATGCGCATGCCTTCGCTGAACCGCTGCGGCGCCAGCTCCACGGGGTTGGGTCGCGTGGCATAGCCCGCCACCGCGCGGCGCACCGTCCCGGACGCGCGAACATCTCCGAATGACGGCGCGCCCGGGCGAAGTTGCACCTCGAGCATCTCTCCAGGGATCTCACCCAGGAATCGAGACGCCTCGGCGAGCTGTGGCGTCCCATAGGTGTGCCGCCTGAATGCGTGCAGCAGATACAGGCGGCGACGCGCTCGTGTGATGCCGACGTAGGTCAGCCGGCGCTCCTCGGCAATGCCGGGGTCACCCTCCTCGAGCGCGCGCGAGTGAGGCAGGAGCCCCTCCTCCATGCCGGCGATGAAGACCACTCCGAATTCGAGCCCCTTGACCTGGTGGAGCGTGATCAGCGTGACCCCCGGGGCTTCATCCCGCATGGTGTCGACGTCGCTCACCAGCGCGACGTTCTCCAGAAACTGCGCGAGCCCGTCGGGTGGCGGGACGTCGGCATACTCGGCGGCGAGCCCCGCCAGCTCGAGGACGTTCGCCCATCGCTCGATGCCCTCCTGTGTGCCGTCCTGGAGCATCTCGCGGTAGCCGGTCTCGTCGAGGACGCGCTCGAGGAGCACGGGGAGCGGTACGCGCTGGGCATCGCTGCTCAGGCGCTCCATGAGCGTTGCGAATCCGCGCAGCGCGGTCATCGCCGCGGGCCCGATGGCCTGTTCGCCCTCGTCGAGGCGTTGCGCTGCCTCCAGTGGCGCGAGGCCCTTCTTGCGACCGAGCTTTTCCAGCTCGGCAACGGTGCGATCTCCGATCTTGCGCCGTGGCGTGTTGACCACGCGCGCGAACGACACCGCGTCGCGAGGGTTGACGCACAGACGCAGGTAGGCGAGCACATCCTTCACCTCGCGCCGGTCGTAGAAGCGCAGGCCGCCGACCAGCTGGTACGGGATACCGCGCCTGAGGAACACTTCCTCGAAGGCCCGTGACTGCGCGTTGGTTCGATAGAGCACAGCGCATTCGGCGAGCGCGATCCCCTCGCGACCGATGAGATTCTCGATCTCCGCGCCGACCGCGATTGCCTCCTCGCGTTCGTCGTAGACGGAAATGAGCCGCACCGGCTCGCCGATGCTCTGCTCGGTCCAGAGCTTTTTCTGCGCGCGCTCGCTGTTGTTGCGGATCACCGCGTGCGCGATGTCGAGAATCGGCTGCGTCGAGCGGTAATTCTGTTCCAGAGTGACGGTTTTCGCATCCGGGAAGTCACGCTCGAAGGAGAGAATGTTGCGCACGTCTGCGCCTCGAAAGCCGTAGACACTTTGGTCATCATCGCCGACCACCGTGACGTTGCGATGTTTCGCCCCGAGGATCTTCACCAGCTCGTACTGCGCCTTGTTGGTGTCCTGGTACTCGTCGACGAAGAGGTGCAGGAAACGGTCCTGGTAGTACTCACGGACCGAGTCGGCCTCGCGAAACAGGGTGACCGCGCGCAGCAGCAGGTCATCGAAATCCAGCGCGGACGCGGCGTCGAGCTCGCGTTCGTACGCCCAGTAGATGCGTGCGATCTGCTCATCCATGGTGTTCGGGCTGACCCGCGCCTGGAAGTCACGCGCATCGAGGAGCTCGTTCTTCGCGGCGCTGATGGCGTGCGCGGCACGGCTCGGGGTCAGGCGTTTCTCGTCGATCCCCTCAGCGCGGATGGCGTCACGGATCGCCGCAAGACGGTCGGCCTCGTCGTAGATCGTGTACCCGGGAGGAATCCCTATCGCCTCGCCGTCGCGGCGCAGCAGCCGCGCCCCCAATGCGTGAAAGGTGCCGAGCCACATCCCTTTGATGCTGTCGCCGATCAGCTGCTCAACGCGGGCACGCATCTCCCGTGCAGCCTTGTTGGTGAAGGTCACGGCGCAGATCTCGTCGGGGCGCACCCGCCGCGTGGCGATGACATAGGCGATCCGGTGCGTGAGCACGCGGGTCTTCCCGCTCCCCGCGCCGGCGAAGATGAGCAGCGGACCGTCAGGCGCCTCGACGGCGTCACGCTGCGGTGGGTTCAGCCCCTCCAGCAGGGCGGTCGCGCCGATGGTCGCGCTCAGGCGTGCGCCCCGGTTGCCGGCGTGGCGCGCCCGGTCGATGCGCGATACGCATCGGGCCGCCGATCCGTGTGCAGATGGTTGCGCGGGGTACGGATTCTCGCCTGCTCCACGGAGTCGAGGTCGACGTCGGCGATCAGCAACTCCTCCTGATCCTTGCTTGCCGGGCCGGACACGGGCCAGCCATCGGCTCCGACGATGATCGAGGCACCGATGAACGTCACACCGCGCTCGACTCCGATCCGATCCGCGCAGGCCATGACCACGCCGTTCTGGGCGGCCGTAGCCATCGCAACGTAGTCGCCCTGGCAATAACCCCGATCGTCCCAGACCGTGCGCTTGAAGGACGCGACCCAGTTGGTCGGCACCGCGATGATCTCCGCGCCGGCGAGCGCGAGCGCCCGTGCAGCCTCGGGGAACCAGAGGTCGAAGCAGATGATGATGCCGACCCGACCGATTGGGAGCTCGGCGATCGGCAGGTGGTCACCGGGCTGAAACCAGGTCTGCTCGTCGTAGTACAGGTGCAGCTTCCGATAGGTGGCCAGGCGCCCGGATGCACCGACCAGCACTGCGCTGTTGTGCCTGCAGGCGCCGTCCAGCTCGCTGATCCCGGCCACGATGTGACAGCCGTGGGTCGCGCACACCTCGCGAAGCGCGCGGACGGTTGGTCCGTCGTCCGGATCCTCGGCGCTGCGCTGCGCCTCCGCCTCGTCCGCGAACACGTACCCGCTGGAGGCAAGTTCGGGAAGGACGATGAGGTCGGCTCCCTGTGCGGCGGCGGACGCTGCCCAGAGCACCCCCTGCGAGCGGTTGTGTTCGAGCTCGCCGACATGCGGCTCGTACTGGGCGACAGCGATGCGCACCGGTCGGCTCACACTGCTCACGGTAGCGCAGCCGGTGTGCCCACAGGATGGCGGGGCATGCCCTCGGCGATGCCGCAGAGAACCTCGTGCGGCAACGTGCCGGTGAGGTCGCCGACCTCGTCGGCGCCGATGCGGATTCCGTCGCGCTCACCGATGAACATCGCAGTGTCTCCCGCCATGACGCCGTCCACGTGGGACACGTCCACGCCGACCTGATCCATGCTCACGATGCCGACAATCGGGCACATCGAGCCGCGAATCCCGAGGTGCCCGCGGTTCGAGAGGGCTCGCGGCAGACCTTGCCCGTAGCCGAGAGCCGCAGTGGCGATACGGCGCGCCGTCGGGGCGCGCCAGGTGCGCCCGTAGCCGACGCTCTCGCCGGCCGCGACCGTCCTCACCTGGGCGACGCGGCAGAACACATTCATCGCCGGCCGGAGCGTCGCCGGGCCGGGCACCGGCGGGTAGCCGTAAAAGGCGATGCCCGCGCGCACGAGGTCGTGGTGCATGGCGGGATGCACCAGGATGGCGGCGCTGCCCGATGTGTGCAACAGCGCGTCGGGCGCCACGGCGCGGAGCGCATCGACGGCTTCGAGGAAGCGCCCGTGCTGGACAATGGTGAACGCGGCGTCGTCGCCAGCCGAGGCGAAGTGCGTGAAGAGTCCGACCGCGTGAACGCGATCCCGGGCGCCGCGCACCGCGTTCACGAGCGAGTCGAGAGTTTCGGGAAGCGCGCCGAGCCGGTGCAGGCCGGTGTCGATCTTGATGTGGACGCGAGCGGTGCCCGCCGCTGCCGCGGCGGCGACTGCCCGCATTCCGTCGGCATCGAGAACGCTGATGTCGACGCCACCGGCAATCAGTTCGTCAAGTGTTGACGGCGGGCTCCAACCGACCACCAGGATCGGTGCCTGGAAGCCCGCGGCTCGCAGCGCGAGGGCCTCCTGCGGGGTGTAGACGCCGAGCCACGATGCACCGCCCTCGAGTGCCGCCCTGGCGGCAATCCCGATGCCGTGCCCGTAACCGTTCGACTTGACCATGACCATCAGCCTCGACGGCCGTGCCAGCGTTGCGATCACCGCCGCGTTGCTCGCCAGCGCATCGGTGTCGATCTCGGCCCAGCGGAGCGCCGCGTCGCCGTCGGGCCGGCTCACGCTCCGACCGGCACGGGCTCCGGCGCCGGCGCTGTGACCTCCGCGGGGGCTACCCGCCGAACCAGACCGAACGGCGTCTGCTCGTCCGACTGCCCCAGCGGGTTGTCGGCAACCATGGCCAGAACAGAACTGGCATCGATGCCCACCGAGGCGAAGACCTCGGCTGCCATGTCGTTGGCGTCGATGATCGCGACGGCGACCCGGCGTTCGGTGCGCCGGCGCACGTCGGCGGCGATGCGCAGCGCCGCACCGGATGGATCCAGAGGCGACTTGGTTGCCCAGGTGTCGTACGGCGGGAGGTTGAGCGACGAGGGGCCGTCGATGGCGTTGACGCCGTGACCCGCCACACGGTAGAAGACGCCGCGCATACCGAGCGGCTTGGTGACGGCCGCCGCCGCGGCAGCGAGCATGATCCGCGCTGCCCCGGCTTCATCGATGGCCAGCTGCATGGTGGTCGGATGGGCCAGCCCCACCCCGGTGGGCTCGTGGCTCACGTACCGGGAGAGCAACCGCGCCGTCCGCGAGACCGCGATCTCGTTGATCGGATAGGAACGCCCCTGGCTGATCGCCAGCGCCTTCTCGCTCACCAGCAGCACATCGCCGTCCGCCACATCGATGCCATCGCTGCGCAAACGCTCGAGACTGCTCGATATCGCCTCGAGGAGGTCGTCGTCAGGTTTGATCAGCGACGACCGCAATGGAAGGCGCGCCCAGATCCGCCCCCTGTCCTCGAGGAACAGATGGCGGCCCCAGTTGAGGTGGGCTCGATCGAGCAGGGCGTCGCCGCCAGCCACCTTGCGTGCGGTTGCGCGATCGCCTCGGCGGACGAATCCGCCCTGGTAGCTGTTCTTGTCGAGCGCCCGCGTCGCGCCATCGATGTACACGCGCAGCCACACCTCGGCATTGACGGCGCGCCAGAAGAACATCGATTCCTCGATCTCGCCGGCGCACGCCCGGCGGAAGTTCTCGGCGACGGCGGCGGCCTTCCAGTACGGACGAGCGCGAAATGACGGTGAGCGCATGAGGCTCTGGAGCACGGCTCGCTGCCGACGGTACCAGCGGAACTCGGGCGTCGTGAAACCGATCTTCTTGCGGCGGCCTTCGACCTTCTTTGGAAGGACACCGTGCAGAGCCTGACGG
Organism: Candidatus Dormiibacterota bacterium; assembly: GCA_049279755.1. Classification (GTDB taxonomy): domain Bacteria; phylum Chloroflexota; class Dormibacteria; order Aeolococcales; family Aeolococcaceae; genus Palsa-851. The sequence continues at coordinate 5,226 of JBAPOS010000086.1, read as the reverse complement.
ACGATCGCCCGAGTCCAGCCGTTGTGGATGATCGCGCTGCGCGGCAGCGTGAGGATGTAGTCCACGAGCTCCTGGTCGAGGAAGGGCAGGCGCGCCTCGAGCGAGTGCGCCATCGACGCGCGATCTTCGTAGCGCAGCAACGGGGGCAGGCTGTAGACGCGGAAGTCCTGGAGCAGGCGGCGCTTGAGATCATCGGCGACCCGGTCGTCCACCGGCGGCTTGCGCCCGCGGCAGAACGACGGTGCGAGCATGCCCGCGACGTCGACGCGCTGACCGCGTTCACGCAGGCGCCGGCGGACCAGCGGGCTCACGATGTCGCGGAGCAACCACGCCTCACGAGCGAACTCGGCATAGCGGCGTTCACGCAGAAGCTGGCGGAGCAGCACGTACGGATAATGGTCGTACCCCGCCAGAAGCTCATCGCCGGCCTGACCGTCCAGGGTGACCGTGACCTGCCGTCTGGCCAGGCGCATCACCATCCACATGGCGAACGGCGCCGACGAGACCATCGGCTCCTCCATGTGCCAGACCCACGCCTCCAGCTCGCGGATGAAGTCCTGGTCGGTGGGCTGCACCGCGCTGTTGTCCGCCCCCGTCACGTCGAGCACGCTGTCGATGTACGCGCTCTCGTCGATGCGATCCCCGGGGAACACCGCCGAGAACGTTTTCAAACGGTCACCGAGCGACTCGGTGTCGCGAACGTGATCGCGGAGTTGCTGCGCCATCACGGTGCAGATCGAGGACGAGTCGAGACCGCCGCTCAGGCAGATGCCAACCGGGACGTCGGCGACGAGACGACGCTGGACCGCGCGCTCGAAGACCGCGCGAAACGCTTCCGGGCTCGCGTCGCCGTCCTCTGAGAGCCGTGGAGTCCAGTACACCGTCTCGGAGATCGTGCCGCCTTCGACGACCGCGAACGCGGCGGCCGGCACCTGGCGTATTCCCCGGAAGAATGTCCCGTCGTTGTGGTCGAACAGCCCGTACCGAAGGTATTCATACATCTGCTGGTCGTCGACCTCTCGTGGGAAGGTCTCGTCCTGCAGGATTGCCTTGATCTCAGATGCGAAGACCACTCGTCCGCGGTGACGCGCGTAAAAGAGTGGCTTGATGCCGAAGTGGTCACGCGCGAGGACCATGCGCTTTTCGGGTGTGCGCTCGTCAAGAATGGCGAGACCCCACATGCCGTTGAAGCGGCTGAAGCAGTCGGTGCCCCACTGCGCGTACGCGTGCAATACGACCTCGGTGTCGCAGGTGGTGTGGAAGGTGTGCCCGTGCGTCTCCAGCTCCGCGCGCAGCTCTCGAAAGTTGTAGACCTCACCGTTGTAGACCATCTGAAGCCGGCCGCCGTCCATCGACACCGGCTGGTTGCCGTGCTCGAGGTCGATGATGCTCAGCCGCCTGAATCCGAGCGATGCGGTGGCATCCTCGAAGTGGCCTTCGTCGTCCGGACCACGATGGCGGAGCGACTCGGTCATGGCGTCGAGCAACGCCCTGTCGGGAGGACCCCAGAAGCCCGTGATCCCGCACACGTCAGAGGCTCGCCGGCGTCAGTGGTGGTCGGTGCATGACCATGGCAACGGTACGACACCCGTGCGGGTCACGGACGCACCGGGCCGTGCAGCCGACAGCGTGACTACCCGACGCTAGAAGTCCATGTCGTCGTCGTCCATGCCCATACCGCCGCCGTGCGAGTGGCCGCCGCCCGCCGCGGCTTCCTCTTTCTCCGGCGCATCGGCGATCAGCGCGTCGGTGCTGAGCACGATGGTGGCGATCGAGGTCGCATGGACCAGCGTTGCCACCACGACCTTGGTGGGATCGATGATCCCTCGCTCGATGAGGTTGCCGTAGGTCTCGCTGACCGCGTCGAAGCCATGGTCACCCTTGGCCACGGCCACCTCGTTGACGACCACCTGGCCTTCGAGGCCGGCGTTCTGAGCGATGATGCGCAGCGGCTCGCGAAGCGCCCTTGCGACGATGTCGGCCCCGACCCGCGCCATGCCGTCGAGCTTGAGCGCCTCGACAGCCGGAATTGCGCGAAGCAGCGCGACCCCACCGCCGACGACCACGCCTTCCTCGATGGCCGCACGCGTGGCCGCGAGCGCGTCCTCGACACGAGACTTGCGCTCCTTCATCTCGACCTCGGTGGCGGCGCCGACCGTGATCACGGCGACGCCTCCGGTCAAGCGCGCGAGCCGCTCCTGCAGCTTCTCGCGATCCCAGTCGGAGGTCGTCTCCTCCATCTGCTGGCGGATCTCGGCACAGCGCGCCTCGATGGCGGCTTTGGTGCCACCGCCGCGCACGATCGTGGTGTCGTCCTTGGTGACGGTGATCCGCCCCGCGACGCCCAGCTGGTCGTCACGCACGGCGTCGAGGCGCTGGCCGGTCTTCTCGCTGACCACGGTCGCACCGGTGAGCACCGCGATGTCCTGGAGGATCGCGTCGCGTCGCTCCCCGAACGCGGGGGCCTTGACCGCCATCGCGCTGAACGTGCCCCGTGCGCGATTCACGACCAGGGTGGCGAGCGCCTCGGCCTGGACGTCCTCTGCGACGATCAGCAGCGGACGCCCGGCGCGCATCACCAGTTCGAGGCTGGGCAGGAGGTCGTTGACCGACGAAATCTTGGCATCTGTGACCAGAACTCGAGCGTCGGTGAGGACGGACTCCATGTTCTGCAGATCGGTGACCAGGTGCGCGGAGATGTATCCCCGGTCGAACTGCATGCCCTCGACCACTTCGACCTCGGTCTCGATGCCGGTTCCGTCCTCCACGGACACGACGCCCTCTTTGCCAACCTTGTCGAAGGCGTCCGAGATCATCGCGCCGATGCCATCGTCGCCCGAGCTGATCGTGGCGACACGAAGGATGTCGTCGCCACCCTTGACGGGATGGGATCGAGCGCGGATCGCGGCGACCGCCGCATCGCACGCGGCCATCATGCCGCGGCGCAGCTCGTTCGGCGACGCACCGGCCGCGAGGTTCCGCAACCCCTCGTCGAGCATCGACCGGGCGAGCACCGTGGCCGTCGTGGTGCCGTCACCCGCGATGTCGTTGGTCTTGATCGCCACTTCCTTGAGCAGCTGCGCGCCCATGTTCTCGAAGTGATCCTCGAGCTCGAGCTCACGCGCGATGGTCACCCCGTCATTGCTGATGAGGGGTGGGCCGAACTTCTTGTCCAGCACGACGGTACGACCGCGTGGTCCGAGTGTCACCGACACGGTGTCGGCGACGATCGCCGCACCGCGTGCGAGCGCCGCGCGTGCGGGCGCCTCGAAGCGAAGCTGCTTTGCCGGCATTCCCGCCTAGCTCTTCTTGCCGTTCTTCTCGACGACGGCGAGGATGTCCTTCTCTCCGAGGATCAGGTACTCGGTGTCGTCGATCTTGACCTCGCTGCCTGCGTACTTCGCGTACATGACGCGATCGCCGACCTTGACATCGAGGGCGATGCGAACGCCGGTCTGCTCGTTGTAGCGACCGTTGCCGACTGCCTCGATGATGCCCTCCTGAGGCTTCTCCTTGGCGGTGTCGGGCAACACGATTCCGCTCTTGGTCATCTCATCGCGCTCGACCGGTTTGACGACGACGCGGTCGGCGAGTGGGCGCAGCTTCAAGGACATGGGGCCTCCTGGTACTTAGCACTCTTGGTGGGTGACTGCTAACACTCTACCTAACCGAGTGCCAAGCTTGCAAGCGCGCGCCCCTGTGCGGAGGCGGTTGTCAGGCGAGGGCGGCGGGAGCCGACGGCGGCCTCGAGACCGACCCTCGCGCCGGGCGCAGGAAGAGCGTGAGCCCGACGGCGAGAAACCCTGCCCACAGGATCGCCTGGAGCACCGTGGGCGCTGCGCTGTAGCCGACGAGGCCGTGGAGCACATCCCCGATGCCGGTGTCGTCGGGAAGGGTCCGGCTCATGTCCCAGAGCGTCATCGAGCCGCCGGGCAGCACCCCGAGCCCCTGCAGGTTCTGCACGGCGTCCGCGAGGAGCCCGGCCGCCACCACCATCAGCAGGCTTCCCACGATCGCGAAGAAACGCCGGAGGTTCACGCGCACGCCGACCCGGTACATGGCGACGCTCACCGCGAATGCGATCGCCAGGCCTATCGCCGCCCCGATGACCAGCTGGAGCGGCGAACTCTGGTATGCGATCGCCAGCAGAAAGATCACCGTCTCGATCGCCTCGCGTCCGACGGTCACGAACGCGACGAGGGCGAGCGCGAGACCCGAGCCGCCACGCACAACCCCGGAGACCTTGGCGCGCAGCTCTTTTCCCATGCTGCGGCTGTGGCGCCGCATCCAGAAGGTCATGTACGTGAGGACGGCCACAGCGATCGCGAAGACGCAGGTCTCGAACCACGCCTGCGCACTTGAATTGATGAACGCATCGCGGCTGGCGATCCAGAGCACGATCCCAGCAGCCACGGCGAAGCCGACCGCAGAGCCCGCGCCAAGGAACACGAATCGGAAAAGATCCCGGCGCCCCGCCGAGGCGAGATAGGTCAGCAGGATCGAGCAGATCAATGTGCCCTCGATCCCTTCCCTGGCGAAGATCAGCAGGCTTCCGACCATGGATACGCCCCTTGGACAGAACTCGACGGCGCCTCAATCGGGGCGTTAGCTTAGCCTAACCTAATCGCGCCCGGGCGCCTCGACCCAGATCGCCCGCGCGGTCGCCGGGTCGACGGTCACGGTCGCCCCCGCAACCTTCAGACTCCACCCGGCCGCGGCGTGGGACAGGACACCGATCTCGATCCCCGGGACGATCCCCCGTTCATCGAGGAGGCGCAGCAGCTGAGGGGCCTCGTGTTCCGCAACCTCGGAGATCCGCGCCACCCGGGCGCGATCGCCGTCGTCAATGTCGAGGAGCCGGACCAGTCGCCCTCCCTCAGGAGGCGTTCGTCCGGGGATCACGTTGCCGTGCGGGCAGGTGGTGGGTCTTCCCAGCGATTCGTCGATACGTTCGAGGACCGTCAGCGACATCCCGTGGGTCAGCGACTGCGCCTCGAGGTCGGCCGTCGCCCAGTCGAACCCCAGGACGTCGGTCAGCCATCGCTCAACGATGCGATGCCGGCGGACGATCAGCGCCGCGGCCTCGGCGCCGCCCTCGGTGAGCTCGACCGACCGATCAGCCGCGATGCGGATCAGCCCGTCGCGGGCGAGCCGCTGCAGTGAGACTGTCACCGTCGGTGCGCTGACGCCGAGCCACTCCGCGAGCCGGCCCGGACGCGGCACCTC
>JBAPOS010000085.1:0-50172 GCA_049279755.1 Candidatus Dormiibacterota bacterium | reverse complement strand
CGAACGGCGCGGCCGGATCCGAGACGAGCGGACGGTTGAGACCGACCATGCCCGACTCGAGTGCTTCGCTGACACGCAGCCCACGCGCCAGGTCGCGGGTGTACACGTAGGCGACAAGCCCGTACTCGGTGTCATTCGCCAGTTTCACCGCGTCCTCCTCGGTGTCGAAAACAACCACCGGAGCGACGGGTCCGAAGACCTCCTCACGCAGTATGGCCGCACCCGCCGGCACATCGACCAGCACGGTCGCGGGATAGAAGAAGCCGGGTCCATCAGGAACCGCACCGCCAACCGCCAGCTGGGCACCGTCACGAACCGCGCCGGCCACGAGCGACACCACCTTGTCGCGCCCGGCGGCATTGATCAGCGGGCCGAGCTGAGTGCCCTCGTGCAGGCCCGGCCCGACTCGGAGTGCGCCCATCGTCTCAGACAGGCGCCGGCTGAACTCTTGAGCGATACCGCGCTGCACGAGGAAGCGATTGGCGGCCGTGCATGCCTCCCCACCATTGCGCATCTTTGCGACCATCGCGCCCGCGACCGCGCTCTCCAGGTCGGCATCGTCGAACACGACGAAGGGCGCGTTGCCGCCGAGCTCCATCGAACAGTTCACGATGCAGTCGGCCGCCTGCTGCAGCAGGCCACGCCCGACCTCGGTTGAGCCGGTGAACGAAAGTTTGCGCACGCGGGGGTCGTGCAGCATCGCGTTCACGACCGGCCCGGAACGCCGCGACGGCAGGATGTTCACCACGCCCGCCGGAACGCCGGCTTCCATGAGCAGCGCCCCCATCGCCAGCGCGGTGAGCGGCGTATCGGACGCGGGCTTGAGGACCACGGTGCATCCTGCCGCGAGCGCCGGTCCGATCTTGCGCGTCGCCATCGCCGCGGGGAAGTTCCACGGGGTGATCAGGATGCTCACACCGATCGGCTGGCGCAGCACGAGGATCCGGTTGGTTCCTGCCGGCGCGGTCTGCACGTGGCCCTCGGCGCGCACCGCCTCTTCGGCGTACCACCGAAAGAACTCCGCGGCGTACGCGACCTCGCCGCGAGCATCGGGGAGCGCCTTGCCGTTCTCACTCACGATCAGCCTTGCCAGATCCTCGGCGCGTTCGGTCATGAGCTCGAAGGTCCGGCGAAGCAGCTCAGCGCGCTGACGTGGTGGGGTCGCCGCCCACCCGGGGAGCGCTGCGGACGCGGCGCTGACCGCCGCAAGCCCATCCTCGACGGAGGCGTTGGCGACGGTCGCGATCACCTCGCCGGTGGCGGGGTCGTCAACAGCGAACGTCTGGTGATCGGACGCATCCGCCCACCGACCGGCGATCATCAGTTGCGTCGGTGCGCCGATGGCTTCGGCGTGAAGCACGGTGCTCATGACTGCATTGCCCTCTCGATGACGGTGACGATGCGCTCGGTCGACGGGATCGCCATGTCCTCGAGCGCGTCTGCGGATGGGAGCGGAATATGCGGCGTGGTGATGCGGAGCGGCGGCCCGTCGAGGTAATTGAAGCACTCCTCAGCGACGATCGACACGATCTCGGCGCCCCACCCGCAGAGCCGAGGATTCTCCTCGACGGTGAAGAGCCGGCCCGTGGCCGCCACCTCGCGCAGGATCGTCTGGGTGTCGAGCGGCACGAGGCTGCGCACGTCGATCACGCCGGCCTCGATCCCCCGCTGTGCCAGGGCCTCCGCCGCGGCCACGGCGCGCGGGACCATCGCCGCAAGGGCGACGATGGTTGCGTCTGCGCCGCTACGAAGCACCTTCGCCGACCCCAGGGTGTCGACGATCTCGCCGTCGGGGACCTCGCCCTTGCTGGAGTACAGCCCCTTGTGCTCGAAGAACATCACCGGGTCCGGGTCTCGGACGGCAGCGGCGAAAAGCCCGATGACGTCGGTGGGAGTCGACGGCGCCACGACCTTGAGCCCGGGGATCGCCATCGCCCAGTTCTCGACCGACTGCGAGTGCTGCGCACCGAAACGAAGACCGCCGCCATTGCCGGATCTGATGACCAGCGGGAAGCTCACCTGGCCCGCGGTCATGTACGAGCTCTTGGCGATCTGATTGGCAACCAGATCCCAGCAGACCGCGAAGAAGTCCGCAAACATGATCTCCGCGATCGGCCGGAGCCCGGTCATCGCAGCCCCCATGGCCGCGCCGAGGATCGCCTGCTCGGAGATGGGCGTGTCGCGCACCCGCTCGGGGCCGAAGCGCTCGAGCAGCCCGACCGTGGCCTTGAACACACCCCCGGCGCCGCCGACATCCTCGCCGAGGAAGACGACCTTGGGATCGCGCTCCATCTCCTGCGTGATCGCCCGCGCGACGGCGTCGCGATAGGTCAGTTCCGCCATGACCATCCCCCGTCAGACCAGACATCGCGCATGAGGTCGTCCGCGCCTGGAGCGGGCGATGCCTTCGCGCTCACCGTCGCCGTCTCGACATCGCCGTCGGCGGTCTCCTCGATCGCATCGAGGTCGGCCTCGCTGACGCCTCTGGCGATGAGCCGCGCGCGGTAGAGCACGATCGGGTCGTACCCCTTCCAGGCCGCTACTTCGGCGTCCGGACGGTACTTGCCGGGATCGGCGCGGGAGTGCCCGGAGCTGCGATAGGTGCGGGCCTCGATGAGCGACGGACCCCCGCCGTCGCGAGCGCGGTCGAGGCACTCGCGCGCGGTGAGGTACATGGCGTCCGCGTCGTTGCCGTCGACGAGGATGCTGGCCAGCCCGTACCCGGCCGCGCGATCGGCCGCGGGATTGGCAACGGCGGTGACCGCACGGATGGGGGTGTACTCCATGTACATGTTGTTCTCGCACACGAACACCACGGGAAGCTTCCAGACCGCCGCAAGGTTGAGCGACTCGTGGAAAGCACCGATGTTGGTCGTGCCGTCGCCGAAGAACGCGACCGCGACGCGTCGCTCGCCGAGGTACTGCGCAGACCATGCAGCCCCAAGCGCGATCGTGAGATGCGCACCGACGATCGCATACGACCCCATGACGCCGTGACTCACATCGGTGAGGTGCATGGAGCCGCCCTTACCCGACAGCACACCACACGTCCGGCCCAGCAGCTCGCCCATCACACCGGTCATCGAGGTGCCGCGCGCGAGCGTGTGCGCGTGACCGCGGTAGGTCGCGAAGGTGTAGTCCTGCTGCTCCATCGCCTCACCGAACGCGGCGGCGATCGCCTCCTGACCCAGCGACAGGTGGCTCGTGCCCTTGACCAGGTTCTCCATGAAGAGGTCGTAGGCGCGCGTTTCGAACTTTCGCATGCGCACCATCTGGCGGTAGAGCGCCAGCTGGGTCGGCGCGTCGACGCTGCCCTCAGGATGGTGCAGCGTCCCAGGATCGATCCCCGGCGGTCCCACCCTGGCAGCCGGACCGTCAGTGGTTGACGTCATCGCTCTGCTCTCCTCTCGAATCGTCGCGCATTCCGGCTAATACTTGTTGGTGACAAACAGCTCCTCGGCCGGAAAGAGGGTCAGCAGCGAGCAGCCGCCCGGGGTGACCACGACTTCCTCCTCGATTCGGGCCGCCGACTGGCCATCGGTCGCGGGGCAGTACGTCTCGAGCGCGAAGACCATCCCCTCCTGCAGCTCGATGGGGTGGTCGAGGGAATTGAGCCGCGAGATGATCGGCCGCTCGTGCAGGCCGAGACCGAGTCCATGGCCGAACTGCAGCCCGAACGCGGCCATCTCGCTCTGAAACCCGAAGTCCTTCGCCTCCGGCCACAGTCTCGCGATCTGATCCGTGCTGGTTCCCGGGCGCACCAGCTCGATGGCGGAATCGATCCACTCGCGAGCGCGCGTATAGGCGTCGCGTTGCGCCGGAGTCGAGCGACCGACCGCGAACGTGCGGTAGTAGCACGTGCGATAGCCGTTGAAGGACTGGATGATGTCGAAGTACGCCTGGTCGCCGGGACGGATCAGCCGATCCGAGAAGTTGTGCGGATGAGGGTTGCAGCGCTCGCCGGAAACCGCGTTGACCGCCTCGACGTCATCTGATCCCATCTCGTAGAGGCGCTTGTTGGCCAGCGCGACGATCTCGTTCTCGCGCACCCCGGGTTTCAATGCCTCGGCGATGTCCTGGTAGACGCCGTCCACCATCGCCGCGGCCGTGGAGAGCAGTGCGATCTCGTCGGGTGACTTGATGAGACGCGCATCGAGCATGACCTGCTGCGCGTCGCGGACATCGATGCCGGCCCTGAGCAGCTCGAGCAGCATCGGCGTCTCCGCGATGTCGACGCCAAGCGGCATTCCCGCCACCCCGGCGGCCGCAAGCTCCGACTGAATCTCCGCCACTGCACGCGCGATCAGGCCGGCGTCGGGCGCGACCGCGCCACGCAGGCCCAGCATCCCGGCGCGGCTGTTCTCCGGCCGGATCCAGGGCGAATAGAGCTGATGGTGCCGCGCCGCGGATCCGAAATCCCAGACGATCGGCTCACCGCGACGAGTCAGCAGCGCATAGCGCGCCACCTTGTCGCGAGCCCACTCCCCGATCATCGTCGCCGAGACATACCGGATGTTGTTGATATCGAACAGCAGAACCGCCCCCAGTTCCGAGGCGTCGAGGGCTGCCCGCGCGCGCGAGAGACGGTATGCGCGCAGCCGCGTGAAGTCGACGCGTTCCTCGAAATCGACGTTCATCCGGCCGGGACTTGGCGGGACCCCGGCGAGGGCATCGAGGGTCATGACAGCATCTCCTGTGAGCACCGGCCGGGACGCGACGTCTGCGCCTCGCCCACGGTCACCGGTGCGGTTCCTTATCTGAGCTGCTCGCTCATCCAGTCCGCCATCACCGGCCGGTATTTGTAGGCGATGTTGTTGCAAACGTGATTGCCGTCCGGGTACATGAGCAGCGTGGCGTTCGGCGCCTCACGCGCGATGCGCTCGGCTTGCTCGGGTGGGAAGAGGCGATCACGCGCACCGTGAATCACCAGCAACGGTTGCGTCACATGGTCCAGGACCCCCTGAAGGTTGAGGCCGTAAGCCTTCTCTCTCGCCTCCTCCTCGCTCGCGGACTTCGTGTAGAAGACGTAGCCGCCTCGCGTGAGCGGGTTGAGCGCGTCCCAGCATTCACCGAGGTTGTAGGGGCCGGCCAGCCCGACGACCGCGTTGAGGCGCGGCTCGTGCGCCGCGGCGCGCGGACCGTAGATGGCTCCCATGCTGATACCCATGAGTCCGATCAATCCGAAGGTGTTGTCGAGGCCGATATCGGCGAGGTGGTCGAGCACCGGCGTGATCACGGACTCCCAGTTGGGACGGATGGCGAAGTCCACGGAGTTCTCCGATTGCCCGGGACCGTCGATGCTGAGAGTCGCCATCCCCCGGCGGAGGAACTCGTCCTCGATGCTGAACATCTCCTCCTTCGACGAATCGAGGCCCGGTACGATGAGCACGAGCGGCGGTTTCGCTACCCCCTTTGGACGGCGGAGATGACCAGGGATGCCGTGGCCCTCGAAGGGGATGTCGAGCCGTTCCGCCGGCGGGTCGAGGCGGCCCAACGTCCGCCCGTAGACGGCAACGGCCTGGTCTCGCAGCGTCGCATGCAGTGTGAGGTCCTCGAACCACAGGAACTTGCCGAGGTGATAGCACCACGCGGCTCGCTGGTACGCCGCGGCGGCCGACACGATGCGTCCCTTGCGCTCCGCCTCGTGGCCAAGTGCCTCATGCACGCCGCCCATCTCGCGCCAGTTCGGTCCCCAGTCCGCCCATTCGACGGTTTTGGCGAGGACGTTCTCGAAATCGTTGACGTCGATGCCGTTGGCGACAAATCGAGGCTGCCAGTGATGCGCGGCGATCTGCACGCGGTTCATCGCCGGGTCCATCACACCGGTGCTCCGAGAAACAGCCGCGCGATCTCGCCGTTGCCGAGCACGCCCGCTCCCGTTCCCTCGAGACGCACGCGACCACTCTCGAGGACGACGCCGTGGCTCGCGAGGCCCAGGCCCGAGCGCGCGTTCTGCTCCACCAGCAGAATGGTCCGACCGGCCTTGTTCATGTCGCGGATCAGGTCGAACACGATGGTGTGAGTCTTCGGATCGAGACCCATCGACGGTTCATCGAGCACGAGGAGTTTCGGATCGAGCATCAGCGCGCGAGCGAACTCCACGATCTTCTGCTGGCCGCCGGAAAGTGCAGCCACGCGCTCGTGGCGGCGCTCGGCAACCATCGGAAACGTCTCGCACACGTTGGTCATCCGGCGCGCCAGGAGGCCTCGATCCGACAGCGTGTACGCACCCATCCGCACGTTCTCCCACACGGTCATGGTCGGAAAGAGACTGCGCTCCTGGGGCACCTGAACGATCCCGCGTCGAAGGATCTGGCGAGGGGTCAACCCGGCGATCGAATCGCCGCGGAAGCGAACGCTGCCGAGCCGCGGCTTGATCAATCCGCTCACCAGGCGAAGGATCGTCGATTTGCCCGCGCCATTCGGGCCGACGACGCAGGTGATCGCGCCCTCCTCAACGGAGAGACTCAGCTCGTGAAGGACGTCGCCGCCACCGTAGCCCGCGGTGACGCCGTCGAGTTCGAGGAGCGCGCTCATCTATGACCCCAGATACGCGTCGAGGACGGCGGGATTGCCGCGCACGTCCGCGGGCGTGCCCTGTGCCAGCACCGCGCCTCGGTGCAGCACGACGATCTGCTGGCACAACCCCATCACGAACGGCATGTTGTGCTCGACGAGGAGGAACGTGACCCCCTGCCGGTTGAGGTCGCGAATGTGCTCGCCGATGCGCTCGACGAGCGCAGGGTTCACGCCGCCTGCCGGCTCGTCGAGCAGGACCAGCTGCGGTCTGGCCATCATCACCGCGGCCAGCTCGAGCAGCTTGCGCTGGCCGTACGAGAGCGAGCCGCCGAGCAGACCGGCCACGTCGGCGATGTCCATGGCCGCCAGCATGTCCATCGCTCGGGCCTTCTCGTCGTGCCACTGCCCTCGCGAGAAGAGTGCTCTGATCCCCGAGCGGCGGACGGGGACGAGCATGTTCTCCAGGGCCGTCAGGCGCGGAAAGATACGCGCCAGCTGGAAGGTGCGACCGATCCCCAGGCCATAGATTCGATTCGGGCCGAGACCGGCGATTGAGCGGCCATTGAAGCGGACGTCGCCGTCGTCTTTCACGATGAAACCGGTGATGAGATTGAAGACGGTCGTCTTGCCCGACCCGTTCGGGCCGATGAGGCCGGTGATGCTGCCGAGCTGCAGGGACAAGGAGCAGCCGTCGACGGCGGTGACACCCCCGAAGCGCTTGGAGAGGGACTCGACCTCGAGCAGGCTCATGGGGATTGCACCCGTGCCACGGTGTGCGTGTCGCTCGAGGTCGAGGCGGTGCCGGATGGGCCGATCGCACGGCGTGCGATCACGCGCTTCACCAGGTCGCCGACCGAGGGAACGATGCCACGCGGCAGCAGCAGGATGACGACGAGAAACACCGCTGCGTAGAACACGAGGTACAGCCTGCTCGCACCAAAGTTGTACGCCAGCCAGAGCTGCGCCGGCTCGAGGATGACCGCGCCCAGCACCGGCCCCCACAATGTTCCGAGGCCCCCCAGGAACACCATCAAGACCAGCGATATGCCGACCAGCGGGTCGATGGCATATTGCGGGTAGATGTAGGTGACGTAGTAGCCGTAGATCGCCCCGATCATTCCCACCAGACCGGCGCTGATCATGAACGCGGTCAGCTTGTAGGCGTGCGCCGGAACGCCGACGGCGAGCGCCTTGTCCTCGTCGTCGCGGATCGCGAGCAGCCCGAGGCCGAATTTGGAGCGCCGGATCCACCACGAGATTGCGAGTGAGACCAAGGCCATCACCAGCATGGCGTAGTAGAACGGCGTGTCGAAGAAGTCGCCGCTCCAGGGCGGCACCGGGAAGCTCAGCCCGGAACCACCGCCGGTGAGCCCCACGAGGTTCTCGGCAAGCAGCTGGATCATGAACATCATCGCGATCGTCACGATCACGAATGTCGCCGCGCGGGTGCGCAGCGCGATCCAGCCGATCACCAGTGCAAGCACCACGGTGAGCGCACCGGCAACCGGGACGAACACAAAGGGCTCATACCCAGCCTGGATTCCGAGGTGCGCGAGCACCAGGCCGAACGCATAGGCGCCGAACCCGAAGAAGGCAGCGTGTCCCAGCGAGACGTAACCGGTGTAGCCGCCCATGATGTTCCACGCGGTCGCGAGGCCGACGTACATCGCGGTGAACACCGCGATGTTGACGGTCGCGGGATCGGTCTCGAAGACGGGCACGAGGGCCGCGACGACCACCACGATGACCAGCGCCGTCCATTTGGCCGCGCGCACCCGCGCCGGCGATCTCATATGCGCTCTCGAACGCGAATACCGTACAACCCCTGCGGACGGACCACGAGCACGGCGACGAGGAGCAGGAAGAACGCGAAGCTCGCCCAGACGGGCGAGACGACCACGGCGGTGACATCTTCGATGATCAACATGGCAACTGCCGCGATGACCGCTCCCCGGAGGCTGCCGAGGCCACCGAGCACGATGATCGTGAGCAGCCGCGAGATGAGGTCGTAGTGGCTCCCCGGATTGAACGCATTGGTCATGCCGAAGATGACCCCGCCGGCCGCTGCGGTCGAGACACCGATCCCGAACGCGATCGCCGAGACGCGATCAACGTTCACGCCGACCAGTTGGGCGGCGGTCCGATTCAACATCGTCGCGCGGACCGCTGACCCGAACGTGGTGCGATACAGCACCAGGAAGATGACCGCCAGGATCGTGAGACACAGGCCGAACCCGAAGATGTAGACGTAGGCGATGTGGAATCCGAAGACTGCGAACGACGCGGTCTCGTACCACGCGTTCAGCTGCGCGAAGTTGTTGGTGAACAGGTAGCCGAGCAGACCCTCGATCCCCAGCGCGATCGCATAGGTCACCAACACCGAGAGAGCCTCGCGATCCTCCTTGAGTGGCCGGATGAAGACGATCTGCAGCACGACGCCGAGCAGGAACATTGCCGGCATGGTGATCACCAGGCTGACGAACGGGTCGATGTTGACCGAACGGAGCAGGGCAAAGCTGAGGTATGCGCCGAGGATCACGAGGGCTCCGTGGCCGACGTTGATGATCCGCATCACGCCGAAGATCAACGTCAGCCCCGAAGCCATCAAGGCATAGACGCCACCCGTGAGAATCCCGAAGACAACCGCTTCCAGGACCAGGGTCACGGTGCCCCCCCGGTCACCCGGAGAAGGCGGGCTTGGGGTACTCCGGCTGAGCGACTGCGGCTGACGGCGGGTAGACCGGGACGGTCACACCGTTCTGCCATTGAACGAGGAAGCTTGCGCCGTTCGGCCTGCCGAGGGAGTCGAACGCCATCGGCCCCTGAACGGTCTGATATGTCCCCGTGTGCAGCGCGGCGATGAGGGCCGAGTTGGCGATGCTGTGCGCCTTCTGTGCGGCCTGGTCGACGACCTCACCAACGCTGTACGCCTCGGGCGCGTCGCTCGGGATTCCACCGGGAGCCCCACCGTACGCGGCGATGTACTCGCTCACGAAGGTTGCGTTGCCGGGAGTCTTGGCGCTCGACCACCATCCCGCCGGGACCATGATGCCCTCGGTGTTGGCGCTCCCAACCTTGGTGGCGAAGTCGGAGCCCTGATCGGGCCCTGCCGTCTCGACCAGCGCCTTGGGGTTGTAGTGCTGCTGCTGGAACGCCTTGACGAACGCCACGGCATCCGGCTCCTGCGTCCCCAGGATGACGACATCCGCGTTCGCGCTGATCACCTGCTGCGCCAGCGGGGTGAAGTCCGTGGTCTCGGCCGGATACACCTTGTAGGAGACGGTTCTGACGCCGCCGGCCTCGAGCAGGGAGCGGGCCTTGTCGACCTGCGGCTGCGTGAAGGGGTCGTCCTCGGTGGAGTACGCCGCCGTCGCCGGTCGCTGGCTCGCCGGAAGCGACAGCACCCATTGCGTGAAGCTCACCAGGTTGTCCTCGACCGGAGCGGGCTGCACGAAGAACAGTGAATGGATGCCTCGGGTGAAGACGCTCGGGCCGCCGCCCGCGGGTTCGGGGAACGCGTAGCCGAAGCGGTCTGTGACCGTCGACGCCGGTATCGTGAGCAGGCTGCTGAACGGTCCGAAGACGAGCGCGACCTTGTCCTGGGTGATCAGATTCTGGTAGTTGGTGACCACCTGCGTGGTGCTGCTCGCGTCGTCAACGTACTTCATGGTCACGTGGTGGCCGAGCAGGCCTCCCTTGGCGTTCTCGTCTTTCGCCCAGAGGTCATAGCCCTGGACGAGAGCCTTGCCGTCTCCCGAGAAATCACCGGTCAGCGACACCGAGACACCGATCGTGATCGGTGCAGCTGCCTGAGGGGAGCCGCTGGTGCCGGGGCTGGAACTACCGCATGCCGCGAGACCAAATGCACCCACTGAGACGATCCCGGTCACGGCCAAAGACACTGGCTTCCGCATGCTCGTCCCCCGCTCGCGACATGGCGAGCTGTGTACCGATGAACAAACGATTGCGCTAGCCTAGAACCCAGCTGAAAGCAATGTCAAGGGCCAAGCATATGCCGGTGACACTCAAGGAGCTGGCGGCGCGCGCCAGTGTCCACCCCTCGACGATCTCGAGGGTGGCGAACAACGATCCCGGCCTGAGAATCGCGACCGCCACGAGATCCCGGATCGAGGCTCTGCTCCGCGAGACGGGCTACCAACCCAACGGAATCGCGCGCGGTTTGAAGATGCGCCAGACCAACGTGCTCGCCGTGGTCATCCCCGATATCACCAACCCTTTTTTCGCGGCGCTCTTTCGTGGAGTTGAGGACGCGGCGGCGCCGCGTGGATTCAACGTCCTGCTCTGCAACACCGACGGCCTTCCCGAGCGGCAACGATCTCATCTCCAGAGCCTCCAGGCTCGCCGGGTCGACGGCGTCATCATCGCCAGCAGCTTTCTCAAAGACCCGAGCGTCCGTGACCTGCGCAGGCAGAAGGGGCCCTACGTGCTGGTGAACCGCTTCAGCGACGAGGGCGAGGACCCCTTCGTGGGCTCCGACGATCTTCTCGGCGGCCAGGTCGCCACCGCCCACCTGATCGATCTCGGGCACACCCGCATCGGGCATCTCGCGGGGAAATCCACGGTCAGCACGGGCATGCTGCGCCGGCGCGGCTACCTCGCCGCGCACACCGTCGCCGGCCTTGCCGCCGATCCAGACCTCATCGTCGAGGCCGGCTACACCGAGGAAAGCGGCACCGCCGCAGCGCGGCGGCTGCTCTCGCTGCCCGAACCGCCGACGGCACTGTTCGCCGTCACCGACATGGTGGCGATCGGCGCTGCGGAGGTGGCTCGACAGATGGGCCTGAGGATCCCGGAGGATCTCGCCATCGTCGGATACAACGACATCCCGCTGGCAAGCCGCGTCAGCCCGAGTCTCACCACCATGCATGTTCCGATCCACGAGTTCGGTTCGGTAGCGGCACGCCTGCTCCTCGATCAGATCGAAAGCGACGAGCCGACCCGCCGTCGGGTGCGTTTCACCCCCGATCTCATCGTTCGCGAGTCGACCGTGGCCGGGGCTGCCAAGACGCAGCGCAGCGCACGGCCGCGGGTCAGCGCCGAATAACCGGCGCGTTGACACCGCAAAAATGGTGCGGCTATGCTAGGCAATCGTTTGCGCAAGACCCGTCGGGCGAACCAGCCATTGAGGGGGAGGACATGACCGAGCAGGCACCGGATGGCCAGACCCTCGGTTGGATCGGGGTTGGCCGGATGGGCGAGGTCCTTGCCACGAGGCTGCTGGAGCACGGCTGCGATCTGACCGTCTACAACCGCACCAGCGCGAAGGCCAAGCCGCTCCTTGATCGCGGCGCTCGCGTCGTCGAGCGTCCGGTCGACCTCGCTGACCGGGACATCGTGATCACGATGGTCGCCGGGTCGAGCGACTTCGAGGAGGTGATGACCGGACCGAGCGGCCTGCTCGCGAATCCGTCCCGCGCCCCGGCGTTGGTGGTCGACGCATCAACCGTCTCGATGACGGTCTCGAGCGAGATTCGCGAGAGGGCTGCTGAGCGGGGCGTCGCACTCCTCGCCGCTCCGGTCAGTGGTAACCCGAAGGCCGCCCGTGCCGGCATGCTCAGCGTGGCGGTGTCCGGGCCTCACGAGGCCTACATCCGCGTCCTGCCATACCTCGAGATGTTGGGACGGAGCGTTTCCTATGTGGGCGAGGGTGAGGCAGCGCGCCTCGTGAAGATCTGCCACAACCTCATCCTCGGTGTCGTCGCGCAGATCCTCGCTGAGACGACTGTGCTCGCTGAGAGCGGCGGGATCGCCAGAGCGGACTATCTGGCATTCATCAATGAGAGCGTGCTCGGGTCCGTCTTCAGCCGGTACAAGACGCCGGCCTTCGTGAACCTCGACTACACGCCCACCTTCACCGGTCACCTGCTGCGCAAGGACTTCGAGCTCGGACTCGAGGCGGCACGGCAGCGCAACGTTCCGCTCCCCCTCACCGCACTCACCCATCAGATCGTCGTCGGCCTCATCGGCCAGGGCTTCGGCGACCAGGACTTCGCTGCCCTGCTCGAGATCGCGGCCCAGGGAGCGAACCTGGAACTGGTCCCGGACACCCGGTTCGTACCTGACGGGCTTGGGTCAGCACAGGCGGAAGGTTGAGCCGGACTGGAAAAACCGGGACCGAGATGTCATCCTCGAAGACATGCCCCAGGGGAGTGGGGAGAACATCCTTTTGCGCTGTGATCGGTGCGGGAGCGACAGGGTCATCCGCATGCACGTCGATCAGACCGACGTGAGCTGGCAGACCCGTCAACCACGGTTCAAGTGCGTGAACTGCGGCCATCGCGCCTTGAGCCTTGTCTCCGATCGGCGCCGGTCCAAGCCCGAGTGACGGATCGTCCGCGCTCGCCGCGAGACCTGGTCGAGCGACGGTGATCTGGGACCACCGCCGCGACGTTAACCATCGAGAGGCATGACACGAGATAGCCAGGGGCGCTACCTGCCCTCGCCTGCTTTGACGCTGGCCAGGAACCTCCGCGCCATAGCGACGCTGGTGAAGGGCTGGCGGAATGCCCCCGGGCTCGAGCTCTGGCAGCGTCACGACGGGGAGTTCCGAGTCCTCCGGTATTGGCCGGAGCCGTGAGCTCCGTAGCGATCACCGCGAATCCATCGGGGGCGGCCCCGACGTCACATCAGGTGAGTCACGAGGTCGCGTAGTACGCGATACCCTCTCAGCTGTTATGGCATTGGGGATTGTCGCGATCGTTGCCGGCGCGGCGGTGATCGTTGTGCTCATCGCTCTCGGGTTGATTGTCCGCGGAGTGCGAAAGTCGCGAGCAAGGACGCAGCGGACGATCGACGAGACGCGCCGCGACGAGCGCCGAGCCGTGGCGTACCTCGAGGCGGCACTCGGCTGGCACGCGTACCTCCAGACCCTCCGGCCGCTCGCCTTCCCGGACGAGGCCTTCACCCCCAACCGGCAGCGCGACCTCGCGGTTGTGCTGCGGTCGCGGGCCCAGCTCGAACAGTTCGGCTCAGTGACCGTCCGCCAGCTTCATGAGAATGCCCTCGAAGAGGCTGTGACGCTGATCGGGGTGCTGCGCACGATGCCGACGACCCCGTCGACAGGGGCACCCGACCTGGCCGCCGGACGCTTCGTGCTGCGGTTCGTGCTCGGCGAGATCAGCAAGCGAGTCGACGTGCTCGAGCGCGAGATGAACCGCGAACTGCGCACGGGCGCCGGGGCTCCGGAGCAGATGGTCGAGCTCACGGGACGCCCACGGGTCGCCGAGACGGCTGCTCCGGCGTTTGAGCGTCAGGTGAGCTGAGCTACGCGACGATGCCGCCGGGCGCGGCCCGAGCGGCTTCCGGATCAGCCGGCTCCTGGGTCTGAGACTCCGCGAAAAAGGTTCCCTGGCGTATGACTCGGTCGAGCCACGCGCCGGCCATCATGGAGGTCACAAGCGCGAGCAGCACCAGGTCGACGTAGAACTTCTCCGAGATGATGTGCGCATCGAACGCCACCGACGCCATGACGATCGCTGGACCACCTCGAGCGTTGAGCGCCATTGCCAGGTTGATGGCGCTGTCGCGTGGCTCCCGCGCGACGCGCGCGCCGAGGTACACGCTCAAACCCTTCACCACACAGGCGAAGACCAGGAACAGCGCGAAAAACGAGACATCGAACTGACGAATCAGGTCGAGCTTCAATCCCACGATCGCGAAGTAGATGGGAATGAAGAAGGCGAACGAGAAGCTCTGAATGCTCGCCTGAGCCCGCGCGGCGTCGAGAGAAACCGTGGTAGCGCCCACCTTGTTCGCGGTGAGCGTGCCGGCGAGAATGCCGGCGACGAAGGCACCGAAAATCGGGGATATGCCGAGGAACAGCGCGAGGCTCGTCATGATCATCATGAAGACGACCTGGAAGGCGAGCGCATTGCTGCGTCCAAGAATGTTGAAGCGAAGCGCCCCTGCCCTCTCGACGAACGAACGGCCGAACACGAGCGGCAGCGCGAAGATGGCCACCGAGACGATCACGTAGTAGGCATCCGAAATGGCCGAGCCGGGGTGCAGGGATAACAGGCTCGGCAGAGCGAAGCTGTCGCTCGAACCGGTGGCCACCAGTCCCACCGCGATGCTGAGCAACACGTACAGAATCACGTCGTCGATGAGCGCGACGCTGAGCACGACGCGTGCGAACGATGTCCTCATGAGTCCGAGGTCAACCAGAATCCGGGATATCACGGGGATGCTGGTCACCGCGATACCGCATGCAAAAACGATCAGCATCGCGGTGCGGTTTCCGGCGGTGCCGATCAAACCGCCCGGGTTGACGACGACCATGAACGCGGCGCCGACGGCAAAGGGAATGACGTTGCCAAACATTGCGATGAGCACCGTCGTCCGCCCCTCGCCCCGGCGGCGATGCGAGCGCAGGGTCGCCCCGGCGCAGTACATCAGGAGCAGCTGTCCAAGCTGGTAGATCGCCCCCAGGACCGCTGTCGAGGACGCGTTCCCTGCGACCAGCTCGTGGGCCAGGTCGGGGCGGAGATACCCCAGGACGGTGGGTCCGAGGAGGAGCCCGGCCACGATCTCGCCGGCCACTCTCGGCTGGCGCAGCTTGACGAACGCGAAGCCCACGGCATGGACGGCCGCGAGGAGGATGCTCAGGGTCAGCAGCAGGTGCAGCGTGTCGCCATCGCTGAAGCTCAGGCTCGCGACCATGCCAGACCCTCCCCCACATGTTCCGACGACAGACCGATGCCTGAGGCAGATCGGGCGCCCCGCCCCTCCCCTCGAGCCCGGCCGAGCTTACCTGACCCCGGCAGAACGGGTCAATCGCGCCATTTTACCCGACCGCCCCCGACGCCGTCCACGGCGGAGCCAGAGCAGGTCCTTAACCCCTCCTTTCCTCGCGTCTCAATAGGATCAACGTACACACCGCAACCCACCCCCCTTTAGAGAGACCCCTGGCAGTGCGCTGGGGGTCTTCTTCGTTCACTAGGATGCCCGGGTGACCGGCCCGGCGACCGTTCCCGCCACGGCAGAAATCGCACCGTCATCGGCGCCTGTCGCACCCGCGCAGCGTCCCGACCCTCGACGCGTCGCGCTGCACCGCGCCGTGCGTGCGGCCATCATCAATCCCTCGATCTTCGCAATAACGCTCCTGGTCTTCCGCGACCTGCAGGTCGCCACCTTTGCAGTCTTCGGATGTTTCGGGTTGCTGGTCATGGCCGACTTCGGAGGTCCTCGGCGCCCACGAGCTGTGGCCTACGCAGCCGCGACGCTCGTCGGGGCGGCACTCGTTGCTCTCGGAACCGCAGTCTCGTTCAGCGCCGCAGCGGCCGCAGCCGTCATGCTGGTGATCGGATTCGCCCTGTCGTTCGCGGGCGTGTTTGGAGGCTACGTCAAGGCTGCACAGACAGCGCTCCTGCTTGCGTATGTGCTCGCTGCCTCTGTCCCTGCAGGCGTTTCCGCGATTCCCACCCGCCTGGCCGGATGGATGCTCGCCGGTGTTGTGTCGACTCTCGCGGGCGTGTTCTTGTGGCCGTGGTTCGAACACGCATGGGTGCGTAAGCGGGCCGCCGGCGTGTGCATCGCTGTTGCCGACCTCGTCACAGCGATGCGCGATGGATCAGCACACGCGCAGGTCGCAACCTACACGCGGACTGCACGCGCCGCCGTGTCAGCGGTCCGACGTGAGTACGCGCGCAACGGGATGCGTCCCGCGGGTCCAACGCGTCGCGATCGCGCATTCGTCCAGCTCGTGTCTCAGCTCGAGCAGGTCGTCGATCTCGCGGAGCGCCCGTTCCATGACCAGCGCCCGTCGATGCGGCCGTGCATCGAGGAGGGAGATGAGCTTGCCGCCGCGGTGATCAGAGCGCTGCGCTCAGACGCAGCCGTCCTCACAGACGGGCCGGCGCCTGTACTTCGCGACCTCGAGCAGGCGCGGCGCGCACATCGCGCGGCACTCGATCGCTGGGCTGCGGTCGAGCTGGCCGCCGGACGAGCACCGAACGAGGTGCTCGACAGCATCGACGTCGACCATACCCTGCGTGTGATCGCCTACCTGACGATCGCGCTGAGCACGAACGCGGTGATCGCCGCGGGTGGGCGGCCCGACGAGCGCGTGTCACTGCCCGCAGGAACCCCACAGCTCGAAGGCGCGCGCGGTGTGGTGGCGCGCAGCGCTGGGACGCTTCGCACTCACCTGGAGCCGAGCTCGACCATCCTGCACAGCAGCCTGCGCGTGGGCATCGGATTGGCTATCTCCGTTCTGCTGGCACGAATCCTGGGCCTCGAGCACGCATTCTGG
Organism: Candidatus Dormiibacterota bacterium; assembly: GCA_049279755.1. Lineage (GTDB taxonomy): Bacteria > Chloroflexota > Dormibacteria > Aeolococcales > Aeolococcaceae > Palsa-851. The sequence continues at coordinate 33,383 of JBAPOS010000085.1, read as the reverse complement.
GTGGTGCTCGGCGCTCTCACCGTTCTCCGATCGAACGCCCTGTCGACGGGACGGACCACCGCCGAGGCGATTGTCGGGAGCGTCATCGGGTTCGCCGTGGGCGGCGTGTTCGCCGTCATCGCCGGTAACGATCAGGTGCTCATGTGGATCGCGCTGCCGGTTGTGATCTTCTTCGCGTCGTATGCCGCGAGCGCGATCGGGTTCGTGGCGGGGCAGGCGGCGTTCACCGTGATGGTCATCATCGTTTTCAACCTGATCGCACCTGCCGGTTGGCAGGTCGGACTGGTACGGATCGAGGACGTTGCGGTCGGCACCGGCATCAGTGTCGTCGTCGGAGTGCTGCTCTGGCCACGAGGCGCGCGACGCGACCTCACGCGGGCGACCGCAGGCTTCTATCGCGCGGTTCGCGCATACCTCGCGCGATCGTTTGACCTGGTACTCGATGTCACCGGCGAATCGAACATCGAACGAATCCGCGCCGACGCCGTCCGGGCACGTGACCGCGCGGGCGAAGCCTTTGATGCCTTTCTCATTGAGCGCGGCGCCAGACCGCTCGATGCCAACGCCGCGGCGCGGGTGGTCTCCGCCGGGAGCCAGGCGCTGCTTGCCGGGGATCTGCTCGTCATGGTCGCCACCGACCTCGGGTACCGAGCCAATTCCTGTCCCGAGAGTGTCGCGAGGGTCGAGGAGCAGGTGCGAGTCCTGCTGAGCGGCGTCGATCGTCTTGCGGACGAACTCACGACGTTGCGTGACAACAACTCCCGCGAGTTGCCATCGCCTGAGGCATTGCGCTCGGCTGCGGTGGACTGCATGCTCCGCTCAGGGACCGATGAGCGAGCGATCCGCGGGGCGATGGCGGTCGTGATCGCCGGCGAATGGGTGCAGAACCTCGCGCGCATGGAAGCTGACGTTGCGCAGCCGGTCAAGGCAGCGGTGACCGCCGCCCGGATTCACTGGTGGCGATGAGGTCGCTCACGCGGGTTGAGCCCAAAGGTGAGGATTGAACGCAGGGCCGTTGAAATCCATCTCTGCTTCCATTCTGTGGTCACCGGACTACGCTTCTCGGATGGAATCGCCGCCCACGTTGCCTTATCCGGGATGGAGCGAGGACACGGTCACCGTGCCGGTCGCCTACTTCGAGGAGGGTCGGCTACCGGCGGTCTGCGTGATGACGGGAGCGCCCGCTACATCCAATCTTCGCCGTCGGTACAGCACGACGCCCGGCTGGGTTGGCTGCCTGTTCTTCGTCAGTTGGCTTGCGCTGCTCTTCGCCTGGGTCGCGACGCGCCGAAGTGCAACCGGTTACCTTCCCGCGAGCAACGCGGTGGCGGTGCGTGTGCAGCGCCGTCACGATGCGACGGTTCGGCTTGCCGCCCTCGGCGGCGTGGCCTGGATCGCCATCATCCCGGTATCGGCCATTACCGTCCTATCGCCGGTAGCACATCCCTTGGGACTCGCGCTGGGGGTAGCCGGCTCAGTTGCGTTCATCTGCTCGGGGGTGGCCAGCATCATGGAAGGGGCAGCGCTCGGCGTCCAGGGACGCATCGTCGAGGACGGGTTCGGCGCGCGCTGGGTCCAGCTGCGTGGCGTCCATCCGGCGTTCTCACGAGCGCTCGCTGTGAGGCTCGGGCGCTGATGACCTCGCTGCTCTTCTGAGCGGCCTCGATCACATCGCTCGCCGCGTTGCCTTTCACACGCGCGTTGCCTTGGCCTGGCTTCACGTTTTTTGCTTGTCGCCAACGCTCACCCGGCGGAGGTAGTGCCTGGAAGCTGAGAGTGCTGGCACCCGCATGCGAGGGGCGGTCGCACCATCGACGGGCCACCTCGCTGCCGATATGGTCTCCGTCATGACGGCACGATCGGCGCCGCGAACCGTTCACCTTGCGTGGGGAATCGGGCTCGGTGCGCTGGCGTTGATTGTCGGCAGCCTCGTCCTCCTCGTTCTCGACTGGAAGGCGATCGACTCGGTGGGTACCGCACAGCTCGTGTATTTCCTTCAGGCACCGGTGGTCGGCACTCTCGGCGTGATGATCGCTGTCCGTCGGCCGAGGAACCCGATCGGTTGGTTGCTGCTCGCGATCGCGGCTCTCGACGCCATCTACCTCACGGCCGACTTCATAGCCATGCGGGGACTGTTGAGCGGCGCGTCGCCGGCGGGCTGGGCGGCGTGGCCGGCGTGGGTTTTCAACGACACGGGTACCGTGGGTGCGATTCTCCTCGGGTTCCTCGTGTTGTACTTTCCGGACGGCCACCTACCCGGGCGACGCTGGCGGTGGGTCGCCTGGTTGCTCGGGGTGGGGGTGATCAAGGTGACCGCGTCGGGGATGGTCGCGGTGGCGCCGATTCAGTTGTCACCACGTCTTCCCAACATCGCCAACCCGCTCGCGGTACGTGCGCTCGACGGGATGACGAACGGTAATGGCCCCACTTCTGGACTTTCGCTCCTGCTGATACTGCTGCTGGTGCTCGCAGCAGCCGTGGTCCGGTTCCGCCGCTCCCGCGGGATCGAACGAAGTCAGCTGCGTTGGTTTGCATACACCGCCGCAGCCTCCCTGGGGTTGCTCGTCCTGGCCTTCGGACTTCCGGGCTCCGGCACGGGTGGTCCTAGTGACTGGGCCTGGGCGGCGGGGAGTGGCAGCCTCCTGGTCATTGTTCCAGCCACCATCGGGCTGGCGGTGATGCGGTATGGGCTGTACGACATCGATGTGTTCATTAGCCGGACGCTCGTATACGGGTCGCTCGCGGTGTTCATCACGGCGGTGTATGTGGGCATCGCCGTGGGGGTCGGAACCCTTGTGGGGAGTGGCGGCAAGCCCAACCTTGCGCTCTCGATCCTGGCCACCGCGATCGTTGCGATCGGCTTCCAGCCGATACGGGAGCGGCTGCAGCGGGTGGCCAACCGGCTGGTGTACGGGCAGCGGGCGACCCCGTACGAGGTGCTCAGCGAGTTCTCGGGACGGGTGGCGGAGACGTATGCGGCGGATGAGGTTTTGCCCCGGATGGCACGGGTGCTTCAGGAGGGAACGGGCGCGGACTCAGCGACGGTGTGGCTGCGCGGGAACTCGGAGCTGCGTCCGGCGGCGACCTATCCGGCGGACGTGAGCATGCACAGGGCGCTGGCGATGAGCAACGGGGCGCTGCCGGCGTTGCCGGGGGCGACGCGAGCGGTGGAGGTGCGCCACCAGGGCGAGTTGCTCGGGGCGTTGAGCGTCACCAAACGCCACGGCGAGGGCCTGACCCCGATCGAAGGCAAGCTCGTGGACGACCTCGCCCACCAGGCGGGACTGGTGCTCAAGAACGTGGGATTGAGCGCTGACCTGCGGGCGCGGCTCGATGAGTTGCGTGCCTCCCGGCAACGATTGGTGAGCGCCCAGGACGTGGAGCGGCGCCGCCTGGAGCGCAACCTCCATGACGGTGCTCAGCAGCATCTGGTGGCCTTGAAGGTGAAGCTCGGGCTGGCGCAGATGCTTCTGGGACGTGACCCGGCGAGGGCGGCGGCGACCCTGGAGCAGCTCAAGGGCGACGCCGACGAAGCGCTTGAGACGTTGCGTGACCTGGCCCGGGGGATCTATCCGCCTTTGCTCGCCGACAAGGGGCTGGTGGTGGCCCTGGAGGCGCAGGCACGCAAGGCGACTGTGCCAGTCCACGTCGACGCCGATGGCATCGGCCGCTACCCGCAGGAGATCGAGGCGGCGCTGTACTTCTGCACGCTGGAAGCACTCCAGAACGTGCAGAAGTACGCTGCGGCGTCAGTAGTCGAGGTGCGCTTGCGCGCTGATGGCGAGCTGATCCATGTCGACGTCTTCGACGATGGTCGCGGGTTCGACATCGGCGCCGCCACGCGGGGCGCCGGCCTGACGAACATGGAAGACCGGATCGACGCTCTCGGGGGGAACCTCCTCCTTGAGTCAGCTCCAGGCGCCGGGACGGCACTCCACGCGACCGTGCCCATCCCGCACGTCGCATCAGCAACGACCTGAATACGGTCAAGCCGTCTCTGGCGTGCGTGTTTGTTGCAGCGCTGGCGATTCCTGAGCCTGCCCGGTGTGACGGTGCAAGAACGGTTAGTACCGTTTTCATCGAGAGCACCGCCCCGGGGACCGGAGTGCTGCGAGTCTATTTCGGGAGTGTAGGAAGTGACCCACAAGAATTCCGCGATCGAGGTAGCCAGGCTCCGAGAGGAGCTTGCCGCGTGCCAGGAGCTGCTGGCCGAGCAGCGCCGGCAGATGACGGTCCTCGAGTTCGCGACCCAGGCACTCACCTTCAGCCTGGACCCCGAGCAGGTGGTCCAGACGGCAACCGATCTAGCCGCCACGTTGGCATCACCGCCGGGCAGCAGCGCCCGCCGTGGCGTCTACTACGAGATATCGGCCGACACCATGAGGATCATCGCGGACAGCGACGACACCGGCGCCAGCGCTGTCGGCACCTGGATGCCGATCGCTGAGCACCCGTTGATCCCTCGGGCACTCGCCGCCGGTGAAGCGGTGACGGGCGCGCTCGACCCTGAGCACGCTGGACCTCGGGCGCGTCAGATAATCGCTCGCTTCGGACTGAAGTTCGCTGCGTACGTCCCGGTTCGGGTCAACGATGCGGTCCATGGCGTACTCGTGGTCTCGACGCGGGACAAACCGATCACCGAGGACCTCGTCGAACGGTTGGGAGGGCTCGGCGCGATGACGTCGCTGGCGCTGACGAACGCGCTCAGACACCGCGAGGCGGAAGCCAACGCGGTCACCGATGCCCTGACCGGGCTCACCAATCGGCGTGGCTTCGAGCATGCCGTGGATCGGCTGGCATCTCGGCGCCCCTTTGCGATCCTCGCCATCGACGTCGACAACCTCAAGAGCATCAATGACGGGTACGGTCATGCAGCCGGCGATGCGCTCCTCGTGGCAATCGGGCAGGCGCTCGCGAGCGTGGCGCGCAAGGACGAAACGCTCGCCCGCATCGGCGGCGACGAATTCGTCCTGCTGATCTCCGACCCATCGGAGGAGACACCGTTGATGGTCGCCCGACGCATGAGGGAGACCGTCGCTGCATTGCATTTACCCACGGGACCGGCCAGCGTGAGTGTGGGCTGGGCCGCTGGAGCGGCCGGCGACGACGCCTACCTGGTGCTTCAGCGGGCTGACGCCCTGCTCTACGCCGCCAAGATCAGCGAGAAAACGCCGCGGGAGCCGCAGTCCACTCTCGTCGCCGGGGCCGCAGCTCTCGAAAAAGGGACGCTACCCCTGCATCGATCAGAAGCGGCCCCCGATCGTCGAAGGCGCGCTCGAGCGGTTCGCTGAATGCCTCGGCCATAACCCGCCCGGCCCGGGAGCCCCACGCGAAGCTACACACGACGGTCTGGAGCCCAAGGTGAGGATTGAACTCACGGCCTACGCCTTACCAAGGCGTTGCTCTACCACTGAGCTACTTGGGCACGCCGGCCGATGGTACCAAGGCGCCGTCCCGGGATCAGGCCCGCGGGAGTGACGCCAACCAGGTCACTGCAAACACTGCCGTGGCAACGGCGAGCACGGGAAACGGCCGCGCCGATCGTGTGACGACCACTGCGGCCACCCCGCCGCCGAGCACCGCGACGCCGAGGTAGAACAGGAATCCGGCCTGGCCGAGAGGGCCGGCGAGGAGGACCGCGAGCAGTCCCGCGGCCGCAAGCGCTCCCGGCCCAGCAAACTCCGAACGACCAGCTCCGGCAAGAACGGGGAGGCTGCGCCGGCCGGCGAGCCGGTCGCCGTCGATGTCCGGGAGCGCGTTGGCGAAATGAAGCCCGATCGCAAGCAGGCCCGACAAGGGGAGCACGACCAGCAGCTTCGACGGGACTGCTCCGATCGACGCGTACCCCTCCAGCGGGAGGACTGCCATGCCGCCCCACCATGGCACCCATGAAAGTGGTGTCCTGCGCATCCCCAGGTCGTAGGCGAGACCCGCACTCAGAGCGAGCGCGTCAAATCCGAGCGTCGCGAGGTTGACTGTCGCAGCAGCTCCGAGCCCGATCGCTCCGAGCGCGATGCCGGCGACCGTCGCGGTCGAGCGTGTGACCACTCCACGGACGAGCGGCTTGTGGGGCTTCGCCAAAACATCGGCGTGGAGATCGGCAACATCGTTGATGACGCCGATGCAGAACTGCACCGGCAGCATCGCTCCTACCAGTTGCAGGATCAGGATGCCGTCCGGCACGCGGCGCCCGGCCAGTCCGGCGATCGCCACCAAAACCACCGTGACCAGTGCTGAAGGTCCCGGATGGGCCATGAAGATGAGCGATCGGATCGCCCCGCCCGGCTTCCGCTCCTCCCACCACACGGGCGGGGGTTCCTATCCCTGGGGCGAACCGGATTCGGAATCGGCGGCGCCGGACTCGTCGTCGCCGCCCAGCTCGTGCTTCGGGTTGGCGGCGGTCTCCGCAGCCTCGCGGGCAGCGGTCAGCGTGCCGTATCCAGCGGCCTCCTCAGCGGCAACCTCGGCCGCGAGCACGCGATCGTGGATGGCGTCCTCGAAGCGGCGCAGCCTGCTCTTCTCGTGCTCGGGAGGATCTTCGGCTGGTGGTGTGTCAGTCATGTGCTCACTCTTCACTGGTTGCCGCAACGGCATCGTGGCCCGAACCGCAGTATGGGCGATTGCACGCAGGACCACGCCTTTGACGTGACCGCGCCAAGACCTCAGTCGAGGTCCACTAGCCCCTCGGCGACGGTCCTGTCCCGGCCCTTCGCTCGTGCTTGCGCGAGGCAATCATCAGCCCGGTCGACGAGGTCGTCGACCGTTTCCGTTCCCTGGAAGGAGGCGAGGCCGGCCGAGAATGAATGCCCTTCGGGAGTCGCCTCGCGAAGCCGCCAGCACAACTGGACGGCACTCACAGTGCTGCAGTTCACGAGCACGACGCCGAACTCGTCCTCTCCCCAGCGGCCCATGAGGTCCTCCGCGCGAAGGACGTCGCGCCATCGCGCGGTCGCCTCGGTGAGAAACGCCTCCTCTGCGATATGCCCTGCGGCGCCCTCGCCGTTGGTACCGTGGTCGAAGGCGATCAGCGCGAAGCACAGCGGATGCTTGCTGCGCCGTGCGTGAGAGACGTGACGCGCCGCCTCGTCGAGGAAGCCGGCACGGTCGGGCAGGGCGTCGAGGTTGTAGCCGATCGACGTGATTCCCGATGGCGCGGCCATGTCCTCGTGATCCTCGATCCCGAAGACTGCGAGATCCGCCTCGGACAGCTCGTCCGCGAGCGCCTTCACCACTTTCATGGCCGCATCGGGGTCGTGCCGCCCATGGGGTGCGCTGCGATGGCGGAAAAGGTCATGGGTCGAGTCTGGTCGAGCGAGATAGCAGGACACCCTGCGCTCGTGTCACGGCCATGTAGCGGCTGCCTCACGGCGCCTGAGGGTTGACGGCCGTTCGACGCCGGCCGGGGCCTCGCGCTGCGGCCTGGAGGCGTGCAGCCATGCGTCGCAATGCCGTACGAAGCTCGGGAGGATCGAGCACGACCAGGTCGCACTCGAGGCCGGCGAGGAAGGACGCCGCCCAGTCGAGGTCGTCCGCGCTGAACTGAAGCAGCGTGCCCGTATTGGAAGCCGCGAGCGTGCCGTCGGTGGGCGACACGCGACTTTTCGCGGCATCGAGGCTCAGCGCCAGCAGCACCTCGCAGCGCGTTCCGTACACCGCCGCGCCGATGGCCTGGCGCAGGTAGGCGACGACATCGAAGTCGTCGGGACGCTGGAAGGTCGCGTTGGTGACCTCGGTCGCGAGCATGCGATCAAGCCGGAATGTACGAAGGGCTCCCCGAAAGTGATCCCAGCTGACCAGGTACCAGTGGCCGCTCTGAAACGCAACCCCATAGGGATCGACGACCCGCTCGGTGACCTCGCCGGCGGCAGAGCGGTAGGTCAGGCGAACGCCGGACTTGTCCCGCGCGGCGGTGCTCAGCCTGAGGATGGTCTCGGCGTCGGCGTGGTCCCGGGCGACCGGGGAGAGCCCGAGGCTGACGAAGTCCTGCATCGCCTGGACCTGGGTGCGCTGTGTCTCCGGGAGGACGCGGTCGAGCTTCGCCAGCGCACCTTGAACAGCCGCACCGGACGCTGACAGCCCGAGGCGCTGGGCCGCCAGGAGACCGATGACGGTGACCAGTGCCTCGTCATTGCTGAGCATCAAGGGGGGAAGCTTGGGGCCCCGCCGCAGCCGGTACCCGCCCGCGGGCCCCCGCTCGGCCTCGACGGGGATGCCCATCTCCTGCAGGCCGGTGATGTATCGGCGCACCGTCCGCGGGCTCACCTCGAGCCGGCTTGCGATCTCCTCCGCGTTGAGCTGCCGGTACACCTGGAGGAGCTCGATGAGGGTGAGCAGCCGGCCGACCGAAAGATCCACATCCGCATCATATAGGACGGATACTGTCCATATTGTCCGGTAGCATCAGCGACATGATGAACTCGAGTGCGTTTCTGGATCTCGCCCGCGAGCGAAGCCGTGATCTGATCGACGACGCCAGGCGCGGCCGCCGTCACCGCCGCAACAACGACCGGAACCTGCCGGCTTCCGAGGTCGTGTTTCTCTTCGGGCGCTCCGCCCACGAGATCGATGCCCGGGTTCGTGCTCAGGCACGCCTCCGCGTCGAGGCGGCAGCAGCGGACCACTCCTGAGCGCGCGGGATCGCAGCGGTCTGGAGCCGCTGCGATCCCGGTCCGGCGAGCCTGAGCGATCATGCTGCTCGTCGTGAGGGTCGAGGCCGTCGTCACCGATCTCGACGGGACCGTCGTCCGCTCCGACTTCTCCGTCTCACCCGCAACGCTGAGCGCCCTGGATCTCATCAGGGACGCAGGGATCACGTTCGTCATCGCCACGGCACGGACTCCGCAGGGGCTGGAGCACTTTGATGTGCTGGCACCTCGAACCCGCCTGGCCGTCTGCTGCTCGGGCGCGATCGGGTGGTCTTCCCCCGAGCAGGCACTCGTGTGGGTGGCCTGGATGACCCCCGCAGCAATCGGCCGCGTTGTCGAGATCGCCGTCAACGAGGGCGCGGGGGTGGCCAGCTTCGACGGCAGCCTGTGGCGGATGACCGACGAGTACTACCGCCTGAGCCCGACGCAACCGCACGGACCCCCGCGCGTCGTGGTCGAGAGCGCCGAGCTGGCGGAGACTGCGTGCTGCACCATGGCTGTGCGCCACGCGAACGGCAACCTCGATCGCATCGCCGGGCTCGTGACCGCAGAGTCGGATTCCGCGGCGCTGAGTCATGTCGGGCGGTCGACGGTCCTCGATGTCACAGCGGACGGAATCGACAAGGGGACCGGAACGTGTCGCGCTCTCGGGGAGCTGGGCCTCGCGCCGGCTTCCGCCATCAGTTTCGGGGACATGCCAAACGACCTGGCGATGTTCCGCGTGACCGGCCGAAGTTACTCCGTTGGCGAAAGCGACCCCGACGTGATGAGCGCGGCGACCGAGGTCGTCGCGAGCGTCGAGGACGACGGCTTCGCTCGCAAGATCGCCGACCTGGCCGCTGTAGGCTGGGTCATCGAGGATGTCTGACCCTCAGGTTGGAGCCGATGGGGAGATTCGAACTCCCGGCCAACCGCTTACAAGGCGGTTGCTCTACCCCTGAGCTACATCGGCTGGGCCAACGATTCTCCCATGGGCGCTCACCGCAGTTGCCGCGGTCGGGGGACCTGCGGTACTCTCAAACCGGTTCGATGTCAAAGGGAAGCAGCCTCGTGGCGCAGTCAGGTAATCACTTGCTGGAGGCGCTGCCGGACGACGAGCGGCAGACGCTTTTGCAGCAACTTCGGCCTGCGCATCTCACGGTCAAGACGGTGTTGTTCGATCCGGGCCAGACGATCCCGTCGGTGCACTTCCCGATCGACGGCGTGATCTCCCTGGTCACCCCGCTCGCCGACGGCAACATCGTCGAGGTGGCGACCATCGGCAACGAGGGGATCGTCGGGGTGCCGCTCGTGCCCGGCGGATCGCTCGCGGTCCGCGCGATCTCACAGGTCGGCGGGCGCACGTTGCGCCTCGACGCAACCGAGTTCATCAACGGCCTCGAGCGCCTGCCTGCATTTCGCGCGCTGGTGCAGAAGTACGTCCAGGCGCTCTTCGGACAGATCTCGCAGGCGGCTGCGTGCAACCGCCTGCACTCCAACGAGGAACGTCTGAGCCGCTGGCTGCTCATGAGCCACGACCGGGTCGGCACCGACACCTTCCCGATCACGCATGAATTCCTCGGGCAGATGCTCGGCTCGCGCCGCGCCACGGTGACGCTGTCCGCCGGGCTGCTCCAGTCGGCCGGGCTGATCCGGTACCACCGTGGGCGGGTGACCATCGTCGATCGTGAGGGCCTCGAGTCGGTGTCCTGCGAGTGCTACGGGATCATCAAGGCTGCGCTGGATCGGGTGGTGTCGAGCCCCAACTGACGCCCGACGACAGCAGGTCCTCACGCAGGTCGCCTGCGCCGGCGCGACCGCTCTCGAACAGTCGGGCGACCGCCTGCTGCACGCCGACCGACATCGAGGGGTAGGCGTGGACCGCCTGGGCGAGCCTCCCCGCAAACGCGCGCACCTGCATCCCGACCACGAATTCGTGGATCAAGTCGCCGGCGCCAGGTCCGGCGATGTGCGCACCGATGATCGTGCCCCCGCCGGCGTGCCCGAGCAGCGGCCGGCCGGAGGTGATCACCTTGATGAGCCCGCGCGGGCGCTGGGTGATGAGCGCTCGATCGACCGCGGTGAACGGGAGCGTCGCGACACGCACCGCATCGCCATGCGCGCGCCGCGCCTCCGGCTCTGTGAGGCCGACGTGCGCGATCTCCGGCTCCGTGAAGATGACCCACGGGATCACTCGATACGACGCCGCCTGCCGACGCTCGAACGCGTTGTGCGCCGCGAGCCGCCCCTGGTACGCGGCCACATGGGTGAACGGCAGCGTTCCGGTGACGTCGCCGGCCGCGAAGATGCCGCTCACCGAAGTGCGCAGGTGCGAATCAACGGCGATCCCGTCCTCCTCCACGCGCACACCAATGGTGTCGAGGCCAAGGCCCTCGACGTTCGCGCTCCGGCCGGTCGCAACCAGCAACTGGTCGCCGCTTACGGCGTGTTCACCGCCCCCGTCTCGCACCGTGACTTCGACGTCGCTGCCCCGTCGCGCGACCCGCAGCGGTTGCGCCCCGAGATGCACGCGAATCCCCTCTGACTCGAGGATCTCACGCATCAGCGCGGCGATGTCCGGGTCTTCGCGCGGAAGAAACGATGTGGCGGCGTCGATGACGTCCACCTCGGTGCCGAGCCGGACGAACGCCTGCGCGAGCTCGAGCCCGACCGCCCCAGCGCCGAGCACGAGCAGGCGGCGCGGCTGCACACGCAGCTCGAACACCGTCTCGTTGGTCAGATAGGGCACATCATCAAGCCCCTCGATCGCGGGAATCGCCGGGCGGCTGCCGGTGCAGACCACCACGCGGGTCGCGGTGAAGCGGTCATCGCCGACCTGGAGCGTGCGCGCATCGACGAAAGCTGCGCGTCCTCGACGGACCTCGACACCCGTTGGTGCCAGATGTGCCTCGTCTTCGTAGCGCGCAATCTGGTCGATGACATCATGGACGCGCCCCATGACCGCAGGGAAGTCGACGCGAACATCGGCGACGCGGATGCCGAAGCGATCGGCGTTTGCGGCACGCTGGCGCACCGACGCCGCCTCGATGAGCGCCTTCGACGGCACGCATCCGTTCCACGTGCACTCGCCTCCGAGCGGTCCCTCGCTGATCAGGAGCACGCGTCGCTTCAGGTGTGCCGCGGTCTGCGCTGCCACGAGCCCTGCCGTCCCTCCCCCGATGACGGCGAGGTCGAAGACGTCACTCACGCCGGATTCGGTTCTCTTGCGAAGACCAGGCAGGCGTTGTGGCCACCGAAGCCGAAGGACGTGGTCATCGCGAATCGCGCGTTCACGGGCCGCCCGACATTCGGCACGTAGTCGAGGTCGCACTCCGGGTCGGCGTTCTCGAGGTTCACGGTCGGCGGAGCGAACCCGTCGCGCATCGCCAGGATTGTGACCATCGCCTCGAAAGCCCCGGCGGCGCCGAGCATGTGCCCGGTCATCGACTTGGTCGACGAGATCGGGACAGAGTAGGCAGATTCACCGAACGCCTGCTTGAGCGCGCGCGTCTCGGCGAGGTCGTTGAGTGGCGTTCCGGTGCCGTGCGCGTTGATGTACTCGATGTCCTCCGGCCGAACCCCGGCACGCTCGAGCGCGCGGCGCACGCAGCGCACGGCGCCGTCGCCACTCGGCTCCGGCGCCGTGATGTGGTACGCGTCCGCCGACGCGGCATAGCCGAGCAGCTCCGCATGGATGGTCGCGCCCCTGGCGAGCGCGTGCTCGCGATCCTCGAGAACGAGCACCGCGGATCCCTCGGCGGCCACGAAGCCGTCGCGGTCGCGTTCGAACGGCCGCGACGCATGTTCCGGGTCGTCGTTGCGAGTCGACAGGGCGCGAGCGGCGGCGAACATCGCGATCCCCGTCGACGTGATCCCGGCCTCGGTCCCACCGGCGAGCACCGCCACCGCATCGCCCTGCCGGATCCAATTGGAGGCCTGGCCGATGGCGTCCGCGCCCGACGCGCATGCGCTCACCACCGCCATGTTCGGCCCACGCGCGCCGAGATCGATCGAGACCATCCCCGGCGCCATGTCCACGAGTGCCATCGCGGCGGCGAACGGCGACACCCGGCGTGCCCCCTCGGTGTCGAGCACCCGGGTGGTGTTCTCGATCACCTGGAGCCCGCCGATGCCCGATGCGATGAGGACGCCGATCTCGGGCGACGCGGCGGCGATGTCGAGGCCGGAGTCGAGTGCGGCCTCTCGAGCGGCCGCCATCGCGAAGTGCACATGCGGGGTGCCCCGGCGAGCCTCCTTGGAGCCGAAGATGACGGACGCGTCAAAGTCCTTCACCTCTCCGGCGATGCGGACCGGGAGGCGCGAGGCGTCGAAATGCGTGATCGGAGCGATGCCGCTTCGACCGTTTCGGAGCGATTCCCAGCCTTGGGAGACGCTGTTGCCCACCGGCGAGACGCTGCCCATCCCGGTGACGACGACCCGCCGCCCGCCGGGATCAGCCACGGCGGCCCTGATGGGTGTGCAGCGCCGACGGTATGCGAGCCGACGGCAGAGAGGGCGTGTTCAGCATGGTGCCGCTAGCCTAGCGGACGCCTGATCGAAGCCAGCGCCTAGTCATCCTCGCCGCGACGCAAGCGTTCGAGCCGGCGCCGAATTTCCGGGTCGAGTCGGTCCTCGAGCCGGGTGCGCCGCCGGCTGTCCTCGCGCATGCGCTTGGTCTCCGCACCAACGCTGCCCGCCACCCTGGCCACCTCGGCCTCGAGGGCGCGCGCTCCCATGGTCGCGACGCCCATCGCCCCGACGACGTCGCGCTCGAGGCGATCGTCGGTCGCGACCACGACATCCGCGCCCTCACCGCGTTGCGAGGCGCGGTAGGCGGCGCGTTCAATCACGTGATCGGCACTGGCTCGCTTGGACCCGAACAGCACGGTGACGCCGTCGAGCTTGTCGGTGGAGGGAATCGCCCCAGGACGTCCGTGCGCATCGAAGACCACCGTGACCGACACGCCGGTCTGGGCGGCGTACTCGGCGAGCGCGCTCACCAGCTGACGGCGCGCATCCTCGAGTCCCCGCTCGCGCAGCGTCGTGTGCAGCGCGGGCCACGCGTGAATGATGTTGTACCCGTCGACGATCAGCGCCTGCATCGGGTGGGTGGTCTCCTCAACGCGGTGCGAATCCGCGCTGACGCTGCGCTTCGAAGAGCAGCACCGCGGCGGCCGCCCCGGCGTTGAGCGACGCGACGTGCCCCATCATCGGTATCGACACGAGCATGTCGCAGCGCTCGCGAGTCAGGCGTCGCATGCCCGCGCCCTCGGCGCCGACGACGATCGCCGCGGGCCCCGAAAGATCGACCGTGTCGTAGCGGTCCCGCGCGCCGGCATCGAGGCCGACACGCCAGATCCCCGCGAGGCCGATGACCTCGAGCGCCTGGGCGAGATTGGGCACGGTCACCATCGGGAGGTGCTCGGTCGCGCCGGCCGACGCCTTCACAGCCGCCGCGGTGAGCGGCGCTGCGTGGTGGCGGGGCACGACCACGCCGTCCGCGCCGCAGGCTTCGGCGCTGCGCACGATCGCGCCGACGTTCTGGGGATCCTGGATACCGTCAAGCACCACCAGCAGCGCGGGCGGTCGTGCCTGGTCGAGCAGGTCGTGGATCGTGAGCGCCGCGCGTGCGTGGAAGTATCCCGCCACGCCCTGGTGATGCTCCGTGTGCGCAATGTCATCGAGGCGCTGCCGGGACACCTCCTCCACGAGGATGTCCCGCGCATCGGCGTGCTCGAGGATCTCGGTGAGGCGCGCCTCGGGACGGATCGCAGTTGCAATCACGATCTTGCGCGCGGGGCGGCCCGACCGAAGGGCTTCGAGCACGGGGTTGCGCCCGTAGAGGATGTCCACCCAGTCAGCCGCGGCGCGGTGTGATGCGCTTCCAGCGCTGACCCTGGGGCGTGTCCTCCACCTCGATGCCGCGACCCGCGAGCTGGACCCGGAGACGATCGGATTGCGCGAAATCGCGAGCAGCACGCGCCGCCGCGCGCTCGTCGAGCCAGCGCTGCTCCTCGGCGTCGGGCGCCGCCTGACCGTCACGCGCGACGAGCGTCAGCACGCCGAGAACGCCGTCGATCTCGTTGAGCAGGTGTTGCAGGGTGCGCTGCGTCTCGGCGCTGACCGCTCCAGCGTCCAGCACGCGATTCACGTCGCGCAACCCGGAGAAGACGATGCCCATCGCCTCAGGAACGTTGAGGTCGTCGTCCATCGCCTCGTCGAAGCCGATCCGCATCCCGCGTACGGAGGCGAGCACCGCGTCGTCTGCGTTGCCGCCCTCGTCGACGGTCGATAGTCCGGCGACGCGCGCCTGAAAGTCGACGAGTCGCTGCACCGCCATGTTGCTGTCGGCGAGCAGCTCATCCGAGTACTCGAGCGGCTTGCGGTAGTGGGTTCGCGCCGCAAGGAGATAGCGAAGTGACGCCGCGCTCGCGCCCTCATCGAGCACCTCGCGCACGGTGGCGAAGTTACCGACACGTTTGGCCATCTTCTCACCGCTGACGCGCAGATGCTGGCTGTGGCACCAGATGCGAACGAAGCGCTTACCGGTCGCAGCCTCCGACTGCGCGATCTCATTCTCATGATGCGGGAAGATGTTGTCGACGCCGCCGCAGTGGATGTCGAAGCTCTCTCCCAGCAGGGTCATGCTCATTGCGGAGCACTCGATGTGCCAGCCCGGGTGTCCCCTGCCGATGCGGGTGTCCCAGCCGATGTCGTCCGGTCCCACCGCCTTCCAGAGCGCGAAGTCGCGGACGTCTTCCTTGGTGTAGTCGTCGGCGTCGATCCTGCCGCTCGCGCCGGACACGAGCCCTTCAGCGTTCGCACCGCTCAGCTTTCCGTAGGCGGGAAACGCCGCGATGTGGAAGTAGTAGCTCCCGTCGGCCCGATACGCCGCGCCGGCGCGCTCGAGACGCTCGATCAGGTCGACCATCTGGTCGATGTACTCGGTCGCGCGCGGATAGTGATGCGCCGGCCGGATGCCGAGGGTGTCGCGATCCTCTTCGAAGGCGGCGATCCACGGCGCGGTCTCCTCCTGGAGCGAGTGGCCGTGCGCGACCGCGTTCTTGATGATCCGGTCGTCGACATCGGTGAGGTTCATCACGTGGGTGACGTTGTTGGCAAACCTGCGGTCGAGCCAGCGGCGCAGGACGTCCTCGAAGATGAACGTCCGGAAATTGCCGATGTGGACTCGATTCCACACAGTTGGGCCGCAGGTGTACATCCTGATATGGCCCGGGTCGATCGGCTCCACCGCGACGAGCTCACGGCTCATCGTGTCGTGCAGCTGGAGCGTCACCGCCGTTCCAGAAGCACCGTCGCCGACGCGGCGATCCCTTCGCTCCGGCCCGAGAACCCCATGCCGTCGGTGGTGGTCGCGCCCACCGCGATCGTCCCGGGTTCGAGACCCAGCGCGCTCGACATCGCCTCGGACATCGACTCGAGATGAGCGGCGAGGCGTGGTTCCTCCGCGATCGCGATGACGTGAGCGCTGGCGATCTTCCAACCCGCCACGCGGATCTTCTCGGCGACGACCGTCAGGAACTCGCAGCCCGATGTGTCCTTCCACCGTGGGTCGCTCGACGGAAAGTGCTTGCCCATGTCGCCGAGCCCTGACGCACCGAGGATCGCGTCGACGAGCGCGTGAACGACCGCGTCGCCGTCGGAGTGACCGAGCAGGCCCCGGCTGTAGGGGACCAGGACGCCTCCGAGCATCAGTGGCCGCCCGGGAATGAAGCGGTGCGCGTCGATGCCATGACCGATCCGCGGGGTCATCGGGCGCCCTCGAGTAGGGCGCGGAGCAGGACCAGGTCCTGCGGCACGGTGATCTTGAAGTTCCGCGGGTCGCCGGGCACCACCGTGACGGGTTCTCCGAGCGCCTCGACCAGCGCGGCGTCGTCGCCGGCGCTGATCTCGCGCTCCACTGCGTTCTGGTGCGCGCGGCGCAGCAGATCAGCGCGGAAGGACTGGGGCGTCTGGGCCGCAATGATCGAGGAGCGGTCGAGGGTGGCCGCAACACGGCCGTGCTGCACCTGCTTCACAGTGTCCACGCAGGGTACCCCCGCGGTCGCTGCTCCATCTTCGCGGGCCGCGTCGAGCACCGCCCGAAAGACGTCAGGTGGCGTGAGCGGACGCGCAGCGTCGTGGACCGAGATCCAGTCGTGGCCGGAACAGCGTTCGATGGCGACGGCGACGCTGTCCTGGCGGCGCTCGCCCCCCTCGAGGAGCACCACATCGGCCAGCGGATGCGCGGCGGCGATGGCGCGGATCGCCTCCCAGCGCGCCACCGGGGCGGCGATGACCACGAGGTCGAAGCAGCCCGCCGCCGCGGCGATGGCCTCCATGGTGATCGCGAGGACCGGCCGACCGGCGACAACCGCCCAGAGCTTGTCCTCGCCCGTCCGCACGCCGCGGCCGAAGGCGGGGACGATGAGCGCGCTGGTCAGCGCTGCGCGACCTTGGCGCGGACCGGCCGGAGGACCCGCGGCTTGGTCGAGTCGTCGGCGGCGAGCGTGGCGAAGATCATCCTGCCCGCGGTCGTCTGGAGCACGGTGGTCACGGTGACGGTGACCGTCTCGTCGACCCGGCTGCTCCCGTTCTCCACGACCACCATGGTGCCGTCCTCGAAGTAGCCCACGCCCTGGTGGGGTTCCTTCCCCTCCTTGACGATGGTGATCGCCATGCTCTCTCCGGCGCCGACGATGGGCTTGACCGCGTTGGCAAGGTCGTTGAGGTTGAGCACGCGCACGCCCTCGATCTGGGCGAGGCGGTTGAGGTTGTAATCCTGGGTCATCAACGCGGCGCCACGGGCCCGAGCGAGCTTGACGAGCCGGGCGTCCACGTCCGGCGTACCGGGAAAGTCGAGATCGACCAGCTCGCAGACGACCTCCTCCGACTTCTGGAGGGCGTCCACGACGCCCAGGCCACGGCGGCCCTTCTGGCGGCGGAACGGATCGGCGGAGTCGGCGACGCGCTGGAGCTCCTCGAGCACGAACCCGGGAATGAGCAGGCGGCCCGGGACGAACCCCGCGGCCGCAACGTCGACGATGCGACCGTCGATGAGCACACTGGTGTCGACGATGACCGGCTGGCCGTCGAGCGGCGCCGGACCTCCCTCGTCGATGTTCACCGAGGTGTTCCGGCCGAAGACCACACCGAGCGCGTCTCGCCGGCGGCTTCCGGTGCGGACACCGACGTAGACGAGGACGGTCGCCAGCCCGAGCGACAGCAACACGCCGAGGCCGTACGGGAGCGGATTGAGGAGGACGGCGAGCATGGTCGCGATCAGGAGCGCGGCAATCAGGCCGATCATGGCCCCGATGAGCTGTCCAGGCGGCGCCTCTTCGAGGTTCCGCTCCAGCCACAGGTATGGCTCGATGCTGAGCAGCGGCGCCGCCAGCGCCAGCGACGCGGCTCCCGCGGCTCCGGCGGCGAGCAGGGCGGCTCCCGCGGTGGTGGTGTTCTGGGTGAGCACGCCCGGGGTGCCCGAGAGGATGAACACGCCGTAGAGCACGCCGAATACGAAACCGACCCCGGCGCCGATAATCCGGGAGACATTTCGCGCCCTTCGGATCGTCCGATCGGCATGGGTGTGCATCTCAGCGATTGAACCACACGATCTCCGCACCGAAAGGCGGCGCGACACGACGGTCACCCGAGTAGCGCAACCGCCTCGATCAAGTTGCGAACCCGATTGCAGCGAAGGCCTCCCGGGACCGCTCCGCGATAGCTCGCGGGCAGGATCACGGCCTCCATCCCGACGACCGAGGCCTCGGCGAGGCGCGCCTCGGTCCGCGATACTCGGCGAACCTCGCCGCCCAGGCCGAGCTCGCCGATCACCGCGCAGTGGCGTGACACCGCCCGATTCCATGTGGACCCGGCGATGGCGAGGGCGACCGCGAGATCCGTGCCGGGGTCGGCGAGGCGGATGCCGCCGGCGACGTTGACAAAGACGTCCAGCTTCGCAACGTCGATGGCCGCGCGTTTGGCGAGGACCGCGAGCATGAGATGCAACCGGTTCGGCTCGAACCCGGACGCCGTCCGTCTGGGGAACTCGAATCGCGATGCAACCGCCAGCGCCTGGACCTCGACCGCCATCGGGCGCAGCCCGTCGCAGGTGATCGTGAGCACGCTGCCCGACGCGCCCAGCGAAGCGGCGTCGAGCATCCCGCGGCTCGGCGCGGCGAGATCGCGCATGCCCTCGCGCTCCATGGTGAGCAGGCCCACCTCGCCGGTTGCCCCGAAGCGGTTCTTGATCCCGCGAAGCATCCGATGCTCGCCCAGACGCTCCCCCTCAAGATACAGGACCACGTCGACCATGTGCTCGAGCGTGCGCGGGCCGGCGATCGCCCCCTCCTTGGTGACATGCCCAACGAGGAGCACGGGCACCCCGGTGGCCTTGGCGACTTCGCTCATGCGCAGCACCGCGGCGCGAACCTGGGAGACGCTGCCTGGGGGTCCGGGGGTCGCGGCGTCGCGCAATGTCTGCACGGAATCGATCACCGCGAGGGACGGGCGCTCCGCCTCGATGGTTGCAATCACGGTATCGAGATCGGATTCGACCAGCAGGCGAACCCTGGCACCGGTGCACCCAAGCCGCCGAGCTCGCAGGGCAAGCTGCTCAAGCGACTCCTCACCGGTGCAGTAGAGCGCCGGTGACACCTCGTCGCCGCAGCCGTTCGACACCTGCAGCGCGATGGTGGACTTCCCGATGCCAGGGTCACCACCGAGCAGCACGACGCTGCCGGGAACGACCCCACCTCCCAGGACGCGATCGACTTCCAGTGAACCGGTTGCCTGGACTCGTGCCGGCGCCGCTATGACCGCCTCCATCGCCGTCGTGATCGCGGCCACGGCGAGCGCCGGCTTGCGTCCGGGCAGGCGCACCAGGTCTTCGCTCAGGCTGTTCCACGCCTGGCACGAGGGGCACCGCCCCTGCCACTTCGGCGCCTCTGCACCGCACGCCGAGCAGAGGTAGTGCAGGCGGGCGGCGGCGCGTTGCAACTCGGTGGCCATGGGCGACGCATGGTAGCGAACATATGTACGCTCAGTCAAGAGCCCGGCTGATGTTGGCTTCTACGACGGCACTTCCACCACGATGGGGAGGTTGTGGGTGCCGCGGAGAGCTGCGTGGAGTCCGCAAAAGGAAGGTCGCGTGCGTTGGGAATAGCGTGATCGCATCAGCCGGTCTGGTGAAACCGGGCGACGGCGCGCCCGACAGGGCATTCGAGGCCGTCGTCGTCGCGGATGTCAGGCGCCTCTACTCGCTGGCGCTTTCCATCCTTGATGACCGCGGCGAAGCCGAGGACGCTGTTCAGGAGACGCTGCTCAAGGCATGGCAGTCGTGGGACTCGCTCTCGAAGATGGATCGCCAGGCCGCGTGGTTGACGCGGGTATGCGTCAACGTTTGCGTCAGCCGGCGACGGATGCTTCGATCACGTGGCTGGCCATGGCCCGGACTCCTCGATCGCGCGGTACCGCAGCCGGGTGGATGGCATGAAGCTGAGAGCGTCGACATGGATCGCGCCTACGGGCGCCTGTCCAACATGCAGCGCGCGGCGATCACACTCAACTACCGGCACGGGTACTCCGTGGACGAGTGCGCCGCCTTCATGGGGTGCCGCCCTGGAACGGTACGAACGCACCTCGAACGCGGCCTCGCCACTCTTCGAAAGGAGCTCAAGGATGATTGACATCGGTCCGCGACTGGACAGCGAGCTCCGAGCAAAGTTTGACCGCATCGAGGCCGAGACCCCGCCGCAACGTCTCATGACCTTCCAACCGACCGCGACCCGCGGCCACAGGTCGCTGAATGCGATCGTCGGCGTGGCTGCGATCGCATTGGTTGCGGCAGGGATTGCCGCGTTTGCATTGGAACTCAGCGGTCACCTGCGTCCGGCCGCTACGCCGTCGTCGGCGCAGGGGGCTCCGCTGCCGAGCATTCCCGTCTACAGCCCGTCTCCCCCACTTCCGCAGGTCATCGCCCCTGTCCCGATGCCCGTGTATGGAACGGGTTTCCCAGCGTCGTGGCACATCGTGATCCCAGTCACCAAGCACACCGGTTCGGCGGTGCTGCCCGCCTTCGTCCCCGCTGGGTGGGTGTACGTGCAGTACGCCTGTGTTGGGACAGGACACCTCCAGATCGTCTCGACCGATGGGACGGTCAGCGAGAGCCTCAGGCCGTGCTCGAGCTCGGCTCATCCCGTCAATGCCCAAATCTCAGGCGCTTACGGACCGCTGTCAGGCGGCCCTGTGGTGTTGAAGGTCGTGACCAGCCCATCGGTACGCTGGGAGATCGTCGTTGCCGAGACCGCGACGCCGTCGACGCTACCGACGCTGCCGGCCCTGCCCGCGAACGCAAAGGTGCTGGTCCCGGTCACCTATGGACTCGGTGTTGCAGCCCTCCCCAGTTTCGCGTACCGCAGCTTCATACACATTCAGTGGTGGTGTTCAGGTCCGGGCGGAATCACGGTCTACATCTCGAATGGACACCAAAGCATGGGCGCGTCGGACTGCGGCACCGGCGGGGTCGGTGGGACGGTCAACTACGCCGGGCCGCGCGAAACCCTCGTGGTCGATGTCAATCCCGACAACAGGTGGGAGATCCGGGTGTACTGGCAGCCAAGCGACCCGACCAAGAACCCGAGCGGGTAGGCGCCGATTAGCGCGAGTGGACGGGCCGACCCCTGCCGCGGTGGGTCTGGGCAGGCACCGGCTCCTCCTTGCCCTCGATACGCCGGCGCAGCTCGACCAGGCGGTCGCGCAGCTCGGCGGCGCGCTCGAACTCGAGGTCGCGGGCCGCGCGGAGCATCTCCTTCTCCACGTCCTTGGCCAGGCGGAGCACCTCGTCAGGTGGCAACCCGGACGCCTCCTGGAAGGCCGCGGCGCGGAGTGACTGCTGGTCGCGATGCGACTCCATCTGGTACACGGCTTTGACGATCGACAGCGGCGTGATGTCGTGCTCGGTGTTGTAGGTGACCTGGATGGCCCGGCGCCGGTCGGTCTCGGCGATCGCCTTCTCCATCGCGTCCGACGTTCGATCGGCGTACATCACCACGTGCCCGAAGACGTTGCGCGCCGCCCGTCCGACGGTCTGGATCAGTGACCGGTAGCCGCGGAGGTAGCCCTCCTTGTCGGCGTCGAGGATACCGATGAACGACACCTCGGGAAGGTCGAGCCCCTCGCGCAGGAGGTTGATCCCCACCAGCACGTCGAAGACGCCGAGGCGCAGGTCGCGGATGATCTCGACGCGCTCCAGCGTGTCGATATCGCTGTGCAGGTAACGGACCTTGATCCCCGCCTCACGCAGGTAGTCGGTCAGATCCTCGGCCATCTTCTTGGTCAGCGTGGTGATCAAGCAGCGTTCGTGACGCTCGATGCGACGTCGCAGCTGGGAGATGAGATCGTCGATCTGGCCGTGTGACTGCTTCACCTCGATGGTCGGGTCCACGAGACCGGTTGGCCGGATGATCTGTTCCACCACCTGGGTCGCGCGCCCCTCCTCGTACGGCCCCGGCGTCGCACTCACGTAGATGATCTGGCCGATCATCGAGTCCCACTCGGCAAACGTCAGGGGCCGGTTGTCGAGCGCAGACGGCAGCCGAAACCCGTACTCCACAAGGGGAATCTTGCGAGCGCGATCCCCCTTGTTCATGCCGTCGATCTGAGGCACCGCGACGTGCGACTCATCGACGATGAGCAGCGCGTCGTCGGGCAGGAAATCGAGCAGGCAGTGCGGCCGCTGCCCTTCCGCGCGATTGCTCAGGTGACGCGAGTAATTCTCGATCCCGGCGCACGTCCCGGTCTCGCGCATCATCTCCATGTCGAAGTTGGTCCGCTGGCGCAGGCGCTGAGCCTCGAGCAAACGTCCCCGCGTTTCCAGCAATTTCACGCGATCCTCGAGCTCAGCCTCGATGGCGACGAGCGCACGCTCCATCTGCTCTTGCGGGGTCACGTAGTGCGTCGCCGGGAACACGGTCAGCTCGTCGCGCATGGTGAGAATCTCGCCGGTGAGCGCGTCGAAGTCCTTGATCGACTCGATGGTGTCGCCCATGAACTCGATCCGGGTGGCGATCTCCTCATAGGCGGGCTGAACGTCGACCACATCGCCTCGCACCCGGAAACGCGTGCGTCCGAAGTCCATGTCGTTGCGCGCGTACTGCAGGTCGGAGAGTTTGCGCAGGAGGATGTCCCGGCGCCACGACTCCCCGCGCTTCACAGTGATCGACTCCCCCAGGTAGTTCTCCGGCGATCCGATGCCGTAGATGCACGAGATGGACGCGACCACCACCACGTCGCGGCGGGTCAGCAGCGCGCGGGTCGCGCTGTTGCGCAGCCGGTCGATCTCGTCGTTGCGCGACGAATCCTTCTCGATGTACGTGTCGGTGCGTGGGATGTACGCCTCCGGCTGGTAGAAGTCGTAGTAGGAGACGAAGTACTCGACCGCGTTCTTGGGGAAGAACTCGCGGAACTCCGCCCACAACTGCGCGGCCAGCGTCTTGTTCGGCGAGAGCACGAGCGTCGGGCGCTGCTGTTCCGCGATCACGTTGGCGATCGTGAAGGTCTTGCCCGAGCCCGTCACCCCGAGCAGGATCTGCTCACGCTGGCCCTCGGTCAGCCCGCGATTCAGCGCCGTGATGGCAGCGGGCTGATCCCCGGCGGGTTTGAAGGGCGCGAGCAACTCGAGGGCGGGCACGCTTCGAGTCTAGTCGCTGCACGACTCCCGCCGAATCGAGCTCAGGTCACCGCGGCGTAGATCTCCTCGAGGCGTTTCGCGATCGCGTCCCAGGAATGCTCGGCAAGCACCCCCTCGCGTCCGCGAGCGCCCAACTCCACGCGGCGCACCGGGTCGTCGAGCAGCTCCGTGGCAGCGACACGCAGGGCAGACAGATCGCCGGCGGGAACGAGCACCCCGCCGGTGCCGACCGCGTCGCGCAGGCCGTCGACGTCGAAGCCAACCACGGGGGTTCCAGCCGCCTGCGCCTCGAGCGCAACCATGCCCAGCCCCTCGAACCGCGACGGCATCACCACGATCGCGGCGCGCGCGTACTCCCGGTTCAGCGCCTCGCGGTCGAGCGGACCCAGGTATTCGATACGCCCCCTGCTCACCTCCGCCGCCCGCCGGGCGACCGCCTGGAGACTGCCTCCACCAACGATGACGCCACGCACCCGGGGATCAGCTGCGGCGAGGGTCTGGAGCAGCGAGATGGCATCGAGCACGCCCTTCTCGCGCTCCAGGCGGCTGACAAACAGCACCCGTCCGTCCTCGTGCTCCACGCCGGGAAGATCCACCGCGTCGACACCATTGGAGAGGACCTCGATGCGCGATGCCGGAATCCCCATCTCCAGGAGCGCGTTCGCGGTGGACCGCGAGACCGGGAGCACCTTGGCGGCGCCGCGATACGAGCGGGCTTCGACTCCGTCGAGGAACCGCTTCACCGAGCCGCGGCCATGCGCCTGGCGGTAGGTGTGATGCGCCGTGTACACCAGCGGCGCACCGAGCTGCTTCCAGAGCAGCACACCACCCGGGCCGCCGTGCGCATGGATCACGTCCGGCGCGGCGCGCAGCAGGATCTGCGGATATCGATTGAGCTGCAGCGAGAAGTCGAGCGGCGCCCGGCCGGTCCGCCGCGCGACCGCGATGGCATGCTCGCCGCGCCCCGAGATCGTGTGCACGCGGGCACCGCGACGTTCGAGCGCCGCGCGCATCCCGTGGACGACGACGCCCTGCCCGCCGAGCGGCGGATCGTCGTCGTAGCTGGCGATGGTGACCCGGGTCATTTCTGGCAGTGCGGGCAGTACACGGTGGTGCGGCCGGCGGTGACGGTGCGGCGAAGCGTTGTGCCGCACACGAAGCAGGGCATCCCACCGCGCCCGTACACCTGGAGGCGCTCCTGGTTGCTGCCGCGCGCATTCCAGACATCCCGATAGTCGTCGACGCTGCTGCCCCGATTCGCGACCGCTGCGCTGAGCACGCGTGGGATGGCATCGAGCAGGGCTGCTCGTTCGCGGCGGGTGAGGCGATGGCAGCGTCGAGTGGGCCGCACGCCCGCAAGGAAACAAGCCTCATCGATGTAGATGTTGCCGAGACCCGCCACACCTTTCTGGTCGAGCAGGGCCGCTTTCACCGTCCTCGTGGTGGTGCGCAGTACGGCGTCGAGACGTTCCTGGGAGAACGCGTCGGACAGCGGTTCGACGCCGAGTCTGGGCAGCACCCGCGCGGCGGTCAGCGCCTCGCGCGAACCGTAGGCAACGCGGCCGAAGCGACGCGCGTCGTCGAAGCGGAGCTCGGTCCCGTCGTCCAGGGAGGCGCGGATGTGCGTGTGCTTCGCGACCGGGGCATCCGCATCGCATACGAGCAGGTGCCCGGTCATGCCGAGATGCACCATCAGCTCGTCACCGGAGTCGAGCTCCAGCAGCAGGTATTTGCCGCGACGATCGACGTTCTCGAAGCGCTGCCCGGTGAGCAGTGCCGGGAGCATGCGTCCGTCCGGAACACGCACGATGTCGGGGCGGTCGACGGTCACACGATCGATACGACGTCCGGTCACCGCGGCACGGAGATCACGGGCGACGGTCTCCACCTCGGGAAGCTCCGGCACCTCAGTTCCTCGCGATGGGCGTCATGTCCCCCCAGTTGTCGCCGACCTTGACGTCAACGTCGAGGGGCACCTTGAGGGCCTCGGCGGCGCCCATACGCTCGCGCAGGAGGACGACGAGCTCGTCCACCTCCTCCGCCGGCGCTTCGAGGAGCAGTTCATCGTGGACCTGGAGCAGGATCCGGCTGCGCAGCCCCCGCTCGCGAAGTGCCTCGTCGACCAGGATCATGGCCTGCTTCATGATGTCGGCGGCGCCGCCCTGGATCGGCATGTTCACCGCCATGCGCTCCGCCGCGAAACGCAGCTGCCGGTTGGCTGCACGAATATCGGCGATGTAGCGGCGCCGGCCGATGAAGGTCTCCACCCACCCGTACTCGCGAGCGTGGTTGCGCACGCTCTCGAGGTAGGCGGTGACCGCCGGGAAGTTGCGGAAATAGGCGTCGATGAAGACGTGCGCGTCCTCGCGGCTCATGCCCGTGTCGCGGGCGAGGCCGAAGTCGCTCAGGCCATACACCACTCCAAAGTTGACCACCTTGGCGATGCGGCGCATGTCCGGGGTCACCGCGTCGGGCTCTACCGCGTACACCTCGGCCGCGGTACGCCGGTGAATGTCCTCGCCTCGCTTGAAGGCCTCGATCAGCTCCTTCTCGCCGGTCACATGCGCGAGCACGCGAAGCTCGACCTGAGAGTAGTCGGCGCTGATCAAGCGCTGCTCCGCGTCGGCGTGAAATGCACGGCGGATTCGCTGTCCCCACTGGGTGCGCACGGGGATGTTCTGCAGGTTGGGGTCGGACGATGACAGCCGCCCGGTCGTCGCCACCGCCTGGTTGAAGGATGTGTGCACGCGCGAGTCGGCCGTGCACAACAACGGGAGCGCGTCGACGTAGGTGCTCTTCAACTTGGTGAGCTGCCGCCATTCCAGGATGAGGTCGACCACCGCGTGCTCACCGCGCAGTGCCTCGAGGGTGTCAGCGTCGGTGCTGCGCCCTGTCTTGGTCTTGCGCCCGCTGGCAAGTCCGAGGTCGTCATAGAGAAAACGCCCGAGCTGCTGCGTGCTTCCAGGGTTGAAGGTGTACCCCGCGACCTCCTGGACCTCGCTCTCGATAGCGGTGATCCGTTGGTGCATCTCGGCGCTGATCGCTCCGAGCAGGTCGCAGTCGACCGCCACGCCCTCGACCTCCATCGCAGCTAGGATCGGTACCAGCGGCAGTTCCATGGTGTCGTGGAGTCGCGTGGCATTGGTGCGCTCCATGTCCCGCACCAGCACGGCGCCGACCGGGTCGAGCAACCCGACCCAGACGCCGTAGTACGCGGCCGCCTCGTCGATCGGCACATCGGCAATGCCACGCTTGGAGCGGCCACTGCCCAACAGCGACTCCTCGGCTTCGACGCTCAGCGCCACGAGGTCATGAGCGAGCACGGGCAGCGTCGGCACCTTGAGTCTGGAGTTGGTCAGGTACGCGGCGAGCAGTGCGTCGAATTGCAAGCCCTGTATGCCAATGCCGCGCCGGCGCCAGGCGAGCACCTCGCGCTTCAAATCGTACCCACGCTTGGGAACGGCGCTGTCGACGAGCACCTCCTCCAGGGCCGCGACCGCGGCAGCATCGGCGTTGCGCTCCAGGCCCGCGTGCCACACCGGCATGTAGTACGCGGTGTCCTCCCCCTGCGGCGCGAAAGCGACTCCGATGAGATCGCCGGTTCTCGGGCTGCCGTCGAGAACAGTGCGCATCGCCATCGCCCCGGCTGCTCGAATCCGCTGCACTGCTTCAGCGGCCTGATGCGCGTCGACGATGATCTCCACCTCGGTACCCGGTAATTGCAGGTCGCCGGGAGGTGGCGGCGGCGTTTCCGCCGTCTCAACAGCCAATCCCGACGGCGGCGCGTCCGCGTCCACGCTGCGTCCGGGCAGCCGCGGGAGCAGGCTGCGAAACTCGAGACGGTCGAACAGTTCGCGCACGTCGCCCTCGTCGTAGTGGAAGAGGCGCGCTTCCTCGAGCGGAAGGCCGACATCCACGTCGACCTTGATCGTCGCCGTCCACTTGCTCAGCCGCGCCTGCTCCATATGGCTTTCCAGCGCGCGCCGCACCCGTCCCTCCGGCATCGTCGGCACCGCTTCGAGCACGTTCTCGAGCGGCCCGTACTGCTGCACCAGCGACATGGCGGTCTTCTCACCGATTCCTGGAACACCGGGGATGTTGTCGCTCGGATCCCCTTGCAGGGCTTTGAAGTCAACCACCAGTGGCGGCTCGAAACCGTAGCGCTCGCGAACCTTCGCGAGGTCATAGATGATCGTGTCGCTGATGCCTCGCCGGCTCGCGAAGACTCGGATGTGCTCGGTGACCAGCTGCAGCACATCGAGGTCGCCGGTCACGATGATGACGTCGAGGCCAGCCGCTTCCGCCTTTTGCGCCAGCGTACCGATGACGTCGTCGGCTTCGAAGGTGGGAATCTCGACGATCGGAATGCCGAGCGCCACGACGACCTCGCGCGCCCAGGGAAACTGGGCGCGCAGCTCGTCCGGCGCGCGCAGCCGCTGCGCCTTGTACTCCTTGAATATCTCGTGACGAAAGGTCGGCCCCGGCGGGTCGAACGCAGCGATGGCATACGTCGGGGTCGTGTCGTTGAGCGCCTTGAAGAGCATCGAGGTGAAGCCGTACGCGGCGTTGGTCATCTCGCCCCGGCTGTTGCTCAGTGCGGGCATCGCGTGGAAGGCGCGATACACGAGGTTGTGCCCATCCACCAGCAGCAAGGTCTCGCGAGCCACAGCGGTCCATGGTAGCCGCGGGGCATGGATGTCCTCGGTGGCGCGCGTCCGGGGTTATGATCGAGATATGGCCGACCTGGTGGAAATGACCGTCGACAGCATCAGGGTGCACATGCCGACCGGTCAGCACGTGGTCATCCTCAAGGAAAAGACCGCTGATCGCTACCTTCCCATCTGGATCGGCATCAACGAGGCCAACGCGATCGCGCTGAAGATCACCGGGATCACCCCGGAGCGGCCGATCACGCACGACCTGCTGGCCAACCTACTGAGTGCGGTCGAGGTCACCGTCGATCGGATCGTCGTGACATCGCTCAGCAACGAGGTGTTCTACGCGCGCATCCTCGCCCAGGTGGATGGGCGCCGTCTGGAGATCGATTCCCGGCCGTCGGACGCGATCGCGGTGGCGGTGCGCGTCGGCGCCGGCATCTTTGTGGCCGACGAGGTGCTCGACAAGGCCGGAGTCCTGCCCGAGGCGGACAAGGACGGCGAGCTCACCGACCCCGACCCGGAAAGCGAGGAGCGGCTCGCCAAGATTCGCGACTGGGTGAACACGCTCAACCTCCCCGACCTCGGGACCGGGGCCTCCGAGAGTTAGGACCGGTTCAGGCGCGGAACAGCGACCAGAATCCCGGATCCTCGAAGCCCAGGCGCCAGGCAGCGATCCCGCCGAGGCCGTAGGTGTGCACCAGCGCGACCTTCCGCGCCAGGCTGTCGGCATCGTCGAAGTACGTGGTCATCGAGCCGTCCGGGGAGAGGATGTAGGGGGTCTGCGCACTGAAGTCGTAGTCGACGCGGGCGCCGGGCACCGAAAGCGCGTTGTAGAGCACATTCGAGTACGCCGCGGCGCCGCCGAGGCTTCCCCACGCGCGTCCGTAGAGCGGAACGCCAAGGAGGACATGCGTCGGCGTGAGGTCGGGCAGGGTCGCCTGCAGGACGGCGTTGTCCCAGTCCAGCCCGGCGACCGGTCCGGGGGTGCCGCCGTTGCCGTGCTCGTCGTAGGCCATCAGGTCCACGTAATCGGCCACCTTGCCGATTGCGGCGATGTCGTAGGCGGCCGAGTACATGTTGACCCCGGCGAAGTCGTGCGGGACCACGTCCACGATGAGCTTGGCGCCGTGCGCGTGCAGCGCGGTAGCGAGCTGCTGGACGAACGCGGTGAATGCGGCCTTGTCGGTCCCGAGCATCCCCTCGAAATCCAGGTTGATCCCCCGGTACCCGTCGTAGCGGATCGCGGCCAGCATCTCGTTGACGAGCACGTTGACGGCGTGAGGGTTGTTGAGCAGCTGATCCGTCGCCGAGGGATTCGTCGAGTCATTGGCGAGCGACGGCCAGATCGGCAGGTTCGCGGCTCCAGCGCGGCCTGCCGCCGACTGATCCGGGGTCCCGAGCAGCGAGCCGTCCGCCTGGGCCTGCCAGCCGGTAGGGGTGACCTGGGTCACCGCGCCGAGGTGGAAGGCCAGCGACGAGTTGGATGCGGCGGTGTTGATCACAAAGGCGTCAACCGGGATGCCGGTGACCCTGGGCGCCGGCGGCACGGTCACCCGGCGCACGGTGTGACGAGCGATGCCGACCAGCGAGAGGGTGATCCCCGGATCGAGATGCGCATCCCCGGCGGTCGGGATGGTCGCGGGAAGCGTGATCGAGGCGGGCGGCTTGCCGCCCCAGGTCACCCGCGCGTGGGTCCCGTCGCTCCAGGCGACGGTCGCACCGGGGAGCGCGGCAGCCACCGCGGCCTGGTCGGGAGCGTCGTCGAACACCGCATCCACCACGAGACCGCTGGCCGGGTCAATGTGGGCTGCGACCATCGCGGCAGTCGGCGAGATCACCGTGAAGGCGAAGGTCTGGGTGCTGAGACCCGAGACCGCGACCGAGAGGCGGTGCGACGACGACAGCGGCAGCGGCTTGACGGTCGCGACCAGGTCCTGGTTCTGGCTCGAGAGCGCGAGCTGGTTCCCGTCGAGCATCGCGGTCACGTCGGAGGCCTGGAGCGGGGCACCCGTGGCGTGAAGCCGGAGATCGAGGTTGGGCGGCACGTCGGTGGAACCGGAACGGAGGCCCACGCCCCCTGCCGTGACCACGACGTAGTTGTAGCTGGGGGGTGAGCCGAACCCGCTGAAGCTGCAGCCGGAGACCAGCAGCGCCACAGCCAGGCACGCCAGGCGGCGGTGCATTGCCTCCCAGTCTAGTGAAGGAGGCGCGCCACGGATCGCGCGAGGTCAGCTGGTCGTGAGGGTCAACTCCGCGATGAGCGGCGGGCTCCCAGGGCCGGTGTAGCCGGCGGGAACCGTTGCGGTGACGTGAATCTCTGTCCCTGGGGCGAGGCCGGCCGGAACCTCGAAGGCGAGGAACGGTCCAGACACGCCAGACGCTCCTTGGTACTGGTCGGCGGGGACCGGGGTGACCGTTCCGTGCCCGAGGGAGGCCGGGTTGCCAAACTCTCCGGTGCTGGCTGGGATCGGGACGAACTGGTTGCTGCGCGTGTCCATCACGGCGATGGACACACACGGCAGCACCGTGCGCGCCGCTGGGGCCGTGGCTGCAGATCCAGGGAGCGAAAGGGAAGCAACCGGCTCGGAAAGCTGCGCGTACACGTATGCCGTTTTGCCCGCGCTGACGGTGAGCGACGGTGCGGCGAGCACGAGGTGCAGCGCCGGCTGAGCGGCGTCAGTGGCCAGATCCTGGTGGGTGAAGGTCACGGGCGGCGACGCACCGGTGATGCCGATGATCTGCGTGCACGCCGCCAGGTTCTTCGAAGAACTGGGTGCTGCCGCCCCCGCGGCGTTTTGCCCGTTCGGAGAGCCGGCTTTGGGGCTGGGCGTTCCGCCGTTGCCATGCGCGAGTGCGGCGATGAGGAGCACGATCGCGGCCGCGCCGGCGATCGCGGTTGCGGGGAAGCGTCGAACGATGCCGAGGTTGAACCATCCCATCCCAATACGCGGGCGGACCGAACGCTCCGCGACCGGGGGCGTCGACGGGAGGTGGACGACGTGAGGCATTCGTGCCGGAGGCAGCTCGCGGAGGGCTTCAACGGTCGCGCGAAACTCCGCGTATGCCTCGGCGCAGGGAGCGCACGACTGGATGTGGGCCTGGAATCGTGCCTCGTCGATCGGCGACAGCGCGTCGTCGTAGGCTGCAGTGAACAGGTCGTCGAGGTGGCGGCGCGGTGTCACGCGTGCTCCTCGGCGAAACCCGGGGCGGCGGCGGTTCCGCGAAGAGCCTTGGCGAGCATCGATCGAGCCCGGTTCAGCCGCGACTTGACGGTGCCGATGGGAACGCGCAGTGCCTCGGACATCTCTTCGTAGGTCAGCTCGTTGACATCCCTGAGGACCACGACGGCGCGGAAGTCGGGTTGGAGCGTGAGCAACGCCTCGCGGACTGCGGCGATGCGCTCGCGAGCAAGGACGCTCGCCTCCGGCCCCAGCCCGGGATCGGGAAGCTCGACGATATTCCCTTCGGCATCCTCGAGCGGATCGGCGGGGCGGCGGATGCTCCGGCGCTGGACGTCATGGCTGCAGTTGATGGCGACCCGGAACAGCCACGCCCGGATGGTCTGCCCGCGGAGCACCGGGATCCTGACATATGCGCGAAGGAAGGTCTCCTGAACGACGTCAGCGGCATCGGCCGGGGTCCCGAGAATCCTGAGTGCCATCGTATAGAGCTCATCCTGGTGGCGAGTGACAATTGCTGCAAAGGCATCGCGGTCGCCGCGGCGTGCCCGCTCGAGGAGCGCCTCGTCGTCCATGCATTTGAGGGTACGCGCAGGCAGGCGTTCCGGTTCCCTTCAGGAGCCGGTACGCTGTCAATCCGGCCGGGGTGGCGGAATGGTAGACGCAGCGGTCTCAAAAACCGCCGAGGGCAACCTCGTGAGGGTTCGACTCCCTCTCCCGGCACGGTTGAATCCGCTGAATTCCTAGGGTTTCTTCTTGCTGTCAGATTTCATGACAGCTCGCCGGAGTAACCCCATCCCGAAGTCGCGGAGCAGATTTCGCTTACCTGCTTGCCTGCCAGGGTGTACAGCCAGGTGCTGCCATCGAGAGGACTGGCCACGAACTCGGTGTCGCTCCACCACCCATCGGCAGTCAGGTTTTGCAGATCGACATGGCTCTGGTTGGCCACGGTCACCATCTCGACGGTGTTTTTGGGGACGTAGCCAGCGCACCCCTGGTAAGCACTGATGCGAGAGACGGCAACGTGGGCTCCATCGGGACTGATGTTGGCGCCGGTGATGGTGGATTTGCTCTCGGCATATTTCACCCCGTTGATGAGCACGGCGTGCGCATCGTTGATCAACGCGGCGACGGTTACTCCACTGCTCGCTCCCATGAACTGGTCATTGCCAGTGAACAGCTCGGTGAGCTTTCCCGTGCTGGGATTGAGCGCAAACCAGGCGGCCGCCGGGTCGTACAGGATGCCGCAGCCCCCGTATTCCCAGCGTTGCACGATGATCCCAGAATTGGTCCAACCGTCCAGGCCCTCGGTAAAACCAGCAGGAGCTACCCACTTGTAGACGGTTTGGGTCGGCTGGCCGAGGCCGCCCACGTCGATCACGCCGTGATGCTGGTAATACGGCGGCCCGGGTCCAAGGTTATTCAACTCATTCGGCGGGGACTGATCGACGCTCCAAGCCCACTGGGTCCCGTTCGGTGAAAACACTACCGAATTGGAAGGTGCGGTGCCCATGGCAATCACCTTTCCGGCTCGGGAGATTTCCGCTACCTGGTGTGCACCTTGGGGGGTCTCATGAAACAGATAGATGTTGGAGCCGGCGATAGCGGAGTTGATACCGAAACCCTGGGTTGCCTCCTGGCTGGCACTTACCCCAAAGATCTTCATCATGGCGGCGTTGGACAGCTCGAACTGTTCAACCCCTTGGGTGTTTACCACCTTGAGTTCCTCGCCTTGGGAGAGCACGGCTAGGGGTGGCTCGGGGGCCGGCGTGGGGACCGCGGTCGGGCTGGGGGTCGGGACCAACGTTGGGGTGGGTGTGGCCGGGTTACTGCTGGGAGATTGGGTTGGCGTGGAGGACGAAGAATGAGCGGTGGTGGCAGCGGTCGTGGTACATGCGGCGAGAAGGAGCGCCAAGGGCACGGTGGCGATCAACCCATGACGGTGGTGCGGGTTTCTGGGCTGCATCTCACTGCATTAACCCAACCCTGACCAAAAGGTTATCGAACGCTACACCCTGATGCTCCAGCTGCGTCCCGTGGCCGCGTGTTTTTGCCGGAAGTGGCGATAACCTGCCAGAGACCACCACATAGTCCGCGGCGTGGGCGAACAGATGTTTGGTATAATTCGTGAATGGAAGCCTTCGCGATCCCGGATGCGCGCGAGCGTCTCGATGACGCCGTCGATGGGTTGGTTGACGAGTCCATCGATGAGTTCTCGACGCACGCGCTG
>JBAPOS010000084.1:0-10722 GCA_049279755.1 Candidatus Dormiibacterota bacterium | reverse complement strand
GGTTACATCCACGCAAATGCGTCAAGAGCCTCCCTTGGATGACCGGTCGAGCCCGGCCGTCGGTTGGGGCTCAGCGCTCACACGGGAACCGACTTCCCAGCTCGGGCTCGGCGCTGAGGCGTTTGGGACAGGCCTAATTTCGGAAGAAGTCTCCCGGGCGGGCAGCTCGCGGCTCCTCGCGGGCATCGGATGGGAGCTGCGGCTTGTACCCGTGGCTCGACCGGACCGCGCCCGGAATGGCGCCTGCGGAAAGACCTCCCAGCGACCAGGACGACCGCCTCTGGCGCTCGTCCGCGATCGAGAAGAACGGCTGCGACCCTGACAGCC
This sequence comes from Candidatus Dormiibacterota bacterium, assembly GCA_049279755.1. GTDB lineage: Bacteria > Chloroflexota > Dormibacteria > Aeolococcales > Aeolococcaceae > Palsa-851. The sequence goes on along the minus strand of JBAPOS010000084.1, from coordinate 10,395 downwards.
GAGTCAACCAGGGGCTCCGTTGAGGTTTCATCACGCGTACCTCCCTTACCGGTATACGCGGTGGTGCCGGGATTTGCAAGGGCGGTCGCGCTTCGCGGAGAGTTCAGGCGAGTGACGAAACCGACCCACTACCCAACTGCGCTCCAGGATGCCCCAGCGCATCCTTGAAGGGGTCAGATAAGGGGTCAAAACCGCTCGAAGCCGCCGGTTCTGAATACAATTTCGGCGCCAAGAGTAAGTTCGATTCCCTTTCTCGGCACTCCGATTCCGTTGACGGGAAACGAGATTTCAGCTCCGTACCCTCATTCGGACCCTCATCATGTGGCGTCGTCTCGCCGCTCATGACCCGGAGATCGACACGGGCGTGATGGCGGGAATTGATCGCCTCCGTGAGCGCGTCAAGACTGACATGGGTGACGACCGCATACACCCCAAGCGTGGTGGCGACGGAAGCATGCCCGAGCATCGCCGCCACGACGTGCGGGCGCTCCACCGTAGTCCCCTCAGTTCGCCCTGGCGCATGCCCAAGGTGGCCGCCAGCACATACGCCGCTTCCAAGGCGTCCCCATACGCCGTGTTGATGAGCCGAGTGACCTCGTCGCGGGTGAGGGGTTCGATCAGGGGTGAAGAGCGGCGCGGTGGCGGCACGTCGCGGATCGCGGAAGAAACCCGGAGGCCACGCCGCGTAGCAGCGCGGAGCGCCGACGCCAGGACATCGTGTGCGTGACGCGTCGTGGTTGCGCTGACCGTGCGAAGCATGGTGGTGTGCAGCTGATCTATGTGCTCAGCAGTGAGCGCGTGGATGGGAACGTCACCGATGGCTGGGACAATGTGGTGCTGCACGTACAAGTTGTATGCACGCCATGTCTGCGGACGCCATGCATCTCGCCGCAACGAACAGCCACTGGGCGAGCCAATCGCCCACGGTGGAGTAGCTGTTGAAGTGCGAGCAATTTCGCGGCGGTCGCGAGTTCGAAGCCTCGCTTCCCTGAACCGCGGGTCCAAGAGATGCTTGACGGTGCGGCGCGTCTGAGCCTGAGGCGCTGCGCTCATCGTCCTAACCCGTGGGGTCGGCGGCGAGGAGCCACTTCCCCGTGAAAGAAATCTCGACGGTCGGGCAAGGATGGCTCAAGGCCGCACCCTTACGTGCCGGCTACGTACTCGTACGGATTTGCCCGTGCCTCGCCCTTCCTAGCCTACGAGTACACCGCACACCAACCGCCAATCCACCAAGGAGATCCGATGCAGCAAGCCATCTCGTCCAGCAGGCCAGACGTCGTCGAACCCGTCGTGGACAGGCGTCGCCGCCTCAGCGTAACGGGTTCTCGGATGACATATTCGAGGCTGATCGGAGCCCTCTTCCTGTCGGGATTCCTCGTCTACGGAATTGGCTCCGCGCTCGCCACATCCGCGGCCGGCGCGCCGCACTTTCTCGCTTCGATCGCCGCACACCCGACTGTCCTCATCATCGGAGCCGCTCTGATGTTGCTGAACACGGTGGTCGACCTCGGCAAGGGAATCCTCTTCTTTCCGATCCTAGGAAAGCACAGCAGGAGAACTGCGATTGCCTATCTGGCAACAATGGTTGTCGAGGTAACGTTGCTGGACGTCGGGGCGGTCGCTTTGTTGATGATCGTGTCTTTGAGCGGCCAGCACGGACTTGACGCGGCGACGGCTGTAGCCCGCGGATCAGCCCTTGTTCACACGAACGCCATGTTCTACCAGTTTGGCGAAATGACACTTGCCATGGGTTGCGTGGCCCTGTGTGCGCTGCTTTTCCGGACCCGCTTGATCCCCCGGTTCCTGTCGATTGCGGGCTTGATCGGCTATCCGATTCTTATGGTTGGAGCCATCGCCGAGGTCTTCGGGATCCACATCGGCCTCCTGCTCACGATCCCTGGCATGTTCTTTGAACTGGTGCTTCCCTTCTGGCTCTTCACCAAGGGTTTCCAGACCGAGGCCTACTCGGGAGGAGCTCCGTGTCGGGTGGATCCGACACTAGCGGCCTAGGTTTTCTCATCCAGCCCGGTCGGGTGCAATCCCGGCCGGGCTCACTCTTGCTCTTTGGGCCGAACGGCCCCGGGTCGCAGGCCCGCCTACACTGGCGATGTGCCCGTATCCAAGCGAGCGGTCGCGGGCAAGCTGCCCGCAGAGTCAACGAGCTTCGTGGGCCGGCGGCGCTTGCTGGCCGAGGTCAAGGCGGCATTCGCGAGCACTCGCTTGCTGACGCTAGTGGGACCTGGCGGCGTGGGGAAGACCCGCCTCGCCCTGCGTGCAGGCGCTGACCTCCAGCGAACCCTGCGTGACGGCGTCTGGTTCATCGACCTTGCCGGTCTTGAAGATCCACATCTGGTTGCCAAGGCCATCATCAGCGGTCTGGGTGTGGCGGACCAGTCCGGACAGTGGCCGACCTCGCTCCTGGTCTCCCACCTCGCCTCACGCGAAGCGCTTCTCATCCTCGACAACTGCGAACATCTGCTCGACGCCGTCGCCGTTCTCGCGGATGTCCTGCTGAAGGAGGCCGCCGGCGTTCGCCTCCTTGCCACCAGCCGTCAACCGTTGGGGATCTCCGGAGAGCGCGTCGTTCAGGTACCTCCTCTCACGCTGCGGGGAGAATCGAGCGACGAACCCGGGCAGGGCGCTGCACCCTCCGAGGCGGTAGCTCTATTGGTGGCTCGGGCCGCCGACGCAGGCGTTCAACTCGAGGACACGGACGACACCCGTCGACTGCTGCTCGACCTCTGTCGTCGCCTCGACGGCATGCCATTAGCACTCGAGCTGGCGGCCGTGAGATTGAGGACAATCGGCCTCGATCAGCTGCTCGAGCGCTTGAGCGATCGTTTCGCGGTCCTGACCGGTGGCAGCCGTGCGGCGCTACCAAGACAGCAGACGCTCCTGGCCACCATCGACTGGAGCCACGATCTGTTGAGTGACCCGGAAGCGGCACTGTTGCGACGGCTCGCGGTGTTCCCGTCCGACATGAGCCTCGATGCTGTTGAAGCCGTGGCAACCCAGACGGGCATCGATCGAAGGTCCGTGCTCGAGCTTCTATCGAGCCTGATTGAGAAATCGTTCGTGACTCGATTGGGTCCAGCTGCAAACGCACGCTACAAACTCCACGAGACGATGCGGGAGTACGCGCTCATCAAACTGCGCGAGGCGGAGGAGGAGCCCGGGGCGGTCAAGGCCTTCGTCGCTTTCTACGCCGAGATGTGCCAGTTGGCGGAGAAGGCCGCGCAGTCGCCTCAGCTCGTGGAGTGGCTCAAGCGCATGGACGGGGAGGCAGACAATGTGCGCGCTGCGCTCGCTCACTGTCTCCACGTCCCTGATCACGCGCTCGGCGTTTCCATGGTCGGCTCCCTTCTCTGGTACTGGACAGCGCGGGCGACCAGTGAGGGCGCTTACTGGTTGGACCTGTACCTCGAACGTCGAGACGGCGGGGGCGCCGACGATCCGATTCTGGCGCGTGCCCTCTTCGCGCGCGGTTATGTGTCGATGGTGCTCGGGGATGCGACGACGGCATCGCCAGTTCTGGAGGAGGCGGACGCAATAGCGCGCGCCGCCCATGACTCGCCGCTGCTCGCCAGGATCCTCTCGGTCTCCGCGGGTATCCGCGTCATGAGCGGTGACCTTGAGGGCGCTCGGTCGCAGCTGAGTGAGGCGAGGACCCTGGCTCAAGGCCTCGACGACCCGGGGGTCGACGCGATGCTGGCCCTCACGGAGGGGTTCATTGCCCTCGCCGAGGCGGACGTCGAAACCGTTGGCCGTGTGTATGTCGAATGGGCGCCTCGGGCTCGGGATCGAGGCGACCTTCAGACGCTCAGCTACCTGCTCTCCTCATACGGGTTCTCCCTCCTTCAGAAGGATCAAGCGGAGCAGGCTGGCCCTCTATTACAGGAAGCACTGGGAATCGAACGGCGCCTCGAAAACCGAGACATGATCCTCTATGTTCTCGACGGGCTGGCGAGTCATGCGGCGATGGTGGGCAGGCTACAGAGGTCTGCACGGCTGCTTGGTGCCGCGGAGAACCTGCAGACCGAGACCGGCATTCGCCTGATGCCGCATATGGAGCCTGTGCTGGCGCACGCGCGGGAGACAATTGCGGCCTCGCTTGGAATCCCGACGTTGGAGTCGGAGACCCAGGCGGGCAAGCGGATGTCGACGGATGAAGCAATCGCCTTCGCACTCGACGAGAAGAAACCAGCCCGGCTCGACGCTCATGTTGATGCGAAGAAGGTGACGCCGCTGAGCAAGCGCGAACTTCAGGTCGCCCGCCTTGTCGCAGACGGCATGAGCAATAAGGAGATCGCCTCGCGGTGCTTTCTTTCCGAGCGGACCGTGGAGACGCACGTGTCGAACATCCTGAACAAGCTCGGCATCAACTCCCGGGCAGAGGTTGCGCGCTGGGTTGAGCGCGAGTTGGGTCCGGACTAGGGGCGCTCTCTCGTCGCGGCGTTCGCAGTGTGACCACGGTCGCCTCGACGACTCGGACCGACGGTAGCAGTGCAACGCCAAACAAGCGATGAATATCCTCGACACACCCAGCCTCGACGATGCATGAGAGCCGGTCATCGTCGGGGATGTACGCCGCGCTCAGCACCGTCGGCCGAAGATTGCTGCCTCGGAGGCGCAGGCACGCTGCATTCAGGCTGTTGCCGATCCACGAGAGCTCGCTCTCTGCGACTCTCAACCTCGCCTCAGCCACGTAGCACCCTCGTCTGAGGCGAGCCGGCGTCTGAGCTGGGGGTTTGGTTCTCATGACCCCACATTGCGTTCTGTGCCGATGGAAGTCGTCGGTGACAGCACCCAGCGACCACGTAGTGGGGCAATCGGCTAACGCACTTGACCATGCGGTGCCCCCTACGTGGTGGCTCAGTGGTGGCCCCGATGGCTGTCGACGCCGCCGCTGGAGACGATGCCAGGCATTGAGCAGCCAACCAGGAGAGACCATGCAGACAGCAACCTTCGACACATCGACCGAGCGGACCCAGGAGACTGTCGGTGTGACGACGATGAATGCGATCGTTCAAGACAAGTACGGGTCACCCAAGGTCCTGCAACTCAGGGACACCGCAAAGCCCGCGATCGGTGAGCACGACGTGCTGGTTCGCGTTCGGGCCGCCGCGGTCAACCCTGCGGACTGGGCGATCATGGGCGGCCTTCCGTACATCGCCCGCCCTGCGCCCATGTATGGGTTGCGCACCCCAAAGAACGGGATCCGAGGCACAGATGTCGCGGGCCAGGTGGAAGCCGTCGGCTTCTCCGTGACGCGATTCCGGCCGGGCGACGAGGTCTTCGGCTGGTGCCGCGGCGCGTTTGCGGAGTACGCGTCCGCTTCTGAAGATGGGCTGGCGCTCAAGCCGGCCAATCTCACCTTCGAACAAGCTGCCACCGTCCCGATGGCCGGATCGGTCGCCCTCCAAGCGCTTCGCGATCACGGCGACGTCCAGGCTGGGCAGAAGGTGTTGGTCAACGGTGCTTCGGGTGGTATTGGCACCTTCGCGGTGCAGATCGCGAAGGCACTGGGAGCGGAGGTCACCGGCGTGTGCAGCCCGTCAAACGTGGAGATGGTCCGATCGATCGGCGCGGACCACGTTATCGATTACACACGCGACGACTTCACACAGAATGGCGAACGTTATGACTTCATCCTCGACAACATCTCGAACCGATCGTTGTCCGACCTCCGGCGCGCGCTCACCGCGAGGGGAATGCTTGTGCCAAACGGCGGCCAGTTCCAGAACCGTTGGTTCTCGAGCGCTGGTCGCCTGATCAAGGCGATGGTGTCATTCCGATTCGTGAGCCAGCGGCTGGGCCGATTTGTCGTGGCCCAAAAGCACGACGATCTCCTCGCCCTCAAGGAGCTGATCGAGGCCAGTAAGGTCATGCCCGTCATCGATCGAACCTACCCCCTTAGCGAGACCGCCGCTGCGATGGATTACGTCGGAACGGGGCACGCACGAGGAAAGGTCGTGATCAATGTCTGATGCACGTCCGATATGCGGCAAGGTCGTGCTGGTCACCGGCGCTACCGGCGGAATCGGCAAAGCCACGGCGATCGGGCTCGCCACGATGGGCGCCCGGGTCGGCATCACGGGTCGCGACCTGATCCGTGCCGAACAGGCAGCCGCCGACATTCGTACCGCTTCCGGAAATCCGGCCGTCGACGTGTTCGCAGCCGACATGAGCTCCCAGGCCGAGGTGCGCCGCCTCGCCGGCGCAGTGCTCGATGCTTATCCGAGGCTGGATGCGCTGGTGAACAACGTGGGCGGATTCTGGGCGCACCGACATACGACAGCCGATGGGCTGGAGCACACCTTCGCTCTCAACTATCTCGCGCCGTTCCTCCTTACGAACTTACTGCTGGAGCGGCTCACGGCGAGCGCGCCCTCGCGCGTGGTGACAGTCTCCTCTGGGGCTCAATCCACCGGGCGGATCAACTTCGACGACCTTCAGGGCGTTCGCCACTACTCGGGACAACGCGCATACAGCCAGTCGAAACTCGCCAACATCATGTTCACCAATGAGCTTGCCCGCCGCGTTCAAGGCACGGGTGTCACCGCCAACTCAGCGCATCCTGGTGTGGTGCGCACCAAATTCGGCTCTGAAGACCAGGCCGGGTTTTTCGTGATCATCGGCCCATTGGTGCGCCCTTTTCTCAAGACACCGGCGCGAGGGGCCGATACGCCGATCTACTTGGCGTCGGCGCCGGATGTGGAGGCGTTCAGCGGCCAGTTCTTTGCCAACCGGAAGCCCAAGACCGCCAACAAGGCTGCCGGCGACCTAGACGTCACCGCGCGGCTCTGGCGGGTCAGCATCGACCTGGTCGGGCTGACGGGGTCGTAGGGTGAGTGCTGTCGAGGGAATGCGCCGAGCATCTTGACAGCTAGGTGGCCAGGCACCATCCCGGAGGTGGTATGCACATCCACGGGAATGGCCAAGGATAGTTCACGCATCCGCAGGGGCTGCGATCGCCCGAGTGGTGTCGGCCATTCCCCGGACTGGTCCACCAAACGCAGGTTGGTCATCACTGCCTGAGCGACCAGATTGGGATCCTCGAGACCGGCAAGATCTGCACATCGCCGCAGTGTGTGGCCCGTCACCCCCCATGACACCGAGTGGATGACCTCCGGTCGCTTCACCGGTGGTGGGGCCGCGACTGCCGCCTCTACGTGCTCTGCCAGTACTTCCCCTGATGTCATCGGATGTGGAGCTACTCAGGATGGCGGAGGTAGATAGACGAGTTAATTAGGAGAGCAGACATGTTTGGCAGAAACCGCACAACTGATGACCCACGGGCCCAACGACTGTCACGAAAGGAGCCTGCCATCAGCGGTCGAACAAGCGAACGGAGGAGGGGCTTCACTGCTGCCCGCATCATCGCTCTCATCGTCATCGCACTGGGGGTGCTCGGTCTCGTGTACGTCCAATTGACGGGCGGCACCAGCGCGGTGTCTGTCCCCGCCGGAGCGCATGCCGGTCAATTGAAGCTCACGGCTTGCACCTATCCGACCGAGAAGGGGGACTCCCGCGCCGACTGCGGCACGCTGGTCGTGCCCGAGAATCGGACGAACCCGCACTCGCGACTGATCGCGTTGCCTGTCATTGTCATTCGAGCCACATCCGCCTACCCGTCCGTGCCGATCTTCCGTCTGAATGGCGGTCCCGGCGTTACGAACATGGTGTTCCCGGACGCCAGCCGCTTCACAGCCAACCATGACGTCGTGCTAGTCGGTTACCGGGGCGTCGACGGATCGTCGGTGCTCGACTGCCCCGAGGTTACCTCCGCACTAGACGGCTCGGCGGACATGCTCGGACAGGCGTCGTTCCAGGCCTACGCCAACGGATTCCGCGCGTGCGCGACCCGCCTGACGGCAGACGGCGTCGACCTCGCTGGCTACACCCTACCTGAGCAAGTCGATGACCTTGAGGCGGCCCGGATTGCGCTCGGCTACAAGCAGATAGACCTCGTCAGCGAGAGCGCGGGTACCCGCCTTGCAATGATCTACGCCTGGCGCTACCCGACGAGCATTTATCGCTCGGTGATGATCGGGGCGAACCCGCCCGGCGACTTCCTGTTCGATACGCAGACCATCGATCAGGAGTTCCAGTCCTACGCTCAGCTCTGCGCCGCGGACGCCGGCTGCAGCAAGCGCACCAACGATCTCATCGCCACCATCGAGCACACGGCGGCCAACATGCCCGACCGCTTCTTGTTCCTCCCGATCAAGAAGGGCGATGTCCTGGCCGCGACCGCATTTGGTATGCAGGAGTCGACGGACGCCGACGCGCCAGACTCCGCGCCGATGACGATCGACGCATGGTTATCCGCTGCCGCCGGCGACCCGAGCGGGCTTTGGTTCGAATCGTTGCTGGCAAGTATCGCGTTCCCACAGGCGTTTGTCTGGGGTGAATTCGCGTCCGTCGGGTCGATCGACTTCCCTGCTGTCAAGCAGTACTTCGCCCACCCCGACCCGTCGATCATCGGCAGCCCCGGCACGGCGTTCCTCTTCGCCGGTGGCGAGCTGGCGAATGCTTGGCCGGCTGCCACGGACTCGGACCAATACATGCACCTCCAGACGTCGAATGTCCAGACCCTGGTGATCAGCGGGGCGCTCGATATGGCGACCCCAGCGCAGAATGCGACGACTCAGCTGATGCCCTACCTCCCGAACGGGCACCAGGTGGTGTTGCCCCAGCTCGGGCACGCAGACTCGTTCTGGAGCTATGACCCTGCCGGCGGTACCGCGCTAATCAGCACCTACCTCGGGACCGGACAGGTCGACCAATCGCTGTACACGAGCCCGCACCTCTCCTTCATACCGGCCAGCACACAGACGGGGATTGCCAAGGACATTGTCGGCACGATGATTGGCCTCGCCGTCCTCACGGTGGTGTCGCTGCTCCTGATGTGGTGGCGCATTCGCAGACGCGGTCGGTTCGGCCGCATCACGAGTGCGGTGCTCCGCTCGGTGTACCCACTCATCCTCGGCCTCGGTGGCTGGTTCCTCGGTGTGCTCATCGTCCTCACGACGTCCTCGACGATTGCGATTGACGACCAGTTCCTCGCCGTCGTCTCAATCGGTGTGCCGATCGGCCTGGGAATCTACCTCGCCTGGGTCAACCGCGACCGGCGATCCAACGCCAACACCATCGGCGTTGCGGCAGCAGTAGGAGGTGGCCTCGCGGGTGCCTGGCTGGGGTTCAATGCGACCAGCGGACTTCTCTCCCTCATCACTGCAATCGTCGGAGCGACCGTCGGCGCAAACCTGATCCTCCTCGCGCTCGACATCTCGTGGGATCGGCACGCTCGCGATCGTGTGGAAGAAGCCAACGTAGAGGAGGCCATGGCTGGCGATCCTCATCGCCGGCGCCGCCTCGCGATTCCGCGTCGACACGGCGAGAGCGTGATCTCGCCACGTCCGTCGGGCATCTCGGATCCGTCCTTGCCACCTCTCACGTCTCCATGAACGAATTACCACTGTTCGGGCTCGGCGGCAACGTCTTACTTGTGGTCATCCTCAGCCTCCTCTTCGTAGAGGAGGCTGGGGTTCCACTGTTCTTCATCTCCGGCGACCTGCTGCTCGCTGTAGGCGGAGTCGCTATTGCATCAGGACAGATCAGTCCGCTGTTGTTCATTCCCGCCGCTCTCCTCACGATGATCGCGGGTGCGCTCGCCGGCTGGGAAGTGTTCGCGCGATTGGGATGGGATCGGCTCTTCAGGATTGCTCGTAGGTTTCACGCTGGCGTGGTTCTGGAACGCGCAGCGGCGCTCCTGCACAATGGCAGCTGGCGAGCCGTGTTCGTGTCCCGGCTGATTCCCGGTCTGAGGATCTACACCACCCAGGTGGCTGCGGTCAGTGGCGTGCCGCGGCGCACATTTCTCATAGGGTTGCTTGCGGCGAATGCGGCCTGCATTGCAGCTTTCGTAGGTCTCGGAAACGCGGTGGGTCGTCCGGCCATCAAGCTCATCGACCAAGGCGAAGCCAACGTTGTGATCCCCATCCTCGTAGCCGTCGTGGTCGTCGCGCTAATTGCGCTCTGGCGCGCACGAGCCCAGCCCATGGCACCCACCATGGCTCGATGACAGGAAGAGTGCGTTGGTTCTGTACTCCATCGCTGGCCAGCCTACGACTACTCGCGGTCACCATCGCTCCCACTCTGGGCTCAAGCCCACGACGGGCGCCAGCGCTTAGCAATGCTGATTTCTTCTCACAGCGCTGTCGGGTGCCCGCCCGCGCTCAGCTTGATTCATAGGCGCTTGGAGGTGCTGGGCCAATACTGGGCCAATATCTTTGTCCAGTCGCGGCGTCATGTGGCGCTTCCTGGCCGCTCCCTCGAGTTTAGACGGCGCTTCTTCCGATCGTTTTGAGAGAGCTTGGGAGAGTTCGATTC
>JBAPOS010000083.1:0-22075 GCA_049279755.1 Candidatus Dormiibacterota bacterium | reverse complement strand
CGACGCTCTGGCATCTCCACACCGCGATCAAAGGGACGCTCAAACCGGATGCCCCCGACGCGCTGACCATCGCCGCCGCTCTGCACCCCACGCCGGCAGTCTGTGGAACCCCTCAGGCGGCGGCTGCTGCGCTGATCACGCGCCTCGAAACCGTCGACCGCCATTTCTTCGCCGGTCTCGTTGGATGGGTCGACACGCTCGGCGATGGGGAGTGGGCGCTGACCCTCCGATGTGCCGAGGTGTCGGGGTCGACCGCGCGGTTGCATGCGGGCGCCGGCATCGTGGCGGGGTCGGAGCCGGCGTTGGAGGATCTCGAGACCGAGGCAAAGTTCAGTGTGGGGCTGCGCGCGCTCGGGGTGGACCCGGCCCAGGTCTGAGCCCCCGGCTATCCGGCGAGGGCGGCCGTGACCGCCTGTGAGACCGCGGCGCGCAGCTCGACGGCCCGGCTGCGATCGACACGAACCCTGACCATCTGCACACCGCCGGACGCCTCGGCTTCGTGGATCGCCGGTACCACGACCCCGGCCCTGTCGACGGTGCGGACACCGATGCCCGCGGCCCGCGCGATCGCCTCGAGGTCGAGCCCATGCGGTGTTCCGAAGAGCTGCTCGAACTCGTCCTTCGGCAGACATGCCTGGGGAAGCATCGAGAAGATGCCGCCGCCGTCATTGTCGATGACCACGAGCACGGCGGCGTGGCCATGACGAGCGCCCCAGAGCAGCCCCGAAGCGTCGTGAATCACCGAGAGGTCGCCGAGTAGCGCGTAGGTCGGACCGCTTACTTCGGCGACGCCGAACGCCGTCGATACCAGGCCGTCGATGCCGCTGGTGCCACGATTGGCCAGAACTCGCACGCCGTCGCGCGGGCGCATGTACATGTCGAGGTCACGAACCGGCATGCTCGATCCGGCGAAGAGCACACCGCCATCAGGGAGGGCCGCGGCGAGGTCGCGTGCAATACGCCCTTCGAACGGCTCGTCCCACGAGTCGAGCAGCGAGTCGACCGCCATGCGCACCTTACGGTCGGCCTCGTACCATTCGTTGAACCACTGTGGCCTGGTTGCGGGCATGGATGATGTCGTCGACTGCAGAGCCGCCGCCACCTCGGCTGGGTCCTCGTTCACGGTCAGCGTCGAACGGCGGTCGGGGTCCGCAACCAGGTGGTCGGGGTCAATGATGAGCAACCGGTCGGCGCTGCGGACCAGTTCCTGGATACCACGTGAGGTGGGCGCTGCGCCCACTTGGATGACGAGATCGGGGTGCTGGCGCGCGCGGAACTCCGCGCTGGCGGCGAGCAGTGTTCCGGCGGAGAGCGCACCGCCTCCCGATGAGTCCGGGGCACCCCGCAGGCCGGAGAGCGGTTCCGCGAGCAGAGGCCACCCTCGTGCAGCGCACAGCTCGACCAAGCCTTGGGGCGGAACCCGCAGACGTCCCGCAACCACGACGACACGATGGCCGGTGCTCACCTCACGCAGAAACGACGGCAACTGATCGTGCGGCCGATGCGTGTCGGTGTACGTGTTCGACGTGCGCTCGCCACCGAACGCATCGACACTGTTGCCGGTTGGCAGCAATGGTTCCCGAAACGGCAGGTTCAGATGGACCGGGCCTGGCGGCGGGATACCAACCGCATGGTGTATCGCGCTGAGCCCTGCGGTCAACCAGCGGAAACGCTCGTGCGGTGCCCACACGGGGACGCCAGTGTCGTGAAACCATTTGACGAATCCGCCGAAGAGGTGCTGCTGGTTGATCGTCTGGTTAGCGCCGACGTCGTGCATCTCGGGGGGCCTGTCCGCGGTCATCACGATGATTGGCACCCGTGACATCGACGCCTCAACCACGGCGGGCAGGTGATTCGCCGCCGCGGTACCCGACGTGCAGAACATCGCGACCGGTTTGCCGGACGCTGTTGCGATCCCAAGCCCAAAGAACGCCGACGAGCGCTCGTCGACGTGCACGTGCAGCGTGATCCTTGGGTCACGAGCGGCGGCGAGCGCGATCGGCGTGGAACGTGATCCCGGTGTCATGCACATGTGGGTCACGCCTCCGTCCACGAGCTCATTGAGCAGCGTGGTCGCATACGCGAGCGCGACGTCGCCCTCGTTCGGATCGCTCATGCGGAGACGAGGTGCAGGTCCACCGCCGGCCGGCGAGGCGTGAGCCAACCGTCAACGGGAACGACTGGATCAGCGACAACGTCGGACTCAAGCAGCAGAGCTGTGCCGGCGCCGTGCGCGAAGGGCGCGTCCGGCAGCGCGGCAGCGAGCGCAACCACAACGGCGAGCCCGACCGACGTTTCCAGGGCACTCGATGCGATTGCGGGGAGGCCGCTTTCCTCGGCCGCACGCAGCGCCTCGCGCAATCCGCCGATGCGCTGCGGCTTGATGACGATCGCATCCGCAGCCTCGAGCTGACGAAGGCGCCGCGCGTCGGCGGTTATCCTGATGCACGATTCCGCGGCGACCGGCATGCGGGTTCGCCGGCGCAGCGCCGCAAGTTCCTCCAGCGACCCGACCGGGTCCTCAACCAGTTCGATGTCGTAGGTGGCGAGCTGGGTCAGGTTGCGCAGTGCGGTCTCGACATCCCACGCGCCGTTGGCATCGAGGCGGATCTTGACTCCGGGACCGCACGCCGACCGCACGGCGGCGACGCGGTCGATCGACTGGTTGTCGCCCACCTTCACCTTGATGGTCCCGCAACCCGAGTCGAGCGCGAGTGCAGCGGCAACGTCGGGCGCGATCCTTGGCACCATGGCATTGACCGCCACACGATCACGTAACGCAGCTGGAAACGGCAGTGTCGCCGCTTCGAGCGCCGACCGCTCCGCGGCTTCGCGCTCAGACTCGCTCCAGCTCTTGAGGGGCGAGCACTCACCCCATCCGGCCGGCCCTTCGAGCAAGTAACCGGTGCGCACCGTGACACCCATCACTGGGTGGCGCAGCGCGATCGTGAATGGCAGACGTCTCACGACGCCAGCAGCGCCCCCGCGAGCACGACGCCGAACACCAGTTGGAGGCGCGTGATGCCGATCAGTGCTGGAACAAGCGCCCTTCCCTCGGCGGTGCGCACTACGCGCAGCGGCGCGATCGCGAGTGGAACCGCGACCAGGGAGAGCAGGACGAGCCAGGGAAGCGATCGCACCACCGCGCCGACCGAAGGGAGGAGCAGTGCGATCACCACAGTCGCGACCAGGAGCACACGGCTTCGCTGGGCGCCGATGCGCACCGCCAATGTTCGCTTGCCGACCGCGCTGTCCGTCGGGATGTCACGGAGGTTGTTCACCATGAGCAGCGCGCAGGCCAGCAACCCGACCGGGACAGCGAGCCAGAGCACGTTCGCATCGACCCGGTCCTGCTGGACGAATGCGGCGCCACCCGTTGCGACGAGCCCGAAGAAGACGAACACCGAGACCTCGCCAAGCCCGCTCGCCGCGTACGGCTTCGGCCCACCCGAGTACAGGGCCAGCGCGACGACTGCCAGGGCGCCGGCGGCGATGAGCCATGGGGAGGTGAGCAGGGCAAGGACGATGCCGGCCACCGCCGCGATGCCCACCATCGCGATGGCTGCCGTCGCCACCGCGCGAGGCGGCGCGAGCCCGGATGCCACAAGGCGCCTGGGTCCCGTGCGCGCCGCGGTGTCGACCCCGCTGACGCCGTCGAAGTAATCGTTGGCGTAGTTCACCCCGATCTGCAATGCCATGGCGACGACGAGCGCGAGCAGGGTGCGCGGAATCGAGATCGCATTGCGGCCCGCCCACGCCGCGCCGACGAGGACGGGCACGATCGCCGCGACCAGGGTCCGCGGCCGCGCACCGATCCACCAGACGGCGAGCGGACCCGGCCTGGGCGCCGCCTCGGCGATCACGGTCGGTGCGGAAACTTCGCGAAGTCGGGTGTGCGCTTCTCGACGTAGGCGTCGCGACCTTCCTGCGCCTCCTCGCTCATGTAGAAGAGCAGCGTGGCGTCGCCGGCGAGCTGTTGCACGCCGGCAAGACCATCGCTGTCGGCGTTGAATCCCGCCTTGAGCAGGCGCAGGGCGAGCGGGCTCATCTCCAGCATCCGGTTGCACACCGCGACGGTCTCCTCCTCGAGCTTGTCGAGCGGGACGACTCGGTTGACGAGGCCCCAGCGCTCGGCCGTGGCCGCGTCGTACTGCTCGCAGAGAAACCAGATCTCCTTGGCTCGCTTGAGCCCGATGGTTCTCGCCAGCAGCCCGGCGCCGTATCCGGCATCGAACGAGCCCACCTTCGGGCCGGTCTGACCGAAACGAGCGTTGTCGGCCGCGATGGTCAGGTCGCAGACCAGGTGAAGGACATGTCCTCCGCCGATCGCGTAGCCCGCCACCATGGCGACGACCGGCTTGGGCAGACGCCGGATCTGCACCTGGAGGTCGAGCACATTGAGGCGTCCGATCCCGGCCGGATCCCGGTAGCCGTCATCGCCGCGGACGCGCTGGTCACCGCCCGAGCAGAACGCCTTGGTTCCATCGCCGGTGAGCACGATGACCCCGATCGCCGGGTCGTCGCGCGCGAGCTCGAAGGCTCGCCCGAGCTCGAAGAGCGTCGTCGGCCGGAACGCGTTGCGCACCTCGGGCCGGTTGATGGTCAGCTTGGCGATGCCGCCGGCGGTCTCGTAGCGAATGTCCTCCCACTCGCCGGTCGCGACCCAATCCACGATGGCACGCACCTCACGCTGAACTCGAATCGATGGCTCTCGATGGTAGCCCGCCAGGGTCCGGGCGGGCGGCGGGGGTACGCTCGCCGCATGACCACCTCAGCCCTCCGCCGCGCCCTGGGTGCAGGGGATCTGGTGGCTGTCGCGCGCAGGCCGGGGCCCGCGTGGCTGACCCTGCTCCGGCATGCCCGCGACGCGGGGGCGGCACTGCTGCCGATCGACGTCCGCCTCTCGGCTCGGGAGCGCGCTGAGCTCATCGGCGTGGCACGACCGACGCTGGTCGCCGACGAGGAGGGGGTCCGTCGGGCGGATGGCTCGCCCATCGATCCTGTCATCGCGCTCGTGGTCGCAACCTCCGGCACGTCCGGGCATGCCCGGCTCGCCGAGCTTCCCGCTACCGCGGTCGAGGCCGCGGTGCTCGCCTCGGCCTCCGCCATCGATGCTCGCGCCGAGGATCGGTGGCTTTCCTGCCTGCCCCTGGCGCATATCGGGGGACTGCTGGTGCTGGAGCGCCACCTGCTCATCGGTGCCCCGGTCACCTTCAGGCGCCGCCTCACCCGCTCTGCAGTGGCCGGGCTCCGCGACGTGCGCTTCGCATCGCTGGTGCCGACACAGCTCACCCGGCTGCTCGACGCCGGAGCGGATCTCGGCAGGTTCCGGGCGATCCTCGTCGGGGGATCCGGGGTCGATGGCGCGCTCAACGCACGAGCCGCAGAAGCCGGCGCGCGCATCGTGTCGACCTATGGGATGACCGAGACCTGTGGCGGTGTCGTGTATGCGGGGCAACCGCTCTCCGGCGTGGAGGTGCGCGCCGCACGATGGGGGGAGCTGCTCATACGCGGACCGACGCTGATGCGCGGCTACCGGCTCGATCCCGAGGCGTCGGTTGCCGCGTTCGAGCCCGGTGGCTGGTTGCGCACCGGCGATGGCGGGGAGGTCGAGGCGGACGGGACCGTCCGCGTTTTCGGAAGGATCGCGGATGTGATCGTCAGCGGCGGCGAGAAGATCTGGCCGGCTGAGGTCGAGGTTGCGCTCTCGAGCCACCCGGACGTCGCCGCAGTTGTCGTCTCGGGGATCCCGGATCGCGAGTGGGGTGAGCGGGTGGTCGCGCGCGTCGTCCCGCGACATCGCGCGGATCCGCCCACGCTCGGCGCGCTCCGCGACCACGCCGCAGCGACCATCGCCCGGCACAAGCTGCCGCGCGAACTCGTCCTGGTCGAGCGCCTCGATCACACCGCGCTCGGAAAGATTCGCCGGCGGTGAGCGCTCAGACGCTTCGGGCGAGGTATCGCGGAGTCTCGGTGTCGGATCCCGCGTCGACTCGATCCACGAGCTCATCTCGGACGAGCTTGTCGAGGTGCGCCTGGACCGTCCAGGCGGCGAGCGGATACACCTCAACCGGGTAGTCCGCGTAGAGGGTCGGAACCAGGTCCATCGGCGTGAACGAAGGCCGTGCGCGCGCGGCGTCAAGGATTTGCGCTTCGCGCTCCAACCGGTGAGCGATGTACTCGGCGATCAAGGCGCCGGCGTCATCGACGCGCTCGCCGTGCCCGGGGAGGATTGTCGCCGGCTGCAGCGCTTGAACGCGCACCAGCGACTCCATGTAGTCGGACATGTCGCCTTCGCCGGGATGGACCACCGAGGTGGTGCCGTTGAGGATGTGATCGCCGCTGTAGAGCGTCCGCGTCGCGGGTTCGAAGAAGCACAGGTGGTCGCGCGTATGACCGGGGGTGTGGATGGCGATCAGGTTGACGTCGCCGTTGCTCGTGACGTCGCCGTCGGAGAGCGCCTGCCCCTGCTCGTCTCCCGCCGACGGGTCGAGGCTGTGGACGGTCGCACCGGTCTGCCGGGCGAGGCGCCGCGCGAGCGGGCGGTGATCCGGGTGCGAGTGCGTGAGCAGGATGGTGCCGATACGGCCGCCGCGCGCGGCGGCTGCGTCGAGGATCGCCGCCAGGTGGTGGTCGTCGTCGGGGCCAGGGTCGATGCAGACGACTGACGGGGTGCCGACCAGGTAGGTGTTGGTCCCGCGTCCGGTGAACACCGAAGGGTTGGGTGCGAGCACGCGGGTCGGGGGTTCGGTCATGACGTCGTGCCCTGCTCGTGCCGTAGCGCCATCCACTCGGCGATGAGCTCCGGGGTTATCTCTGTCACCTCGATCGGGCGCGTTCCCAGAGTTCTCAGGATCGCTTCGACGGACCCGAGCCGGGCGAACTCGTGGCACATCATCCGCGTGGGCGGCATGATCGCGGGGAAATCGAGGCCGAGCATCGACTCGGGGCGATGCCACCCACCCTCGACGGCCTCGGCGGCGTGCACTCGTACCTCGCGATCGGCAGGAGCTGCGAACCCGAAGAATCGGGTGTCGTAGCGCCGACCCTCGCGCGGTGGTGTGATGAAGTGCCCGATGTACACGAGCTCTTCTGGCGCGATCACGAGCTCCTGCTCGGCGAGCGCCTCGCTGAGATCACCCCCGGCGAGCAGTTTCGACCGGGCTGCCCCGATCCGCTCCGACAGACGGCTGGCATCTCTCCCCGCGGAAGCGCCGATGAGGATGCCGACCTCCTCGAGCACCTCGCGAACTCCGGCCACCGCGTATGCGGCGTCGCCGGTCCCGTCGGCGCCGTCCACGGCCCCGCCGGGGAACACGAAAGCCCCCGCCGCGAAGCTGCTCCGTTGCGGCCGGCGGAGCATGCACACCTCGACACCACCGTCGACATCTCGGAGCAATGCGACAGTGCTCGCGGGGATCGGGGGATATGCGTCGGCGCCGGCCATCCACGCATGGTATGGGCGCGGAGTTCGAGCACGACTCCGCTGTCGAACGCGACACTATCGCGTCAGATGTCATCCCATCTCGACGTCGCGCTCGAGCTTGCCGACATTGCCGACTCCATCACGAAAGCGCGCTTTCGTGCGCCGGACCTGCGCGTCGACACGAAGTCCGACAGCACGCCGGTGACCGACGCCGACCGTGCCACCGAGCAGGCGCTTCGAGACGCGCTGCAGCGCCTCCGGCCCGGCCAGGAGATCGTCGGCGAGGAGTTCGGTGGTGCCGGGGAGGCGGAGTGGCGATGGATGCTCGACCCGATCGACGGCACCGTGAACTATGCCAACGGGGTGCCGGTCTGGGCGACCTTGATCGCGCTCATGCGCGCCGATCGAGCGGTGTGCGGGGTGGTCTCGGCGCCCGCGCTGGGGCGGCGCTGGTGGGCGGCAACGGGCCAGGGCGCGTTCACCGATTCGGGTGAGCGCATCCACGTTTCACGGACGCCGACGCTCGAGGACGCTTACGTTTCGTGCACCGACGTTCGCGACTTCACGACCCGTCGCGGGGAGCGGGGATTTCGCACAGTGCTCGAGCGAGCGCGCGTGATTCGCGCGTTCGGGGACTTCTGGTCGCACATGATGGTCGCCGAGGGTGTGATCGATGTCGCCGTCGAGGCCTGGGTGAACCCCTGGGATGTCGCCGCGGTTCAGGTGATCGCCATCGAGGCGGGTGGACGTTTCAGCGACTTCGACGGCGCGGTTCGGATCGATTCGGGCAACGTGATCACCACCAACGGCCTGCTTCACGACGAGCTGGTGGCACTTATGGGGGACGAGACCAAGGCCTAGACGAGACTGAGTTTCATGTAGACTGCCGTCTCATGAAATTTTCATCTCCTCGCCGCACTTCAGACATGGCCCAGATGGCGGCTGCCGGGCTCGGCTTGATCGCGCTGGTCAGCGCATGCGGCGCGACCCCCAGCCAGGCATCATCAGGCACCATCGCGGTGGTGGCCGCAGAGAACGAGTACGGCAATGTGGCCGAGCAGATCGGCGGGAAAGACGTGTCCGTGACGTCCGTTGAGAGCAACCCGAACACCGATCCGCACACCTACGAGGTCAGCCCGAGCGTTGCCCAGGACTTGGCGGCCGCCCAGCTGGTCATCCAGAACGGCGTCGGCTACGACAACTACATGACCAAGATCCTGTCGGCCTCCTCGAGCTCGTCTCGCAAGGTCATCAACGTGCAGCATCTGCTCGGGCTCCCCGACAGCACCCCCAACCCGCATCTCTGGTATGACCCGACGACCATGCCCAAGGTCGCTGATGCCCTGGCTGCCGACTACGCGGCCCTGAAGCCGGCCGACGCCACGTATTTCACTGCGAATGCAACCCGGTTCATCGCGTCGCTCAACCCCTGGCTCGGGGCGCTCGCGACCTTCAAGTCGCAGTATGCGGGGACGCCTGTGGCCACCACGGAACCGGTCGCGGACTACATGCTCCAGGCGGCGGGTGCCGACAACCTGACACCGTTCAGGTTCCAGGCGGACGTCATGAACGGGGTCGATCCCGCGCCCCAGGACGTGTCGCTCGAGACCGGCCTGTTCACGCAGCACAAGGTCAAGGTGCTGGTCTACAACCAGCAGGTCACCGACACGCTGACGCAGACCTTCATCAGCGCGGCGCAGTCGGCGAAGATCCCGGTCATCGGGGTATACGAGACGATGCCGACGCCAGGCTACAGCTACCAGTCATGGATGCTCGCGGAGGTCACTGCGCTGCAGAAGGCCGTCGCGGACGGTATCTCCACGCAACACCTGTAGACATGGAAGGACGCGCCGCCACCGGCCCGGACGAGATCCTCGCCGTCGACGGCATCAGCGTCACCCTGTCCGGGCGCGAGATTCTTCACGACGTCACCTTCCACATCAGAGCGGGTGAGTTCACCGGGCTCATCGGCTCGAACGGTGCCGGCAAGACAACGCTGCTCCGGGTCATCCTCGGGCTCATCAGCCCGAGCGGCGGTTCGGTTCGCGTTGACGGTGGAGCGCAGCGCCGACCGCTCATCGGCTACGTGCCCCAGCGGATAACGCTCGACCCTGACATGCCGTTGCGAGCGCGCGACCTGGTCGGGCTCGGCATCGACGGTCAGCGGTTCGGACTACCGTTGCCGTCATCCACCCGGCGCAAGCGGGTCGACGAGATGCTCGAGGCCGTCGACGCAACGCGATTCGCCGAGTCGCGCGTCGGCAACCTGTCCGGTGGCGAGCAGCAGCGCATCCTCATCGCCCACGCGCTGATCAGCCATCCGCGCTTGCTGCTCCTGGACGAACCGCTCGCGAACCTGGACCTCGGCAGCGAGCAGGAGGTGGTTGACCTGCTCGCCCGAATCGCGAGGGAGCAGCGGATCGCCGTGCTCATATCGACGCACGACATGAACCCGCTGCTTCCGGTGATGGACCGCATCGTGTACATCGCGAACGGCCGGATTGCGACGGGGACGACCGCTGAGGTTGTCTCGAGCGAGTCGCTCACCAGGCTCTACGGCGTGCACGTCGACGTCATCCACGTCCACGACCGCATCCTTGTGGTGGCGGGCCGCCGCGAGGAGGCGCTTCAGCACGGCGACGCCGAGTCGATCGTCGAGCTGGTGTAGCGTTGACCGGTTTCCTTTCACCACTCATCGAGCCAGGCTTCTTCTCCAACCTCCCGGTGCAGACCGCGCTGGTGGTGGGTGGCGTGGTGGCGGTCGTGTCCGGCATCGTCGGCACGTTCACCGTCATGCGCGGCCAATCGTTCGCCGGACACTCGCTGGCTGACATCGGCACCACGGGTGGATCGGCGGCGTTCGTGCTCGGGGTCAGCCCGCTGTTCGGGTACGTCGCGATGAATCTGATGGCCGCGGGTGCCATGGAGTGGATCGGCATCCGGAGGCCGCGGGGACGCGACCTTGCGACCGGAATCGTGCTGGGCGCCGCGCTCGGGCTGGCGGCGCTGTTCCTCTACCTGGACACCACGGGGTCCAGTACCACCGGGGCGACCGTCAACGTTCTCTTCGGATCGATCTTCACGCTGCCTTCATCGATGGTCCCGGTGATCGCGATCTTCAGCGTCGTCGCGGCGGGCATCGTGCTCGTGTTGTACCGCCCCCTGATCCTCACATCGATCAGCGCCGACCTGGCAATCGCGCAGGGTGTCCGGGTTCGCCTGGTGGGCATCGGCTACCTGGTGGCGCTCGCGCTGGCCGTATCGCTTTCCGCGGTGACCATCGGGGCGATCCTGTCGACCGCGCTGCTCATCGGACCTGCCGCAACGGCGCTGCGCATCACGAACCGGACGGGTCGCGCCGCGGTGATCGCCGCCGCAATCGGTGTCATCGCCACCTGGCTCGGCGTGCTCCTTGCGTACGACTCCTATTACTGGTTCCCGAACGGCGGTGGGTGGCCGGTGAGCTTTTTCGTCGTCACGCTGATCTTCCTGGTGTATCTCGTTTCCCAGTTTCGGTTTCGCCGACGCGCGTTTGCACGGCGCCAGCCGACCGCCGCGCAGGCCAGCTGATGTTCTCGGATCTCATGCTCACCGCCTGGGAGTCCGCGTCGATCGTGGCCGTCGTCGCCGGTGTCGTGGGATTCTTCATCGTCCTGCGCGGGTCGGCGTTCGCGGCTCATGCCCTGCCCAACGGCGCCTTCGCAGGGGCGGCAGGGGCAAGCCTCATCGGCGTCGACGCGATCGTCGGTCTCGCCGTGTTCTCGATACTCGGCGCCCTGACCATCGCCGGTCTTGGCCGGCGCGCGCGCCACGATGTGGCGACGGCGCTGGTGATCGTGATGATGCTCGGCCTGGGGTCGCTGTTCCTGTCCATGACCACCGAGTACGCGCCGCAGATCTATTCGCTCCTGTTCGGCGAGGTGCTCGGGGTGAGCAGCAGTGAGCTCGTCCCCATCGGGGTGATCGGTGTGGTCGCGATCGGCGCGATCCTCCTCATGTACCGCCCGCTGATGTTCTCGTCGGTGATGCCGGATGTTGCTGAAGCGCGCGGAGTCCGCAGCCGCCGGATGGAGGTCGCGTTTCTGCTGGTCGTGGCGCTGACCACCACGATGGCGGTTCCGGTGGTCGGAGCGCTGCTCATCTTCAGCCTGTTGATCAGCCCGGCCGCCGCAGCTCGCTCGTTCACCAGCAAGCCCCTCGGCGCCATGGGACTCTCGGTGATCATCGCGCTCGCCACGGTGTGGTCTGCCATCGCCCTGTCGTATCTGTCCAATCTGCCGATCGGGTTCTTCGTGGGCTCCATCGGAGCGGTGACGTATGCGACCGGCCGCGGGTTCTCGGCGTGGCGGCGGAATCGTCAGGCGTCGCCTCGGCCGTCCGGCCAGGCGCTTCAACACGGCGTGGCGGGCTAAGATCGGCCGGTGCCACAGGACCGCCGGGCCGAGCGCTCCCGTCCTTTCGGGTTGATCGGTGCGCTGATCCTCGCCGTGCTCGCCGCGGCGTGCGCGTCGGTCGCCGCAGCCGGGCCGGTGCCCCTTCGCGTCGGAGCGATCTTCCCGCTCGCCGGCAGCACCGCTCCGGACTCGACCGACGAGTATCTCGGCGCGACCCTCGCCGCGCAGATGATCAACGCGGAGGGCGGCATCGCCGGCCATGCGATCTCTCTCGACGTGCGCGACGTCGAGGACCAGAGCCAGATCCCCGCGGCGGTCGCGAGCCTTCGCGCTGACGGAGTTACCGTCGTCATTGGCGCATACTCGTCACAGCTCTCCATCCCCGCGGCGGCGGCCGTGTCGGCTGCCGGGATGGTGTACTGGGAGACCGGCGCGGTCGCCGATCGGGTCACCGGACAGGGATCGCCACTGGTGTTCCGCGTCGGCGTCAACGGCGCCGAGCTCGGCAGCAACTCCGGGAAGTTCATGCTCCAGGAGCTGGTGCCGCGGATGGGCATCCCCATCGGCAGGATTCGTGTGTCCTTTGTCACCGCCGATGACGACTACGGGCATTCCGTTGCGGACGCGACCCGTGCCGCACTCCAGGCGGGCGGCGTGAGCATCAGCGGCGAGTCGGTCTACAACCCGTACACACCGGACTGGACGCCGGTGATACAGGCGCTTATCGCCGCGAAGCCCGACATCCTCGTGCTCTCGTCGCACATCCAGGACGGCATCGCCTTCCGGCGGGCCTTCCTCGCAGCCGGCCTGCAGGTCAAGGTGTTCATGGGAACGACCATGGCGCAGTGCGATCAGGACTTCGGCAACGTGCTCGGATCCGCCGCGGTGGGTGTCTTCGCTTCGGACCGCCCTCAGGGCGACTTCAATCCGGATGCCCTCGATCCCCAGGCGAAGGCCCTCTACCACCGGTTCGCCCAGCTGTGGAAGCAGCGCACCGGCGAGGCCGCCCCGGACGAGGAGGGGATAGCCGGTTTCAGCGCCGCCTGGGTGCTCGTCGCCGACGTCCTCGGCCGGGCAGGGGATGGCAGTGCGCAGGGCATCGCGGCTGCGGCGCGAGCCCTCGATCTTCCGAGTGGCAGCATTCCCAATGGCGGTGGCGTCCTGTTCTCGACGGCGCGCGGCCAGCTTGGGCAGAACATCCGGGCCGCAGCGGTGGTGTGGCAGTGGCAGGCGCCCCGTCACAGCGTGGTCGTCTGGCCGCCGGTGTACGCGACCGGCCAGGTCAAGCTGGCGCTCTCCGCGTCGTGATTGGCTGAGAGGCGATCGAGGCATACTCGAACCATGGAAACAGCAACGTTCGGCGCGGGATGCTTCTGGGGCGTGGAATCGGTGTTTGAACAGGTCGACGGGGTCACCGCGACCAAGGTCGGCTATACGGGTGGTTTCACCCAGGCGCCCTCGTACGAGGACGTCTGCTCGCATCGCACCGGGCACGCCGAGGCTGTCGAGGTCACATACGACCCCTCCCGGGTGAGTTACGACACGCTCCTCGACATCTTCTGGATGAACCACGATCCGACCCAGCTCAACCGCCAGGGTCCCGACGTCGGCGACAACTACCGGTCGGCGATCTTCTTCCACTCGCCGGAGCAGGAGGCAGCAGCGCTGGCGTCGAAGAAGCGGTTGGAGGAGTCGGGACGCTACCGGCGCCCGATCGTCACCGAGATCGTTCCTGCGGTGACCTTCTGGGATGCCGAGGCGTACCACCAGAAGTATTTTTCGCGGCGAGGAATCGCTGCGACTTGCAACATTCCCACTCGTAACGAAGCGGTCGACCCCGTTTCCTGACCCTATTTCCGGCTCGTTCGCCGCGCGGGGCGACTACGAGGGGATCAATCAGACGCGGAGAGCGTCCCGCTGTCCCGGATGGCGGCCAGGACCGACTCTCCGTAGCGTTCGAGCTTGGCGGGTCCGACCCCGGGAATGGTCGCCAGTGCCTCCGCGGATGCCGGCCGGCGATGCGCGATCTCGGCGAGCGTTCGGTCGTGAAACACCACGTACGGCGGCACCTCACTGCGCCGCGCGGCCTCCAGCCGCCACCTCCGGAGTGACTCGAATCGCGCCGCGACGTCGGGCGTCATCGTGAGCAGGGACGCTGGTGCAGGCGGCGATCTCCGACCGGTGTGCGCGCTCCGCGCGGGGCGAGCCGCGCGCACATCGACGTCGAGCGATTCCTCGCCGCGAAGCACCGCGGTGCCGAGGGTCGTGATCCCGAGCGTGGGCTTCTCGCCATGGCCTCGGCTGATGCAGCCGAGCTCGACGAGGCGCTCGAGGAGCTCGCGGACACGCTCGAGCTCCCAGCCACGGAGCGCGCCGAACCACTGCAGATCGGTGACCCATGATCGCGATGCGGTCCACGCATCCGCGGAGCCGCGCAGGATCGACGCGATGCGGACACCCCCGAGATGGTTGTCGAAGCGTGCGACACAGGCGAGGGCCGCGACCACGTGGGCGGGATCGACCGGCGCATAGGTCGAGCGATTGCCGTCCAGGCAGTTGTCGCACGCCATGCAGGTCCGGGCCACTCCCTGCTCGCCGAAGTAGTCGGCGATGCGGGCGTGCCGGCAGCCTCGCGAGCCCGCGTACTCCATGACCTGGTTCACCCGCGCGTAGGCGTTGGCCTTGAGCAGCGCCTGCTCCTCGAAGTCGACAGGAGCCCCGGTCAGGCGTCGAATACCGCCGTCGAGCTGTATCACCTCGGCGCGCCGAAGCAGGTCGAGCGCTGCGCGTGCGCCGTTGACTGAGACACCGCGAGATTGCCAGTCGTCTATCGCATCACTCCCCTCACGGAGCAGCTCGCGATACACGGCGCGGACCACGTCGCGCTCGGGGTAGGCCTGTTCGATGAAGAACTCCTGCAACTGTCGGTCTGCAGGGCTGTACAGCAGGATGCATTCGGAGGGTTCGCCGTCGCGTCCCGCCCGCCCCGCCTGCTGGTAGTACTCCTCGAGGCTGCCCGGAAAGTCGTGGTGGATGACCCGGCGGATGTCCGGGAAGTCGACGCCCATCCCGAACGCCGAGGTGGCGACGATCGCCTGCAGACGGCCCGCCGCGAACCCTTCGTGCACGCTCTGCCGTGTGTCCCCATCCACCGCGCCGTGATATGAGGCGACCGCGATACCCGAAGCCGCGACCAGTTCCGTGACCTCGTCGGTCGTGCGCCGGCTACCGCAATACACCAGCGCGCGGCCTGCGCCCGCGTGCACGAGGTTGAGCAGCGCGTCGCGCTTGTCCGCCGCTCCGCGACAGCGGACCACCGACATGGTGAGGTTGTCACGCACGAATCCGGTGACCCGCTCGACCGCCCCATGCAGGCCGAGGCTCGTCGCGATGTCCTCGCGGACTCGCGGGGTCGCCGTCGCCGTGAACGCGCCGACCGGGGGCCGGCCGCACGCGGCGATCGCGTCGCCCAATCGGCGGTAGTCGGGCCGGAAGTCGTGACCCCAGCTCGAGATGCAGTGCGCCTCGTCGACGACAAAGCGATCGACGGTCAACCTCCCGAGGCTGTCGAGGAAGCCGGGGGCGCCGAGGCGCTCCGGCGCGAGATAGAGGAAGCGAAGCTCACCATCCGCAGCGGATCGCAGCGATTCCGCGCGGGTAGTGACGCTCACCTGGCTGTGCAGACACGCCGCCGGCACGCCGAGCGCGTTGAGACGGGCGACCTGGTCGACCATCAGCGCGATGAGCGGCGAGACGACGATGGTGAGACCGCCGCCGGCTATCCCCGGGACCCAGTAGGCGATGCTCTTCCCTGAGCCCGTAGGCGCCACGAACAGGACGTCCGAGCGCGCCTCGGATGCGGCGACGACGTCGGCCTGCCCAGGCCGGAACTCCGCGAATCCGAAGGTCTGCTCGAGGACCGCGCGAGCCCGGGGCGAGGGCTCGAGCGGCATCAGCCCGCTGACTTCTCCAGCTTGAGCGCGCAGGAGTTCATGCAGTAGCGCTGACCGGTCGGCTCCGGGCCGTCAGGGAAGACATGGCCGAGGTGGCCGCCGCATTTGGCGCAGCGAATCTCCGTGCGCGGGATGACCATGCTCCAGTCCCGGTGCTGCTCGACGGCGCCCGCATTCAGCGGAGCGTAGAAGCTCGGCCAGCCGGTCCCGGAGTCGAACTTCGTGTCGGAGCTGAACAGCTCCGCACCGCATCCGGCGCAGGTGTACACGCCCTTGTCGTCCACGTGCACGTACTGCCCGGTGAACGGACGCTCGGTGCTCGCCTTGCGAAGCACGGCGTACTGCTCCGGCGTCAGGCGCTGACGCCACTCGTCGTCGGTGAGGGTGACTTTCTCGTCCATGGTCCTCAGGTTTTACCCCGTTTCGCCGGACTCGACGCATACAGTTCGGCGGCAGCCGCATGAGTCTCGGCGATATGACGTCGGAGCGAGGCCGGTGCGATCACCTCGACATTCGCGCCCCAGCGCAGCACCCACGGTCGCATCTCGACCTCGCCGGCGACGTCGAGCCGCACCTCGACGCCCCCTCCAGGCAGGTCGGTCCGATGCGCGTGGGTGGGCCACGGGGTCTCATCGACCCACTGACGGGCCTCGGGCGAGAAGCGGAGCACGACGCGGTCCGCACCCGCGCCCTGCCAGATCGCCCACGATGCGCCGAGCACGGTGTCGATGTCGAAATCGTCAGGCACCGAGAAGGTTGAGGGCAGCAGGCGCGACGATCGGATCCGGTCCAGGCGGAACGATCGAACCTCGCCGGACACCGAGTCGCGCGCGAACACGTAGATGTGCCGTCCTTCAGCCGTCGGCTGGATGAAGTAGGGGCGGAGATCGCGTCGCGTCTCATTGCCCTTGGCGTCGACGTAGCGGACTTCGATCTCGCGGTGGGTGACGAAGCCGTCGATCACGGTGCGTTCGACCTTGAGCCGCCCAGCGTCGGCCGGTTGACGTTCTGCCGCTGCCAGGGTACGGCGCAGATACTCGCTCACCACCGGCACGCTCAGGGCGCGCGACAGGTGGGCGAGGGCGCCGACCAGCGCCGGGTCCTGCTCGGTACGCACCTGCTGGAGGAGGCGCACGGCCACGAGGAGAAGGGTGGCCTGATAGTGGTCGAGCTGCAGCGGCGGCAGCAGGCTGCGCTTGCCGATCCGCCAGCGTCCGCCGCTTTCCTCGACGTCGATGCCGGCGTTGTCACGCAGCGTCGCCACGTAGCGCTGCACGGTCCGAGCGTTCACCTCGAGCTCCTCCGCGAGCTGCCTGGTCGTCAGGCCGACCTCGGTCTCGCACAGACGCGCGAAGAGCTTGATGACTCGAAGTTCCTTCTCTCCCTTCTCGTAGACGCCTGGCACGGATCGAGCCTAGCGTTTCGTCTTCGCGTCTGATGCGATGTGGAGGGCGTAGCTCAGCAGCGGCAGCCCGTCAGGTCTGACCCGAGGGGCGGCCGGCTCAAAGCCAAGCTCGACGTAGAGACGCTGCGCGGCGGTCATGACCGGGTCGGTTTCCAGCGTCAGGACGCGCTTTCCGTGACTTCGGGCGATCTCGATGCTCGCCAGCATGAGGCGGCGCGCGATCCCCCGTCCACGATGTTCCGGGGCAACGCCGAGCATGCGGACATGCGCCTCGTCCCGGGCGAGGGGCTCGCTCGGCCCCGGACCGATTCGCGAACCGAGCTCGAGGGTCACGGATCCCGCGATGACGCCTTCATCCACTGCGACCAGCACGACCGCGCGCTCGGCACGGCTACCGACGTCGGCGATCCTCGCGAGGTACGCCGCCCATCCAGGCGAATCGGGTGTCCGGAACTCGCGGTAGGCGCGCTCGGTCGCGTCCCCGACCGCACCGTGCTCAGTCGCCCCGAGCGGCCGGATCTCGATCTCGTCAGCCACGATCAGACCGTACGCGACAGCCATCTGTCGCCGTGGCGGTCCACCGTCGAGGCATGGACAGTGAGACGGCGGCGCCTGTCGAAGCCGAGATCGCCGGCGAAGGGTCGTACCTGCGTCGCGCGCGGGCGCTCGTCACATCGCGTTCCGAGCTCTTCCTGCGCGGTCCGGCGCGCTCGGCGTGGCTCAACGTCGCCGGCCCACCCGAGGATCGAGAGAGGTCGCCACTTCGCCAGGCCGCCCGGCAGCTCACCCTGCCGCTGCCGCGCGAGCGCACCCGGCGGCGAGCCAGGATGGTGCGCTGATGCGCTACCTCGAGGACGGCTGCCCGGTGTACACGGCCACCGACCTGTGCGACTACGTCGCCTGCGGGCACCTGGTCGCGCTCAAACGACGCGTAGCGACTGGCGAGGTCATCCCGTCTGATCGGTCAGCGCTGAGTGAGGTGCTCGCGACCCTCGGTGCGGGGCACGAGCACCGACACCTCGAAACGCTGCGTGCGACAGGCTTGAGCGTCAGAGCGTTCGATGACGAGCGTGATCGGAACGCGAGCTCCGCCGGCGAGCTTCGCGCCCTCGAGACCGAGACCGTGCAGGCCATGGCTGACGGCTACGACGTCATCTACCAGCCGACGTTTTTCGACGGACGTTGGATGGGTCGCGCTGACTTCCTGCTCCGCGTCGAAACCCCCAGCTCCCGGTGGGCGTGGTCGTACGAGGCGGCCGATGCCAAGCTCGCCCGACGAGTGCGAGCCGAGGCGATTCTCCAGCTCTGCGAGTACTCGGCACACCTCGAGCGTTTGCAGGGGACAGCGCCCGCGTCACTGCAGGTGATCCTCGGCGACGGCGTGCAGCATTCCTATCGGGTCGACGAGTTCTCCGCGTACCACGCCAGCGTGAAGGTCGACTTCGAGGCGGCGATGAGCAAGGACACCGCAGCCACCTATCCCGACCCTGTCGAGCATTGCAACGTCTGTGGGTTCGCCGCGCGCTGCGCCGCGCAGCGCAAGCACGACGATCATCTTACCCAGGTCGCGCGAATGCGGTCAGGTCAGGTGCTCGCGTTGAAGACAGCGGGCATCGAGACGTTGACCGCGCTCGCGAACGCGCCTGCTGCCGCCGAACCGCCTGCGCGCATGAATCCCACGACGTTCAATGAGCTGCGCGCCCAGGCAGCGCTGCAGCACAGAGGCTCATACGAGAACGGGACGCCTCGACACGAGTTGCTCGACGCCTGGGAGGTCGGGCACGGATTGTGCGCGCTCCCGGCTCCGTCACCGGGTGACGTCTTCTTCGACATGGAGGGCGATGGCCTGGCGCGTGACGTGCCCCTCGAGTATCTCTTCGGCGCCATCGATGTGCACGGTGAGTATCGAGCCTGGTGGGGTCACGATGATGCCGAAGAGCGACGTGCCTTTGAAGGATTCGTCGACTACGCGATCGCGAAGCTCGAGCGATATCCGGAAATGCACGTCTACCATTACGCCGCGTACGAGAAGACTGCGCTGCGCAGGCTGATGAGCCACCACGGCACTCGAGAGGAGGAGGTGGATCGGCTCCTGCGCAACGAGGTGCTCGTCGACCTGTACCGCGTGGTGCGCCAGGGCATACGGCTGTCCACGGACTCGTATTCCCTCAAGAAGGTCGAACGGTTGTACATGCCCGCCCGCGTGGAGTCGGTCGCGGATGCGGCCGGGAGCATGGTCATGTACGAGCGCTGGTTGATGAGCCGAGAGCACGGTGGCGAGGGCGACAGCAGGCTCCTCGAAGAGATCGAGCGGTACAACGAGCGCGACTGCGCCTCCACCCTGCAGTTGCGCGATTGGCTCGAGCTGCGCCGCCTCGAGGAGGAGCGACTCCGAGGCGATCCGATCGAGCGTCCGACCATCGTCGAACGCGACGTCACCGACGCGCTGCACGCAAAGATCCTCGCGACCCAGGAGGTCGCGGCGGCCTTGATCGAAGACGTCCCCGGGGATCCGGAGCAGCGCACCGAGACGGAGCAGGCGCGGTGGTTGCTCGCGCCACTGCTCTCCTATCACCGGCGCGAGAACAAGGTCAACTGGTGGCGACATTTCGATCAGGTGGCGATGAGCCCTGACGAGCTCGAGCGCGACCCCTATGCGCTCGGACCGCTGGAGATGATCGGCGCACACGACGAGGGCCGCCGCATCATCGAGCGGTACCGCTTCGAACCCCAGGAGCACCGCATCGCAGTCGGGGATAATCCGCTCGACCCCGAGTCGGACGCACGCTGGGCGCCAGTCGCCGGTGAGGTGACCGAGCTCGATTCCGCGCGCGGTCTCATCGCGCTGTCGAGGACCTCCCGTCAGGCCGAGCGTGGTGCGGTGCGCTTTCTGATTCCGTCGACGCCGATCACGACAGACGTCCAGGAGGAGGCGCTCCTCGAGCTCGGACGATGGGTCGTCGACCACGGCCCGGATGCGCCGGGATCCAATCGCGCTGGACGGGATCTGTTGCTGCGCCGGTCGCCGCGCCTGCGCCAGGGCAGCGCCGCATGTGGACTTCGTGAACCGGGCGAGTCCGCGTCGGAAGCGGCGATACGTCTGATCCTCGGCCTGCAGGAGGGCTGCCTTCCGGTCCAGGGTCCGCCGGGGGCGGGGAAGACCCACATGGCCGCCCTCGCAGCGCTCAGCCTCATCGAGCGGGGACGAACGCCGATCGGCGTCACCGCCGTCACCCATAACGCCATTCGCACCCTGCTGGCAAAGATCGAGGAGCTGGCGCCATCGCTCGGCATGTCGGTTCGGATGCAGCACCGCAAGTCGGACGGAACCAGTACCGCGGCAATCCAGATCGCCCGAAGCAACGAGCTGGTGGAGGCGGCCGTCGCCGCCGCAACCGTCGACGTCGTCGGCGGGACCTCGTGGCTGTTCTCCCGGCCCGAGCTCGATTCCCGCTTCGACACGCTGATCGTCGACGAAGCCGGCCAGATGTCGCTCGCCGACGCGCTCGCGGTCTCGCGGGCTGCGCGCAACCTCGTGCTCGTCGGTGATCCACGCCAGCTTGCGCAACCGCTGCAGGGGAGTCATCCGCCGGACGTTGGTGTTTCGGCGCTCGACCATCTGCTCGCCGGCGACGTGACCATCGCCTCCGACCGCGGTGTGCTCCTCGACGTCACCTGGCGGATGCATCCCGCCGTGAGCGCTTTCGTCTCCCGGTCCTTTTACGAGGGACGCCTGGGATCTGAAGAACGGACGACGAATCAGGCCGTCATCATCCAGGGCTCACCCACCACCGGTCTGCGGACGTCGTTTGTCGACCACGATGGCGACCGCGTACGCTCCGATGCCGAGGCCCGGCGCGTGCGCGATGTTCTCGAACAATTGACGAGCGCAACCTGGCGAGACGATTCCGGGCAGGAGCGGCCAATGTCGCTCGACGATATTGTTGTCGTCGCCCCGTACAACGCCCAGGTGGCATGCCTGCTCGAAGCGCTACCGCCTGGTGCGAGAGTGGGCACGGTCGATCGTTTCCAGGGACAGGAGGCAGCGGTCAGCATCTTCTCGATGGCCACCTCGAGCGTGGAGGATCTGCCCCGCAGCCTGGAGTTCCTCTTCAGTATCAACCGTCTGAACGTGGCCGTGTCGCGAGCACGGGGACTCTCTGTGCTGATCTGTTCGCCGGAGCTGCTCCGCGCACGCTGCCACACGCCCGAGCAGATGCGACTCGTCAACGCGTTGTGCCGCTTCGTCGAGATGGCGAACCCGTGGAGCGTCGTGCCGCTCGGCGCAGCTATGCTGCCGGCATGACCGGCGGCTCGCTCCAGGACCGTCTCGTTCAGTCGCTTGAGGCTGCGCGCCTCAAGGAGGCCGTGCTGCTCGCGCTCTGCGACGACGCATCGCCGTCCAAGTCAGGATCGTGGACCGCGAAGGACAACATCGCGCACCTCAACACGTGGCGCGAACATGCTGTTCGCGCGCTCGATGCCGCGCGCCTCGGGACGCCTTTCGAAGGGCCGTCCACCGACGTCGATCTCGACGCGCGCAACGCGGAGATTCACGCTGCCCATCGCGGAGACTCCGCGGCCGCCGTTCGCGCGGCCGCAGGCGAGAGTTACACAGCACTGATCGACGCGGTGCTGGCATGCTCTGAGGAGGATCTGCTCCGCGAACGCGCCGGCAACGCCGGCCCGGTGTGGCATGTCGTTCCCGGCAACGGGCATGGTCATGTGGCGCAGCACCTCTCCTATTGGGCAGTGGAGCGCGGCGATCCTGCGGAAGCGCAGGAGGCTGCGACCTGGAGCCATGCGCTCGACTCTCAGCTGTTTCCAGAGAACCAGCCGGTCGCGGATTACAACCTCGCGTGCTTCTACGCGCGCACCGGCCGCGCGGATGAGGCGC
>JBAPOS010000082.1:0-12645 GCA_049279755.1 Candidatus Dormiibacterota bacterium | reverse complement strand
GGGTCTGCACTGTTGCAGTCGTCGGTTGGGCCTGCGGTAAATACGTGCACGCGGTGTTTGCACGCTACGTCGATGAGCGGAGGGTAAACCCGAAACGGCGTTCGATGACGTCAGCGATCGCGTCGGTAGCCGTTGCCTGTCTGGTCGCAACGGTCCCCATCCATAGCGCGGCCACCATCTGGGAGGGGAGGGGTGCGCTCAACTGGTATGCAGCCACGAAAGACGCTCAGGCGACCTTGGCGCGTGCGGCAGCAGCCGCGGGGAAGTCAACAGTCACCGTGCCTTCAACCAGCGCAACCAACCTTGGCGTTTTCAGCCATCCAAGCACCGAAGAAATGCTCCCCGATCCGAAGTGGTGGATCAACGCCGCTGAGGCTAAGTATTACGGCGTTGGTTCAATCAGTGCTCAGGGGTGATGCCGGAGTCCATCCGCTGACGCCCTGCAGTCCAGCCCACCGGGCGGGGGCTGAATCCCTCGCGAATTCCGACCGCCGCTCGCCGTGGGCTTCGCGCCGGCCCAGCGCCCCTTTCGAGACTGTTTTGCGCCGGAGAACTCCCGCTGCATGCCGCGCTACTCGACCCAAGCCGTCTGGATAGGCTGCTGGGCTTCGGCATCAGCCGCAACCGGATTTGTGAACC
This sequence comes from Candidatus Dormiibacterota bacterium, assembly GCA_049279755.1. Classification (GTDB taxonomy): domain Bacteria; phylum Chloroflexota; class Dormibacteria; order Aeolococcales; family Aeolococcaceae; genus Palsa-851. The sequence continues at coordinate 12,006 of JBAPOS010000082.1, read as the reverse complement.
TCGGGCTACTCGTGCTCGCGCGAGACGGTCGATCTCGACCTGGCGCGCCCGCGGTTGGCATGGCGGTCTGGCGCGCCCAGGAGGATTTGAACCCCCGACCTTCTGATCCGTAGTCAGACGCTCTATCCGGACTGAGCTATAGGCGCGCGTCAGAGCCGTGACTGTACCCCATGCGGCCATCACCAATACCCGACCGCGCCGCATGGGCCGCTCGCGGCATGATTCAAGTTCAGAAGGCTCAACGGAGGTCGATCCAATGGCGGTGACCGGCAGCATCGAGACAGGCACGCTCCCCTCGCTCGATTTCGTGGGTGAGGTCGCTCAGCAGATCCGCGTCGACGGCATCCGCGCCAGCACCAAGGCCGGCTCGGGGCATCCGACCTCGAGCATGTCTGCCGCCGACCTGATCGCGGTCCTCGCCGCCCGCCACCTCCGCTATGACTTCGAGCGCCCCGACCTGGCCAACAACGACCACCTCATCTTCTCCAAGGGCCACGCCTCACCCCTTCTCTACGGCCTGTACAAGGCGGTCGGCGCGGTCAGCGACCACGAGCTGATGACCTACCGCACCTTCGGCTCCAGGCTCCAGGGCCACCCCACGCCGATCATCCCCTGGGTCGACGTCGCCACCGGGTCACTCGGCCAGGGGCTCGCCATAGCCGTTGGCGTGGCCCTCGCCGGCAGGTACCTGGACCGCCTCCCCTTCCACGTCTGGGTGCTCTGCGGCGACAGCGAGCTCGCCGAGGGATCCATCTGGGAGGCGCTCGACAAAGCCGGGCACTACGGCCTCTCCAACCTCACCGCAATCTTCGACGTGAACCGTCTCGGCCAGCGCGGGCCCACGGAATTCGAGTGGGACCTGGACGTCTACCGACGGCGCGTGGAAGCCTTCGGGTGCAGGGCAATCGTCATCGACGGTCACGACCTCACCGAGATCGATGAGGCGCTGTCCTCGGCGCGCGCGGACGGGGACCGCCCGAGCGTCGTGATCGCCCGAACCATCAAGGGCAAGGGCTTCAAGGAGATCGAGAACAAGGATGGCTGGCACGGCAAGGCGCTGCCCCCCGAGCTGGCCGAGAAGGCGATCGCCGAGCTGGGCGGGGAGCGCGACCTGCGCATCGACGTGCGGCCACCCGAGGCTCTCGAATCCGCGTCATCAAAGGCAACCGATGCGACCGTGACGCTGCCCTCCTACGACCTCGGCGACAAGGTCGCGACCCGCAAGGCATACGGCGACACACTGCGCGCGCTCGGGGCTCGTCACGACGTCGTGGCACTCGACGGCGAGGTGAGCAACTCCACCCACGCCGACGAATTCAAGAGCGCGTATCCGGACCGGTTCTTCGAGATGTTCATAGCGGAACAGCAGATGGTCGCGAGCGCGGTGGGTCTTTCGGTGCGCGGCTATGTCCCCTTCGCCTCCACGTTCGCAGCCTTCTTCTCCCGCGCCTACGACTTCATCCGCATGGCGGGCGTGTCCAAGGTGAGCGTCCGTCTGTCCGGATCACATGCAGGCTGCGAGATCGGCGCCGACGGTCCGTCGCAGATGGCCCTCGAGGACATCGCGGCGATGCGCGCGGTGCACACCTCGTCGGTGCTGTATCCGAGCGACGCGGTGTCGGCGGCAAAACTCGTCGCCCAGATGGTCGATCTCGACGGCATCAGCTACATCCGCACCACCCGTGGTGCATACCCGGTCCTATACGGCAACGACGAGGAGTTCCCGGTCGGCGGCTCGAAGGTTGTGCGGCAGTCCACCAACGACGTGGTCACGCTCATCGGTGCCGGGGTGACGCTGCATGCGTGCATCGCTGCGGCTGAGCGCCTGTCGACCACCGGTACCTCCTGTCGCGTCATCGATCTCTATTCGGTGAAGCCGATCGACGTCACGACGCTGCGTGAGGCCAGCGACGCGACCGCCGGGCGTCTGGTGGTCGTCGAGGACCATTACCCGGAAGGTGGTCTTGGCGCCGCCGTGATGGAGGCCCTCGCACTCGAGGAGAACCCGCCGCGCGTCGCCCATCTCGCGGTGCGCAGCCTTCCCGGATCCGCCAGCCCCGACGAGTTGATGGCCGCCGCCGGGATCGACGCCGGCGCCATCGTCGCCGCGGTGAACCTTCTCGTGGGCGTTGCTGCGGAGGTGGTTGAATGACGACCCCCCTGCAGCAGCTCGGTGAACACGGCCAGTCGATCTGGCTCGACTTCATCAGCCGCGAACTCGTCACCACCGGTCAGCTCCATCAACGCGTCGTCGAGGAGAATGTGACCGGGCTGACCAGCAATCCGACGATCTTCCAGAAGGCGATCGCCGAGGGAACCCTTTACGACGATCAGATCCGCGAGTTGATCGAGACCGGGGTCGACGATCCCTATGACGTGTTCACCGAGCTGGCGATCACCGACATCCAGCATGCCGCGGACATCCTCAAACCCGTTCACGAGCGCACGTCCGGTGCCGACGGGTATGTGAGCCTCGAGGTGCCGCCGTCGCTGTCGCACGACACGGATGCGACCATCGCGACCGCGCGAACGCTGTGGGAACGGGTCGACCGCCCCAACCTCATGATCAAGATTCCCGCGACGCTCGAGGGGATGCCGGCCATCAACCGGACCATCGCAGACGGTCGCAACGTGAACGTCACGCTCATCTTCGCGCTGGCGATGCACGATCGCGTGATCGAGCAGTACATCTCGGCGCTCGAAGCACGTCACTCGGCCGGGCAGTCGCTCGACGTGCATTCGGTCGCGTCCTTCTTCGTGAGCCGCGTCGATACGCTCGTCGACAAGCTGCTCGAGGAGAGGCTTGCGGCGGACCCGGGCAACGCGCTCATCGAAGGATTGCTCGGCAAGGCGGCGATCGCCAACGCGGTGCTCGCCTACGAGCTGTTCGAGCAGCGCTTCAACGGTGAGCGCTTCGCGCAGTTGCGCTCCGCTGGTGCCCATGTGCAACGCCCACTCTGGGCGAGCACCAGCGCCAAGAACCCGAACTACCGAGATGTCGTCTACGCCGAAGCGCTGATCGGCCCGGACACGGTGGACACCATGCCCCCCGCGACCATCGAAGCATTCCTGGATCACGGAGTCGTCGCCGGGGACACCGTCAAAGCCGATTACGCGAGCGCCCACCAGGTGATGGATCAGCTCGCCGAGGCCGGGATCGACATGGAGGCGGTGACGCAACAACTGCTCGATGACGGCGTCAAGCAGTTCGCTGATTCGTATGACCAGCTGATCCGTGGCATCGCGGAGAAGATCGACGCGATGGGTTCCGACTATGCGAAGCGTCAGCACTTCGATACCGGGGCGTCCGCGGTACCGCTCGACACGCCGAGCGCACACGACGTCGCCGCGCGAATCTGGCACCGCGACCCGAACCTCTGGAAGCCCGGCGACAGCGCTCACGCCGCGGTGATCAAGAACCGGCTGGGATGGCTCGATGTCATCGGCGTGATGCGCGAGCGACTTCCCGAGCTCGAGGCGCTCGCGCGGGAGGTGCGCGAGGCGGGTTGGCGCGACTGCGTCCTGCTCGGGATGGGCGGGTCGAGCCTCTGCCCCGAGGTGTTGCGCAGCTCCTTCGGAAGCGCCGGCGGACAACCGAGGCTTCATGTGCTCGATACCACCGATCCGCTCGCAATCGTCCGAGTGACCGGCGCGATCGACCCGGCCGCAACCGGATACATCGTGTCGAGCAAGTCGGGTACCACGGTGGAGACGCTCTCGCACCTCGCCCACTTCTGGATGCTGACCCAGGCCATCGGCGATGACTCCGGCTCACACTTCATCGCGGTCACCGATCCGGGAACACCCCTTGCCGAGATCGCACGCGAGCGCGGGTTCCGGCATCTGTTCGAGAACCCGCCCGACATCGGCGGCCGCTACTCCGCGTTGAGCATGTTCGGCCTGGTTCCTGCCGCGATCATCGGCGTCGACTGCGCGCTGCTCCTGGAGCGTGCCGGCGACATGCGCAGAACATGCATGGCCGGAGTCCCCGGCGATCGCAACGGTGGCGTGAGCCTCGGTACGGTCATGGGTGCCCTCCACGACCAGGGACGCGACAAGGTCACCATCCTTGCGCCCACGGAGATCGAGGCCTATTCGTTGTGGGCCGAGCAGCTCATCGCGGAGAGCACCGGCAAGGAGGGCAAGGGCATCATCCCCATCGGCGATGAGCCGATCGGAGCGACGGCCGTCTACTCCGACGACCGCCTGTTCGTGGCGTTGCGCATTGGCGATGACGCCGAGTTCGACGCCTCAATCGCCGCGCTGAAGGCTGCCGGACATCCGGTGATCACATTCGACCTCGTCGACAAGTACGACCTCGCCGCCGAGTTCTTCCGCTGGGAGTTCGCGACCGCGGTGGCAGGCGCACACCTCGGCATCGACCCGTTCGATGAGCCGAATGTCAAGGAGTCGAAGGACAACACCCAGGCCGTGCTGCAGCAGTATGAGCAGAGCGGCTCCCTCCCCGATGAGGCGGCGGCGGTCACCGACGGCGGGCTGCGCGTGTACGGCGACGTCTCGAGCAGCAGCGCCGCCGGAGCACTCGCCGCACACCTCGACACGGCCAATCCTGGCGACTATGTGGCGTTGATGGCCTACGTGACCCCGGACGACAGCAACCAGGCGGCTCTGCAGCGCCTGCGAGTGGCGATCCGCGACTCGCGCAGGATCGCAACCACACTCGGATTCGGTCCCCGCTTCCTGCACAGCACCGGTCAGTTGCACAAGGGCGGTCCGAACACCGGCGTGTACATACAGATCACCGCTGACGACGGGACCGACGTGACGATTCCGGGCGCGCCCTATACGTTCTCGATCCTCAAGCGAGCGCAGGCCGCGGGGGACCTGCAGTCACTGCGTTCCCACGGCCGCCGCGTCGTGCGCGTGCACATCGCCGGCGACCTCTCTGCAGGTCTCGCAAGCCTCACCGACGCAGTCAGCGCAATCACGGCGGTTCGCTGAGCACAGCCGCCACATCGAAGGAACACCACCATGCAGATCGGCTTTGTCGGGCTCGGCAGGATGGGCGCCAACATGGTGCACCGCCTCCGTCGCGACGGTGACCACGCGGTTGTCGCCTACGATCCGAACCCGGAGGCGCGCGCGAGCGTCGAGGAGTTCGGGGCGACAACGACCGCAAGCGTCGATGAGCTCATCGCGGCCCTCGACAAGCCGCGCGGCGTCTGGATCATGGTGCCCTCGGGAAAGGTGACCGACGACACCGTGGCGGCGCTGCAATCGCTCCTCGAGAAAGGTGACACGATCATCGACGGCGGCAACAGCAACTACCACGACTCGATCGCGCGCGCCAACAGCAGCGCCGAGCGAGGCATCGGCTTCATCGACGCGGGAACGAGCGGCGGCATCTGGGGCCTCCAGGTCGGGTACTGCCTCATGGCCGGCGGTGAGAAGGAGACGGTCGATCACTGGCGCCCGATCTTCACGACCCTGGCGCCACGTGACGGCTTCCTCCACGTCGGGCCTTCCGGCTCCGGACATTTCGTCAAGATGGTGCACAACGGCATCGAGTACGGCATGTTGCAGGCATACGCGGAGGGCTTCGCCATCATGCAGGCGAAGCAGGACTTCGGTGAGCTCGACCTGCACGCGATCGCGCACCTGTGGAACCAGGGGAGCGTGGTGCGTTCGTGGCTCCTCGAGCTCGCCGAGCGTGCATTTGAACGCGATCCGCAGCTCGACCAGTTGCGCGGGTGGGTCGACGACTCCGGCGAGGGACGCTGGACGCTCGAGGAAGCCATGCAGCTCTCGGTGCCGGCCCCCGTGCTCGCGCTGTCACTGATTTCGCGTTATCAGTCCCGGTTGCCGGACGGATTCGGGAACAAGGTGATCGCGGCCCTGCGCAACGAGTTCGGTGGTCACCCGGTGAAAGCCGAGACCGCGGCGGGGACTCCGGCATCACACTGACCGCGGAGCACCCGCTGCAGGAGCGACGCCGCGAGCCCCGCACTCCGGTTCCATTCTGCGTCGTCATCTTCGGCGCAACCGGCGACCTGACCAAGCGCAAGCTCGTTCCCGCTCTGTACGCGCTTGCCGCGGAACGGAGCGTGCCCGAGGGCTTCACCGTGATCGGCGCGGGACGGAGTGAGCTGAGCGACGAGGAATTCCGAGCCGACATGCGCGAGGGCGTCGAGAAGTACGGCCGCGTGCACCTGCGTGACGATGCGTGGGAGTCGTTCGCCGCGGGATTGCGCTACGTGGCCTACGACATGGAGGCGATCGGCGGCCTCGAGCATCTTCACCAGGCCCTCGAGGCGGCTGATCGCGAACGTGGCACCGGGGGAAATCGACTCCTCTATTTCAGCACCCCGCCGAACGCCGTCATGCCACTCGCGGACCGGCTCAACGCCGCCGGGCTGACCATACAGGCGCCCGGGACATTCGTACGCGTGATCATCGAGAAGCCGTTCGGGCGCGACCTGGCGACCGCGCGCCAGCTCAACGAATGCCTGCACAGCGCGTTCATCGAAGAGCAGATCTATCGCATCGATCACTACCTCGGAAAGGAGACCGTCCAGAACCTGCTCGTGTTCCGTTTCGCCAACGGTATCTTCGAACCGTTGTGGAACCGGCAGTACATCGACCATGTGCAGATCACCGTGGCCGAGGAGATCGGCGTCGAGGGTCGCGGTTCCTACTACGAGGAGGCGGGCGCGCTCCGCGACATCGTGCAGAACCACATCATGCAGCTGGTCGCGATCATGGGCATGGAGGCGCCGTCGAACTTCCAGGCTGAGATGGTTCGCGATGAGAAGGTGAAGCTGCTCCGCGCAGTGCGGCCGATTCATCCTGATGACGCGCTGTCGCACTCGGTTCGGGGCCAGTATTCGGCGGGTACGATCAACGGTGAACCCGTGGTCGGGTATCGCGAGGAGCGGGGCGTCGCCCCCGACTCGCTCCGCGAGACCTTCGTCGCGCTCAAGGTCGACATCGACAACTGGCGCTGGGCGGGCACGCCGTTCTATCTGCGCACCGGCAAACGGATGCCCAAACGCTCGACCGAGATCGTGATCCAGTTCCGGCGCGTGCCGCACTCGCCGTTCGCCGGCAACGTCCCCCTCGCCGCCGGCGCGGCGCCGGCCGACGGTATCGACCCCAACCTGCTCATCCTGCGAATCCAGCCGGACGAAGGCATCTCGCTCCGCTTCGGCGCGAAGATCCCGGGGCAGGCACTCCGCATCGAGTCGGTGAACATGGACTTCATGTACGGGACTGCGTTCCGCCAGCAGTCGCCGGATGCGTACGAACGCCTCCTGCTTGACTGCATGCTCGGCGACCCGACACTGTTCGCCCGCGAGGACGAGGTCGAGGAGGCGTGGCGGTTCTGCACGGCGATTCTCGACGGATGGCGCGCGCATCCGCCCGACCGCACCAACTCACCGAACTACGAGGCGGGGACATGGGGACCCGAGGAAGCGCATGCCTTCATGGCGCGCGACGGCCGCGCCTGGCATCGCCCCTGACGAGATGTCCGCGAGCTCCCTGGATGACCTCGCCGGCGAACGAGTCGTCAGCGAGACTGCGGAAGAGGTCGCCGATGCTGTTGCGACCTGGATCGCGGCTCAGGCGCGCCGCGCCAACGGTGACCACGGCAGCTTCTCGATCGCGCTCTCGGGCGGTAGCACGCCACGGCTGTTGAATGCGATGCTCGCCGGACCCGCGTGGCAGGGACGGATCGATTGGACGGCCTGGAACGTGTATTTCGCCGATGAGCGTGCGTGCCCGCCGGATGATCCGGCAAGCAACTATCACCTCGCCTGGACGACCCTGCTGAGCCGCGTCCCCATCGACCCCGGGAGCGTGCATCGCATGCCCGCGGAGCGCAGGGATCTTGACGCGGCCGCCGCGGAGTACTCGGACCTGCTCACCACGTCGCTGCCCGCGAAAAGCGACGGTGCACCACGTCTTGATGTGATCCTTCTCGGGCTCGGCGAAAACGGCCATACGGCATCACTCTTTCCGGGCACGCCGGCTCTGGACGTGACCGACCGCTGGGCGACGCGCGGCCTGGCGGACTACGAGCCGTTTGACCGAATCACGCTGACCTACCCCACCATCAACGCCGCCGCCGCCGTCGGGTTCATGGTCACGGGCGCCGCCAAGCACGAGGCGCTCGCCGCGACCGCCCGAGGTGTCGTTCCCGCCTCGCGCGTCCGCCCCACCGATGGAACGCTCGCCTGGTTCCTCGACGCCGCTGCCGCGGCAGGGTGACGGCTCGGAGAATTTCGGCAGCCGATCGACCCGCGTCTGCCAGAATCCGCGGGATGCCGCGATCGACGTGGAAGCCCTGCCGAGACGCCATCCGGATCGCGCCGAGCTTGCTCGCCGCAGACTTCGGACACATCGCCGAGGCCGCTCACGACCTCGAGGAGAGCGGCGCGGAACGCATCCATGTCGACGTGATGGACGGCGTCTTCGTGCCCAACTTCACGTTCGGCACGGACACGGTACGAGTGCTCCGGCGCGCGACGACGCTGCCCCTGGAGCTTCATCTCATGATCATCAATCCCGACGCGCACCTGGCAACATTCGCGACAGCGGGTGCCGACGCGATCACGGTGCATTACGAGGTGTGCCCGAATCTTCACCGCACCCTGTCATCGATTCGCGCGCTCGATTGCCGTTCCGGCGCTGCGATCAATCCCAGCACACCCGCGCAGCTGCTCGAGGACGTGCTCGAGTCGTGCGATCTCGCGCTGGTCATGACCATCGATCCGGGGTTCGGCGGACAGTCGCTGATTCCGCGGATGCTGCGCAAGGTCGAACACGTCCGTCGTGAGGTGGAGCGTCAGGGGTTGGAGACCGAGGTCGAGGTCGACGGTGGCGTCGACAAGTCCAACGCGAAGGCGTGTGTGGACGCTGGTGCGGACGTGATCGTCGCGGGCAGCGCGGTCTTCGGGCACAAGGACGGTCCGCGAGCAGGAGTCGCGGCACTCCAGCTTGCCGTGTCCGAGGCCGCAAGGCCATGACCGAGCTCGCGACCCCGGTGCTCGCCGACGGCAGCGAGGACATCGACCGCGCTTCGGCGGATCTTGCGGCGCGCCTGCCGTCACCGCTCGAACCGCTTGCCAGGCTCGCGTACAACTACGCGTGGTCGTGGTGGCCCGGCGGCGACGACGTGTTCCGGACGATCGATCCCGCGCGTTGGGAGGCGAGCAACCACAACCCGATTCGCCTGCTCGACGAGACCTCGTCCGCGACACTCGAACGGGCCGCGTCCGATGTCACCCTGCTGCACCGGCTCGCGGAGCTCATCACCGCCCTCGAGCATGACCTGAGCCGTCCACACATGGAAGGAAAGGCCTCGCCGGTCCGTCCGGTTGCGTTTCTCTGTGCCGAATTCGCGGTGCACCGCTCCCTGCCGATCTACGCGGGGGGTCTGGGCGTGCTGGCCGGGGATATCCTCAAGCAGGCCTCCGACATGGCGCTGCCCATGGTTGGCGTCGGACTCCTCTACCGGCAGGGCTACTTCCAGCAGCGCATGGACCGGTCCGGGTACCAGCTCGAGTACTGGCTCCAGTTCGACCCCGATCGGGTTCCTGCCGCTCTTGTCTACAACGGGGGCAGTCCGCTGACGGTGACGGTGCCGCTGCGCGGGCGCGATGTCGTGGTCCAGGTGTGGCGGCTCGACATAGGTCGCACCCCGCTGTACCTCCTGGACGCGCAGCGACCCGAGAACTCCGCCATCGACCAGTGGATCACCAGCCGTCTGTACGTCGCGGACCGGCCGACCCGGCTCGCCCAGTACGCGCTCCTGGGGATCGGCTCGATGCGAGTCCTCGACGCGATGGGTCTGGACCCGTGTGTCGTGCACCTCAACGAGGGGCACGCCGCGCTCGCACCCCTGGAGATGGCTCGCCGGGAGATGGCTCTCGGACGCTCTCGTCACGAGGCGTTTACCGCCGCGCGTGAGCGGACCGTCTTCACGACCCACACCCCGGTGAGCGCCGGCAACGAGGGGTACGACGTGAGCGAGATCGTCGAGGTTCTAGGCGACTACCCCGAGCAGGCGGGACTCGACCTCGAAGGCTTCCTGCATCTCGGGCGCACCCGCCCCGACAACCCCCATGAGCAGTTCGTCATGACCCCGCTCGGCATCAAGATGAGCCGCGCGCGCAACGGTGTGAGCCGGCGTCACGGTGAGGTTGCCCGGCAGATGTGGCAGTCACTCTTCCCCGAGCGGCCCGCGGACACCGTTCCGATCGGGCACATCACCAACGGCGTGCACGTGCCGACGTGGATGGCGCCGCGTATGCGCGATCTGCTCGATCGCTATCTCGGCACCGGATGGGAAGCGCGGGCCGCCGACCCGGAGACCTGGCGCGGGGTCGACGACATTCCCGACGCTGAGCTGTGGGAGGTGCGCAATGCACTTCGTGCCGAGTTCGTGCAGCACGTGCGGGTGCGCAGCGTGGCCAACCGTTTGGCGCGCGACGAGCCCCGCTGGTACGTGGAAGCGGCCGAGCACGGCTTCGACGAGCACGCGCTGACCTTTGGCTTCGCACGCCGTCTCGCGGGATACAAGCGCATCCAGTTGCTGACCCTCGACAGACAGCGCGCCGCCAGCGTGCTCGAGAACAAGGATCGTCCGGCGCAGATGGTGCTCGCCGGCAAGGCGCATCCACAGGACGAGGAGGGAAAGCACGCCGCCCAGGGTCTCTTCACGTTCGAGCGCGAGCCCGCCGCGATGAGCCGCGTCGCGTTTCTCGACAACTACAGCCTCGAGACCGCCGACCACATGGTTGCCGGCTGCGATGTGTGGATCAACGTTCCCCGTCCGCCGCTCGAGGCAAGCGGTACCAGCGGCATGAAGGCGGCGCTCAACGGCGGCCTCAACCTTTCGGTGCTCGACGGGTGGTGGGCCGAGGCCTACAACGGGACCAACGGATGGGCAATTCCCGGTGACATCCTCTTCGATCACGCGATTCAGGATTCGCGCGACGCCGCGACGCTCTTCGACATCATCGAGCACGAGGTGGTTCCGCTCTTCTACCAGCGCGATGAGACCGGGATCCCGCGCGGCTGGGTGCAGCGGATGCGCGCCTCGCTTCGCACCAACGGGCCCCGCTTCTCAGCCGCGCGGATGATGCGCGACTACGCGGGCGACGTCTACAACCTCACCACGTCGCGCTGAGGACAGCCGCTCCTACCGGTGTGGCTTTTGTGTCGGCGTGGCGCTGGGCGTCGGCGTCTGAGTCGGGTTGGGCGCGATCGTGATCGGCATCGTGTTGGGCGCGACCGTCGGTGGGGGCGTGGGGGCCGCGGTTGGTTTCGCGGTGGCGGTCGCGGCGCCGGCGGTATCGATGCTCGTCGGCAGGCTGGCATCCGTCGGCGCCGCCGTCGACGTGAACAGAGGCCCCGGCGGCGGGGTCGGCGAGACCTGAACCCCCGGCCCCCCCAGCGCCTTTGCCGCAAAGATCACCATCACCACCAGCGCGATCACCGCCGCTGCCGCCACGGACCACACCTTCCAGCCGACCCCTCCCAGCTTCGGCGCGTCAGCCGCGACGTCGATGGCAAAGCCCGGCAGGGGCTCGTCGTCCTCTGCGTCAACCAGATCGACCACCGGCGGGACCGGGGCGGGGTCGGCACGGCGGTCGGTGACGACGACGGCGAGCCACGCACGCCCCTGGTCGCGCCACGCCGAGCCGAGAAATGCCTTGCCCGCGATCTCGAGGTCGCGGCGGAACACCGCCGCCGAGGCGGGCCGGTCACGCGGGTCCTTCGCCAGCCCTCGGATCACCAGCTCTCGCGCGAGCAGCGGTACCGCCTCACTCGGCAGGGCTGCCTGGGTGTGCTGGACGCCCAGCCCGGTGAGGTCCGTGCCCAGGTACGGGGGTCGTCCGGTGAGCGCGTCGACGAGCACGCCGGTCGCCGCGTAGACATCGGTCGCGACGGTGTGCGGCCGCCCGGCCCATAGCTCCGGCGCCATGTACTGCGGCGTCCCCGCGCGCCAGCCCCGGCGCAGCGGAGCGGCCGGAACACCGG
>JBAPOS010000081.1:0-5252 GCA_049279755.1 Candidatus Dormiibacterota bacterium | reverse complement strand
CGGCGAGAGCGAGGGTCGGAACGGCGAAGGCGTTCCGACCCCGTGCCCGCCGCCGTCGATGCCGTCCTCTCCCCGTACCCTCACAGGGCGTCGAGCAGCTTCTGGCGGAGGACCTCCAGCTTCTCGAAGTCGTCGACGGACGGGCGCGTCGGCGCCTTGCTGGGGAATTTGAGGTGCTGCACGGCCTCCGAGAGGATCCGCAACTCGTCGTCGGTCAACCGGACCGACCGCATGTGGGGCGCTGGGGCGGTTGGGACCGGGTGGGTGGCGTCGTCGTTGACGCCGGGCGACAGCGGGGCGTCGAGCTGTTCGGCTTCCGCGGACCGGAAGAGTTCGTCGCTGCCGCGCAGTTGGGCGCGGCGAAATCCGCGCATCACCCTCGTGCCGCGCGCACCCGCTCGCGTGGACGTTCCGCGCTCCCGGAGACCTCTATCGTTCCGCCGTCGCGATCCTGGGCGATGACCGCCTTGGCGAGAGCCCGGTAGGAGCGAGCCCCGGGCGAGTTGGGGGCGTACTCGAGGATCGACTGGCCCGCGAGGGGGGTCTCGGCAAACCTGATCGAGGAGTCGACGGTGATCGGGAAGACGAGATCTGGATACGCGCTCTTGACGAGATCGAGCACCTCCTGGCTGTGCAGGGTGCGCGACTTGTAGAGCGTCGGCAGGATCCCGGCGACGCGCAGGTGGCTGTTCAGCTTGGCGCGCACACGGTCGATGGTGCGCTGCAGCTGCTGCATCCCCTTCATGCCGAAGTACTCGCACTGCAGCGGGATGATCACATCCGTCGATGCGACCAACGCGTTGATGCACAGCAGGCCGAGTGACGGCGGGCAATCGATGATCACGTAGTCGTAGCGGCCGTCAACAGGTTCGAGCTTCTCCTTGAGGATCGACTCGCGTCCGAACTCGGTGACCAGCTGCAGCTCCGCACCGCTGAGGTCGATGTTGGCAGGGATGAAATCGAGCCCCATGCCCTCAGAGGTCAGCAGCACGTCGGCGACGCTGACTCGGTGGTCGGTGAGGAGGTCGTAGATCGTCCGCTCGAGCTCGTCCGGCCGCCGGCACCCCATGTTGATGGTGAGGTGTCCCTGGGGATCGAGATCGACCGCGAGGACCTTCCAGCCGGCCTCTGCGATGGCTGCCGCGAGGTTCACCGCGGTGGTGGTCTTGCCCACACCGCCCTTCTGATTCGCGACCGAAATGATCCGCGTCATGACTGGCGCGGTGTCAAGAGATCGCAAAGGGAACGGACGCGCCTCACTGAGCAGCTATCATAGCGAACCCGATTGCCTCTCTCGGCCGTGGGTCGGGAGCAAGTGCACTTGCAGCGGTCCTGACCCTTGAATGCGGAGTGGTGTTTGGTGTCTGAAGAACGTGTGAAGCCTCGAAGCCTGTTCGTCGACGAGGCCATTGCACTCGCGCTCGAGAGCCGTTGGGCCGACGCACTCGCCGTCAATCAGTCGCTTGTCGAGCGCCACGGAGCCGACGAGGACACGCTCAACCGCATCGGCAAGGCGCTGACCGAGCTCGGCCGGCGCGAGGAGGGGCTGGCGTCGTACTCGGCCTCCCTCCAGATCAATCCGCTCAACCTGATCGCGCAGAAGAACGTGCGCAAGCTCACCGCGATGCTCGAGAGCAAGAGCACTGCCGCCGGTTCGGCGGCGGCGATCGACGTCGAGCTGTTCACCGAGGAGCCCGGCAAGAGCGCGATCACCGTCCTCAGCGCGCCCTCGAAGTCGGCCACCGTCGATATTGCCCCAGGGGATGTTGTCGAGCTCTACCGGGAGGGGTCGACGCTCAGGGCGCAGACCTCGCGAGGGGTCTCGCTCGGCGAGGTCGACACCAAGATCGCTCGGCGCCTGGTCCCCCTGATGGAGACGGGCAACCGCTACTCGGCCGCGGTCGCCCGGCTCGAGGATGAGCGAGTCGAGATCATCCTCCGCGAGACCTACCAGGCGGCCGAGAACGCCCGCAAGTCGTCCTTCCCGCTCGCCAAGGGCGGCCGCCGCGAGGAGTTCCGCCCGTACGCCAAGGACTCGCTGCTGTCATCTCGCGAGATCGACTCCACCCCGCTCGACGACGACGGCGAAGAGATCGTCGGTCGATCGGCGGTCGATGACGCCGAGGACGACCTCGGGGAGCTGGGGATGAGCACATTCCAGTCCGACGCCGAGGAGACGCCGCCCGGAGCCGACACCGAGGATGACGATGACTCGCGTCCCGAGGACGAGTACTAGCCAGTCGGACCCCAAGGGTCGCGCCGTCTCGCACGAGCGGATCGACGGGTACCTGCCGATCGGCGCGTACGGGCTGATCGGCGACTGCCGCTCCGCGGCTCTGGTGGGGGTGGACGGCGGCATCGACTGGCTCTGCCTGCCCCGATTCGACGACGACGCCATCTTCGGGCGGATCCTCGATGCGGGCCGGGGCGGAAGCTGGCAGATCCATCCGGACGAACCCCACGAGGTCCACCAGCGCTATCGAGATCGAACCAACCTGCTCGACACCGTGTTCTCCACCGCGACCGGGGTTGCCGTGGTCACCGACTTCATGCCGGTCGACGACCACAGCGTGGTCCAGCACGCCAGGCCGCACAACCACGCCCGCGTCATCCGGCTGGTGGAGTGCCTCGCGGGCGAGGTCACGATGCATCACGTCTTCGATCCCGCGCCCGGGTTTGCTCGACTGCCGGTGGAGCTCAGCGTTGAGGACGGGCAGCTCCATGCCGATGCGCAGAAGCTGCATCTCTGTCTGAGCTCGACAATCGAGCTGGACGGCCCCGACGCGACCTTTCACATGCGAGCCACCGATGCCGTGGCCTTCGCGCTCCACACCGGCGTGGCCGGAAGCTGCCGGGCGAGGCCATGGAGCGTCGAGCGCGCACGCACATCGCTCCGCGAGAGCCAGCGCTACTGGTGGCGCTGGGTCGGGCAGGTCGACTACCACGGTCCGTACCAGGTGCACGTCTGGCGATCGGCGCTCGCGCTGAAGCTCATGACCTACGCGCCGACCGGGGCGATCATCGCGGCGCCCACCACCAGCCTCCCCGAGGACATCGGCGGCGAGCGCAACTGGGACTACCGGTTCACCTGGTTGCGCGACGCCGCGTTCACCCTCTATGCCTTCTTTCAGCTCGGCCTCACCGACGAAGCCACCGCGTATTTCGACTGGCTGACCCACAGGCATCTCGCGGATCGCAAGACCACCGCCATCCCCAATCTCTTCGATCTGAGTGGACACGCGCACGCCGCCGAGCACACCCTCGACCACCTCGAGGGATACCGAGGATCGAGACCCGTGCGCGTCGGCAACGCCGCAGTGAATCAGCTGCAGCTCGATGTGTACGGGGAGGTGCTCGACAGCGCCTACGTGTTCGCTCGATTCGGCGGCGTCATCAGTCAGACGCTGTGGGAGGAGCTGCGGAACATCGTCGAGATCGCGATCAGCCGGTGGCAGGAGCCCGACTCATCGATCTGGGAAGTGCGCAGCGAGCCAAAGCAGTATGTCTACAGCAAGCTGATGTGCTGGGTCGCCGTCGATCGCGGCATGCGAATCGCCGATCGCTACAACCTCCCCTATGACAAAGACGCCTGGCGTCTTGCGCGTCTGCGCATCCGGCGCGCCATCACGTCGCGGGGGTATTCCGAACACCGCCACTCCTTCGCCCAGGAGTTCGACAACGACGCGCTCGACGCATCGATCCTGCGCATGAGCCAGGTGCGCTTTCTCGCCGACAAGGACCCGCGCCTTCATTCGACGGTTCGCGCGATCGCGCTCCACCTCGGCGAGGGCGTGCTCGTCAAGCGCTATCTGATGGACGAGACTGAAGACGGGATCCGAGGCGATGAGGGTGCGTTCTTCATGACCTCGTTCTGGCTGGTCGACGCGCTCGCTCACACCGGCGAACTCGAGCGCGCGGAGCGCCGCTTCGAGCGGCTGCTCCACTTCAGCTCGCCCCTTGGGCTGTTCTCCGAGGAGGTGGATCTGCGCACCGGGCAGCTGCTGGGAAACTTCCCGCAGGCGTTCACGCATCTCGCCCTGGTGGGTGCGGCGGTGAACCTCGAGCGTGCCCGCCGGCGCGAGCTCGGCGTCAAGGGGCTGTCCCGTCGCCGCGCCCCCGCCCGGCCCCAGACTGCATAAGTATGCAGCGAGGACCGTATACTACTCGGCCATGGCCCAGGCGACACCGCTCCGTGCCGCCGTTGCCGGCTCCACCGGGTACATCGGCATGCAGTGCACCGCGCTCCTCGCCGGTCACCCCGACGTGGAGCTCATCGGCGTGCTCGGGCGCTCCAGCGCGGGCAAACGCCACTGCGACGTGGTGCCGGGAAGCTCGGTCGAGCTGATCATCGAGGACAGCCTCGATCCGGGTACGGCCGACGTCGTGATGGCGGCGCTGCCCCACACCGTCGCCGCGTCACTGGCGCCAGGGTGGCTCGCGGGTGGCGCGACGGTTGTCGACTGCTCCGCGGACTTCCGACTTCGCGACGCCGTCGACTATGAACGCTGGTACGGCGTCGAGCATCCCGCGCCGGATCTGCTCGATGAGGCCGTGTACGCGATGGTTGAGCTCGAGCGCGATCGGCTGGCGACAGCGAATCTCATCTCGGTGCCGGGGTGCTATCCGACCGCCACTCTGCTCGCCTGCGTTCCCGCGCTCCGCGCCGGGTTGATCGAACCGGACATCGTCGTCGACGCCAAGAGCGGGGTGAGCGGCGCGGGACGCGAGGCGAAGGTCGCCAATCTGTTCTCCGAGGTCAACGAGTCGGTGCACGCGTATGGCGTCGGCGGCCATCGCCACAAGTCGGAGATGCTCCAGCAGCTGCGTGACGCCGCCCGCGGTGATGTCCGGCTCACCTTCGTCCCCCACCTGGTCCCGATGACCCGCGGCATCCTCGCCACGGCGTATCTGCGTCCGCGTCCCGGGGTCACCGAGGCGCAGGTTCACGACCTCTACGCGGCGTTCTGCTCGACGAGCCCGTTTCTCGACCACGTCCACACGCCGCCGGCGACCAAGAGCGTGACCGGCACCAACCGCGCGGCAATCCACGCCGGATGGCAGGACGGCATGGCTGTGGTCACCGTGGCGATCGACAACCTTGGCAAGGGCGGCGGCGGACAGGCCGTGCATGCGATGAACGTTCGATTCGGGTTTGATGAGACGGCCGGGCTGGAGTTCCGCGTCCTGTGGCCGTGACCGCGCAGGTCGCCGCGCACGCGCGCGCCGGCGTGTGCGCGCCGATGGGATTCCGC
>JBAPOS010000080.1:0-44215 GCA_049279755.1 Candidatus Dormiibacterota bacterium | reverse complement strand
CTGCCGCAGCGCTGCGATCTGCCGGACACGACCGGCTGATTCGCTCCTGGCAGTCCCAGCCACCTTCAGTGGCCGAGGCGGCGTCGTCCAGCGCTTGACGCTCAGTCGGTGACGGCGAGGCGCACCTCGAAGACGTGATCGCGGGCCGCCTCGAGGGCCCACGCAACCGCGCCGAGCAGGATCGCCTCATCCCCCAGCTCGCTGGCGACGATCCGCGGACGGAACGGGGTCAGCTGGTGGAGCCGCTGCACGAGCGGGGCGCGGAGGAGCTCCAGGTTGCTGCCGATACCGCCGCCCAGGACCACGAGCTCGGGGTCGAGCACGGCGCTGATGGCGGCGATGACCGCTGCCAAACGTTCGCCCTCGCGATCCACCGCACTTCTCGCCGCCCCGTCGCCGCGGCGCGCGGCGTCGAAGATACGTCGCGCCGAGAGCCGCGGAGACATGCCCAACTCGACCGCGTCCTGGATGACTCCCTGCGCGGAGGCCACCTCCTCGAAGGATCCCCACCTGCTGCCCTGACCGTTTGACGACGTCAGGGTCTCGTCGCCGAAGGGCAGGTAGGCGACCTCGCCGGCGGCGCCGCGGGCGCCCACGTGCAGCTTGCCGTCGATGACGATGCCCATGCCCACGCCGGTTCCCACCAGCAGATAGACAAAGGTGCCGACCCCGATCCCACAGCCGAACCAGCGCTCGCCGACGGCAGCCAGGTTGGCGTCGTTGGCCACCGCGGTCCGCTCGCCCAGCTCCTCGCGGAGAGCGTCCAGCAGCCCGGGTCGGCCCCAGCGCCGGATGCGCGATGCAAGCAGCAGGGTGCCGTCTCCAGGGTCGAAGACCCCGGGGCTGCCAACCACCGTCTGCACCACCCGAGACCATGGGATACCGGCGCCCTCGACCACCTGGTGGGCGAGGTGGCTCACCGAGGTCACCAGCGAGGGGACGGTGCGTGAGGTGTTGCGGATGTCGAGGCGTCCGACGATGTCTCCGGCGAGGTCGGCCACCGCGCAGCGCACCCAGCTCTGACCGACGTCAACACCGACCACATAGCCGGCGGTGGGGTCGTGTTCGAAGAGCGTCGCCGACGGGTTCCGCCCCTGCGCGGTGTCTCCAGCCGGGCGGACCAGCCCAGCCCGCTCCAGCGTCTGCAGGGCAAGGTCCACCGCAGACTTGGAGAGCCGTGTCCTGTTCGCGAGTTGAAGGGGAGACGCCGGTCCGTCCCGCCGCAGCTCCGCGAGGATGGCTTGCACGCTGCGCGGGCGCAGCCACGGTTGCTTGGGGCGCGGAGCTTCCTCGGGCGTCGGACGTTTACGGGGGCTCACTGCACGCTGATTCTGACCTGCACGCGGTCAGCCGGCCGTTGCATCAAGCGCGCGACGGACAGCATCCACAGATCGACTCACCTCGGTCGCATCCGTCGCCCAGTTGCTCACCGAAATGCGCAGCACATCCTGGTTTCGCCAGCGGGAGCCCGACATCCACACGGTTCCGTCGGCGAGTAGTCGCGCGGTGACCGCGCGAGTCCGCTCGTCGTCGCCAAACCGCACGCATACCTGCGTGTACACAACGTCGTTGACCACCTGGGCACCGCTGATATGCGCGATACCTTCGGCCATCGCCCGAGCATTGCGGGCGAGGCCCTCGACCAGGTTCGCGACGCCGGACCGTCCCAGCGAACGGAGCGCGGCCCACACGGGGACACCACGCGCCCGCCGCGAGTACTCGGGCACCTTCTCGAAAGGGTCGCCCGGGCCGGAGGTGTCGACGATCAGGTAGCTGGCGTGCGCTCCGAACGTGGAGCGCATCGCAACCGGGTCCGCCACGATGGCGATTCCGCAGTCGTACGGCACGTTGAGCGTCTTGTGCGCATCGGTCGTCCACGAGTCAGCGCCGGCGAGTCCTGTCGCGAGGTGGCGAAGGGACGGTGTGGCGGCCGCCCACAGCCCGAACGCGCCATCGATGTGCACCCATGCACCATGCCGGTGCGCGACTTCGATCGCGGCTTCGAGCGGATCGAACGCGCCCGAGTGGACGTTGCCCGCCTGCAGGCACACGATCACCGGCGCTCCCGGGTCGAGTGCCTCGAGCGACTCGGCCAACGCGTCGACAGTGATTCGACCCTGGTCGTCGACGGCAACGGACTGCGGACTGCCGAGGCCGAGATATCTCAGCGCGAGGTCGATGGTTTCGTGCCGCTCAGCGCCGACGAGCACGTGGATCCGCGGCGATCCAGTCATTCCGTCGTGGCCGACATCCCAGCCAATCCTGGAGAGCACCGCGCCACGTGCGGCTGCCAGGCACGTGAAGTTCGCCATCATCGCTCCGGTCACGAAGCCCACATCAGCTCCCGCGGGGAGTCCGAGAAGTTCGAGCACCCAGGCAGCTGCGGCTTCCTCTGCCGCCACCACCGCCGGCGTCGCAAAGCGCATCCCGGCGTTCTGGTCCCACGCGCTCACCAGCCAATCCGCACCGAGCGCGGCGGGGAGCGTTCCGCCGATCACCCAACCGAAGAAGCGGCTCGACTGCATTGCCATGAGCCCGGGTTCGGCCAGGGCGGCGAGCAGATCGACGACGTCCTCAGGCGGTGAAGGCTCAAGGGGGAGTGGACCGCCGAAGCCCGCGAGCAGCTCGGTTGCCGTGGCACGCGGCCCCACCGGGCGCTCGGCGACGGACTCCAGCCAGGCTCGAGCGTGCTCGGCCGCGTGCGCGAGCGGTCGTTCGTACGAATCACTCTGAAAGGGCATGCACGTGTCTCCTGCTGACGGCCTCGCTCGGTGTCATCGTCACTGCTGGCAGCGTGCCGCGTCAACGTGTGTTCGGCCGCGACCGCGAGCCCGGGCCAGATTGAAGGATCGCGCGCGGTCCAACGGGCCTGGGCGCCGAACGCCTTGTTGGTGACCTTCGACCCTGGCGGCCGCGGGATGCCTCGCCGGATGATCAGTCCGCCACCCGCCCCACTGCGGGTGGTCGGGGACTTCCCGGAAGTCTCGAGTCGCAGCACCCAGATTGTGAAGAAGTACGACGAGTTGCAGAGCCGGGAGTCCCCGCGTGGCGACCGCATTCCCCGAGTGGCAGACTGCGCCTGCCATGACTGACACCCTCACCGTCACCGACAATCGCACCGGCGCGACCTTCGAGATCCCTATCGAGCAGGGCGCCATCCGCGCGACCGCCTTCGAGCAGATGCACGCCGCGGACGACGACCATGGGCTCCTGGTGTACGACCCGGCGTTCATGAACACGGCGTCCTGCATCAGTCGCGTCACCTATATCGACGGCGATCGCGGCATTCTCATGTATCGGGGCTATCCCATCGAGGAGCTCGCGGAGCACAGCACCTACCTGGAGACCGCCTACCTACTCGTCCACGGCGAGCTGCCCACGCGCCAGGAGTCCGAGGCGTGGGTGCATGACATCACCATGCACACGCTGGTGCATGAGAACGTCAAGAAGTTCATCGACGGTTTTCACCACGACGCGCACCCCATGGGCATTCTGGTGTCAACCGTCGGCGCACTGTCGACCTTCTATCCCGACGCAACACGAATCTACGATGAGGAGCAGCGGCGCGTCTCCATCTATCGCCTCATCGCCAAGATGCCGACACTAGCGGCGCTCGCGTACCGCCACTCACTCGGCCTCCCGTACAACTACCCGGACAATGAGCTCTCGTTCGCTGCCAACTACCTGAGCATGATGTTCAAGATGGTGGAGCCGCGATACATGGCCCTGCCGGAGATCGAGCATGCCCTCGACGTGCTCTTCATCCTGCACGCCGACCACGAGCAGAACTGCTCGACGAGCGCGATGCGGACGGTGGGCTCCTCGCATCCCGATCCCTATTCGGCGACAGCCGCCGCCGTCGCGGCTCTCTATGGTCCGCTGCATGGCGGCGCCAATGAGGCGGTGGTGCGCATGATCGAACGCATCGGGTCCGTGGATCGGATTCCCGACTTCGTCGCCGGAGTCAAGGCTGGAAAAGAACGCCTCATGGGATTCGGCCATCGCATCTACAAGAACTACGACCCCCGCGCGAAGGTCATCAAGCGCATGGCCGACCAGGTGCTTGGTGTGACCGGCTCATCGCCGCTGCTCGACGTTGCGTCCGAGCTCGAGAAGATCGCTCTCGAGGATGAATACTTCGTCAGCCGCAAGCTGTACCCCAACGTCGACTTCTACAGCGGCTTCATCTACCGCGCGCTCGGAATCCCCGTCGAGATGTTTCCCGTGCTCTTCGCCGTCGCCCGGACCGCTGGGTGGCTGTCGCAGTGGGAGGAGTCGCTGCTCGACTCGGAGCAGAAGATCTCACGCCCGAGGCAGATCTACGCAGGCAGTCCCCGACGTTCCTACGTGCCGCTGGACGACCGTCCCTGACTGACCGTGCCGGCGACAAACCCGCCTGGGGCGTCAACCATTCGTCGTCGGAGTCGCTGTAGGAGTTACAGCTCAGGGTGGGCGGCCGGGTCCTCGCCAGGATGCTCGCCGATCCAGGCGAAGGGACACCGTCCATCCGGTGCGGAGGTCACTGTAAAAGGCAGGCCATCAGCCTCCAGGCCTGCATGCGGGATGAGACGCAACCCAACGCAGTCGTAAGGAGGTTCCGCCGCTCGCGGACACTTACCCTCGGAATCCGGTCCATTACACATCCCGACGAGCCTGCGCGTCGCCGGGTCCGTCATCAGGAACAACCGCTGGTGCTGGTCCATGCCGGCAGCATGATCTCGCCCGCCACCCCGCGACAGGGCCGGAAGTCCCGATCTGGCGCGTCGGGAGACCTGAATCCCGACGCTGCGCGCCGCCGGCACACGGACGCCCCAACCCTGGACTACGATGGTGCGACTATGGCTGTCGTCGAGCCGGCTGCCAGCGAACCGCAGACGCCGCGCCTCTTCACCGGAAAGGTCGCCATCGTCACCGGGGGCACGCGCGGCATCGGAGCGGCGATCACCAGGGAGCTGACACGCCACGGCGCGCATGTGGCTGCCGGGTTCAATCGCGACGCGGAGTCCGCTGCGTCGTTGCGCGACGAGCTCTCCGCTCAAGGTGCTTCGATCTCCGTGCATCAGGGTAACGTCGGGATGACTGCAGACTGCACCCGGGTCGTCAGCGAGGTCTTGGCCGGCTACGGTCAGGTCGACTTCCTGGTCAACAACGCCGGTATCACCGTCGACAAGACCGTCAGGAAGATGTCCGTTGAGGACTGGCATGCGGTGATGCAGATCAACATCTCGGGCGCGTTCTACATGATGAAGGCCGTGCTGGATCACATGCTCGAGCGCGGTCGCGGGCGCATTGTCAACCTGAGTTCGGTCATCGGCCAGACGGGGAACATTGGACAAGCCAATTACGCCGCCTCAAAGGCGGCCCTTTACGGACTCACCCAGAGCCTCGCGCTGGAAACAGCTCGCAAGGGGATCACTGTCAATTGCGTGGCTCCCGGGTTCATCGAGACCGAGATGGTTGCCAAGATCCCCCAGCCGATCCTCGACGGCATCATCGAGAAGGTACCCATCCGGCGACTTGGCCGGCCAGACGAGGTCGCTCGCGTGGTCCGCTTTCTCCTCGAGGATGAGTCGTCATACATCACTGGGGCGATGTACGCCGTGAATGGCGGCCTGTTCATGTGATCGGCTCGTGAGCGACGACGCCGGCGAGGACACCGCCTATGAGGCGCTGCTCGCCAAGGTAGACCAGAGCGATTTCGGAGGGGCGTTCCGCAGTGTGTTCCTCGATGACGCGATACGTCACCCTCTGCACTTCGCGAAGGCCGGTCTGCATCTCTCGGCCGGGCAGGCGGCGGTAGCGGCGCGTGCGGCGCAAAGGGCCTTTGGCCGGGGCAACGGTGACCCGGTTGCTCGGGTCGACAGCCGCTTTGCGGACCGGACATGGCAAGCGAACCCCGCATTCCGGGCGCTGGCCGATAGTTATCTGAGCACGGTGCAGTGGGCGCAGCAGCTGATCGATACGTCACACGCTCCCGCCGTCCAACGTGAGAAGGCGCGGTTCGCACTCGATCTCATGCTCGATGCGCTGGCTCCGACCAATGTGCCGTGGCTGAACCCCGCAGTCTTGAAGGAGATATTCGAAACGGGTGGTCAGAGCCTCATCGCGGGCGCGAGCAACTTCGTCGACGACCTGCTCCACAACAGGGGGCGGCCACGTCAGGTCGACGCGACATCATTCAGCCTCGGCAAGAACCTCGCAGCGACACCTGGGCGCGTGGTCATGCGCAACTCGCTGATGGAGCTGCTGATGTACGAGCCGCAAACCGATCTGGTCCACGCGCAACCGATCCTGTGCAGCCCACCATGGATCAACAAGTACTACATCATGGATCTGGCGCCCGGTCGATCTTTCATCGAGTACGCGGTGCTGCACGGTTTCACCGTGTTCTGTATCAGCTATCGCAACCCCGACGCGTCGATGCGGGATGTGAGTTGGGACGACTATCTACAGCTCGGGCTGATGGCGGCGCTCGACCAGGTCAGCGAGCTCACCGGCTCACCGGTCGTGAACATTGTCGGTCTGTGCCTCGGGGGGACGATGTCGACCATCGGCTTGGCTCACCTTGCGGCCAAGGGCGAAGCCGAACGAGTGGGCTGGATGACAGTCACCAACACGCTCGTCGACTTCAGCATCCCCGGCAATCTCGGCGTCTTCGCCGACCGCAAGAGCGTGACGCGCCTCGAACAGAACATCAAGCAGCGTGGCTATCTGGAGGCGTCCGCGATGGCGCAGACGTTCGACTGGCTGCGCGGCAACGACCTGGTCTGGAATTACGTCATCAACAACTGGTACATGGGCAAGACCCCACCAGCGTTCGATCTCCTTGCGTGGAATGGCGACAGCACGAACATGCCGGCGGCGATGCACACGCAATATCTGCGAGCCTGCTACGTCGACAACCGGCTGATTCGCCCCGGTGCGTTTCGGATTGCCGGAACCCCGATCGATCTCAGGAAAATCAAGCAGCCGATGTACGTGCTCGGAGCCGAGAACGACCACATCGCTCCCTGGAAGGGATCGTATCTGACGACCCAACACGTCGGCGGCGAGGTCCGCTACACACTGACGTCGAGCGGGCATGTTGCCGGGATCGTCAATCCGCCCGGCAACCCGAAGGCCGCGTTCTGGACTCGCCCGCATGCGGATCGCGGTATCGATGCCGAGGCATGGCGAGCGGGAGCAGAACGTGTGACCGGGAGTTGGTGGGACGACTGGGTTGCGTGGGCTGCGGAACGGTCGGGGGAACTCGTTGCGCCCCCACGACTTCCGCCAGGAGATCCGGCACCCGGGCGCTACGCCAAGGGCGAGGAGGCTCGACCCTTCAAAGCTCGATCCTCGGCGCGCCGGTCCCAGGGTGCTCGAACTGGCGCAGCAGCGAAGAGTTCCTGACTACGATCCTCAGCGGGACTTCCGCTTCGCCCTGGCGGGCGCCGCCTTGGAGGGCACGGTTTTGGTGGCCGTCTTGCGCGCCGGGCGTGACGGGGTCGGGCGATCCGCTGACGGCTGCTGAGCGGCGATCAAGCCTCGGTACACCTGGATCAATGCCTGCTTGGCTTCCTGAGTGAGCCGACCGTCCACCCGGATGGCGTCCTCGACAGTCAAGATGGGGCGTTCCACCGAGTCATCGAGAAGGCCAGCCTCCCGGTACAGGGTCTCGGCGGACATGTCAAGCGCGTCCGCGATCCCCTTGAGCACTTGCGCTGATGGGGTGTACACGCCGCGTTCGATCTGACTGAGGTAGGGATTCGACACCTTGGCCAGCCCCGCGAGCTGGCGCATCGAGAGTGACATCAGCTCCCGCTGCGTGCGGATGAAGTCTCCGACTGACTTGAACGGTGGCGTGGGCTCGGGCATGAGCGAATCGTAGCGCTTGGGGAGCCAAGCTGATGGAGGGTTGACATAGCCAGCGCCTGCTTGGTATACTAAGCACTCTACAGCAGCCTCGCTACAAAGGAGACCACCCATGACCGACAACCAGACTTATGTGTCCGACCTGCAGAAGCAGTTCCTGACTGCGATCCAGAAGGTGGGCGAGGTTCAGGCAAAGCTCTTCGAGGCAGTTCGCGATATGCCGGCAACCCTCGAGAGCGGCCAGATGACTCCCGCCGAGATGGTGGAGAAGTCGTTCGACTTCGCGGCCCAGGTGCTCGACACCCAGCGCGACATGACCCTTCGGCTCATCAACGCCGCTGGTGGAACGCCGACCAAGACTCGGACGGCAAAGCCGACCGCGTAACTCCTCGATACGGGTCGAGGCGACTCGACCCGTATCGGATCCAAGCCACGAGGACAAAGACAATGACCCAACACTCCGAATTCCGCACCGCCACCGGCGCGATCGCGGAGGGCCTTGAGCGGTCCACAGAGATCGCGCTGGCGACGACCGAGGTTGTCAAGAGCATCACCTCCGTTTTGGTTCCGCTCAGCGTCTTCATGCTTCCCAATGCTGAGACACTGATTCCCGCGATCGACAAGGTGGTTGATCGCAACTTCGGCATCGTGCTCAAGGTCGTCGAGTGGCAGCACGACCTTGCGGCTGCGGCTCTCGGTCATCTGGGTTCCGCCGCTTCAAACTGATTTCCGGCGGGGGCGCGAGCGACGAGGAGCGTGCCGCAACTCGTCGCTCACGCCGACCTGATAGCTCGACGGGTTGGCGTGCGGATTCAGCTCCTCGTGCCCTGGGTCGCCAAGATCAGAGCGCGGTTCTCATCGACTGGGATCTCGCGTTATTCAACGCTTCCGAAAGCCTTGATCTCCTCAAGTTCTTGCGGCGACAGCTCGCGCGGTTGGTCGCCTCTGGCCACCTTCTCGGTCTGGACCTGGTGGCGGATGCTCTCCACGATCTCTGGGTTTGCCAGCGTGGTGACATCCCCAACATCCGTGAAATTGGAGATGGACGCGATCACCCGCCGCATGATCTTTCCTGACCTGGTCTTGGGCATATCGGGGACGATCCAGACATTGTGCGGACGCGCGATCTTCCCGATCTCACGGTCGATCGCATCGACGATTTTTTTCTTGATTTCATCGCTCGGTTGCACACCCGGCTTCAGCGCTACATACATTTCCACCGCACGACCGCGGAGGTCGTCGATCACCGGGACCGCCGCCGCCTCGGCGATCTCATCGACCGTCAGACATGCGGACTCGAGCTCCTTGGTTCCCAGTCGGTGCCCCGCCACGTTGATCACGTCATCGACACGGCCGAGGATCCGAATGTAGCCATCCGGCGCTTGGACGGCGCCGTCACCCGCGAGGTACGGCCAGTCGCGCCAGTCCTTGCTCTCCGGGTCCCGGTTGTACTTCCTGAAGTACGTATCCACGAACCGCTCGGGTTGACCCCAGATTGTCTGGAAGATGCCCGGCCAGGGGTTGCGGATGCAGATGTTGCCTGCCCGACCGCTGCCCGGTTCGATGACGTTGCGATCCTCGTCGTAGATCACGGGATAGATGCCGAGGACGCCAGGGCCGCAGCTGCCCGGCTTCATCTGGTCGAGTGCGGGAAGCGTGCTGCCCAGGAATCCGCCGTTCTCCGTCTGCCACCAAGTGTCGACGATCACCGCTTCGCCTTTGCCCACGACCCGGTGATACCAGCGCCACACCTCCGGTTCGATGGGCTCGCCGACCGTTGTCATGTGCTTGAAGTGGTAGTCGTACTTCGCTGGCTCATCCGGGCCGAACTTGCGCAGCATCCGGATGGTGGTCGGCGCCGTGTGGAAGATATTCACGCCAAGACGCTCGGCGATCCTCCAGGGTCGGCCGGCATCTGGATAGAGCGGCACTCCCTCATACATCACGCTGGTCGTCCCGAGCGACAGCGGACCATAGACGATGTACGAATGCCCGGTGATCCATCCAATATCCGCAAAACACCAGTACGTGTCTTCGGGGTGAATGTCCTGGTAGAACTTTGATGTACCGGTGACGTAGGAGAGGTAGCCACCTGTGCTGTGCACACATCCCTTCGGACGTCCGGTGGTGCCGCTGGTGTACATCATGAAGAGTGGCGCTTCGGCCGGCATCGACACCGGCTCGACCGTCTTGCCCACGTAGTCCTTCATCACCTCGTCGACAAAGAAGTCGCGGCCTTCGACCATGGGGGTCTTGGAGCTGTACTGACCGGGGTGACGTCGCCACACCAGTACCTTTTCAACCTCGAGACCCTGCTCGCGAGCCACGGCGATCGCTTCATCGGCTTTGGCCTTATGGTCAATGAGCTCGCCGTTGCGGTAGTACCCATCCATGGTCACGAGGATGCGGCTCCCCGAGTCGGCCATGCGGCCTCCACAGGCAGTCCCACTGAACCCGCCGAATACCTGGTTATGGATGACGCCGAGGCGGGCGCAGGCGAGCATCGATACCGGGAGATCCGGGACCATCGGCAGGTGAAACGTGACGCGGTCACCGACGTCAACACCACCGAAACCCCGCAGGAGCGCAGCAAATTCGTTAACCCGTTTGTAGAGCTCCTGGTAGGTGATCGCCTCGGTCTCCTCGGCTTCCGGCTCTGGGACCCAGATGAGCGCTGCCTTGTTGCGGCTCTTGGGAAGGTGACGATCGACACAGTTGACGCTCGCGTTCAGCCGGCCACCGACGAACCACTTCCAGAACGGCGCATTGCTGGTGTCCAAGGTGGTGTGCCAGTACTTATCCCACGTGAGCAGGTCCGCGTACTCTTTGAAGCACTCGGGAAAGTTCTCCTCGCGGAACCGCTCGCGGATGCTGGGGTCGCTGGCATTCGCCTGTCCGATGAACTTCGGCGGCGGGGCGAAGTAATCCTCCTCGCGCCAGTGCACCGCAATTTGGGCCTCTGTGACCTGCACTTCCACTGCCATTTGGTCGACCTCCGACTACTTACCGCCTGACCCGCATCGCTCCATCCCAGGGTGAACGCCCCCACTCTAGCCTTCCGCTAGAAGCCTTGCAGAGACGGCGAACTCCCGAAGTTCAGCAGCCATCGTCGCCTGAGAGGCCAGCGCCTGAAGGTCGCCTCTCGCAAGGGAGTCGCAGCAGAGCCCGCGGATCAGATTCAGCGCCTCCAGGGCCATGTTTGGCAGCGATTCAAAAGGCGCTGTCTCGGCTCTTAATCGAAGCCTGGCAAACTCGACGGCAGACTCCGCGGTCGGCGCGACGGCCTCGAGCTGCACCAGCCGTACGGACAACTCCCCGATGATGTACTGCTCGGTCATCGCCAACTCGCCTGGCTTCTGTGTGAGCGTATTCCGACGTCCCGACCATGTGCCGTCGCTTCATCTTGCTCCGGCCCGTTGAGATGGTCAAGCTGGCTATGGACCCACGGTCTTGCCCCTGGTCCACCGGCGAGGAGTTACGGCTTGCACCTCAACTTCGTCAGCTCTGACTTCGACCGCGTCGATCGAATCACTCTCCGGTTCATCGGCATCTCGGACACAAGCCGGCGATACGGAGCGAATTACAGCAGGTTGGAGATCAACCGGGCTGCACGAGCGGCGCCGTCGGTCTCGACCGGAAGGTAGTCCACCTTGCGGCACATCTCCTGGGCGATGGCCTCCGCAATCGACGTGCTGGTCTCCTGCTCGTAGTTCATACGGCGCCCGGCGCCGTACCGCTGCAGCCGATGGTGCACGTGGAAAGTCTGCTCAAAGTGATGACCAAGCGGAAAGTAGATGAATGGCCGCCGGCTCGCGGCGAGCTCCATGCACGTCGTGAGGCCGCCCTGGACGATGGCAAGGTCGCAGACCGCAAGGTGGCGGTACAGCTCATGAACGTACGCGCGAACCTCCACACCCTCAGAAGCTGCAAGGTTCGCGGGATCGATCCGAGGGCCAGCGACCACGACCATGCGCAAGTTCGGCACGAGTTGCTTGGCAGCCGGATAGGCTTCGACAACCTTGCGGAGCAGGCTGAGGCCGACACCGGATCCTCCCACGGTGACAATGCATATCCGCTCGTCGGGTCGATACTCGAGCTCGGCACGAATCCGTTCTCTGTCAGCGAATTGGGCGGGATCGAAGCCGGTGACGTATCCGGCGAAATCGAAGTGGGTCTTCGTCCATTCACGTATCGACGGGAGACCAGGCCCAAACGCATCGGGGACGATGTCGGCAGCGTTCCCCACGAAGATGGCTCGATCGCGCACCCGCGGATAACGAGCGATCTGCTCGATCATCTCGGCGTTGTAGTCCGTGGTGATCGCGCTTTCGGAGGCGCCGCCATCCGGCATCGGCAGCCAGCCGACGAAATCGGTGAGCCAGACGTAGGCGGCTCGTTTCTCCTCCGGGTTCTCGTGCAGGTAGTAGTCGAGCTCCCAGGCCTCGTCGCCGATCCACAGGTCGTACGGCTCGTCGCGAACGATGTCGTGAAACACCATGAAGTTCGCGAGCAGGATCTCGTCCATGCGCCGCACCGCCTGGAAGCAATGCAGGTCGTGCTCGGTGGATTCGCTCTCGATGTGATGGGACTCGTTGGCCAGATTCGCGCTTGTTGGATGGATGCGTTCCCCTCGGGCCTGGAGAACCCTCGTGACCGGGTGCTGTGCGAGCCAGTCGATCTCGAGATCGGGATGGAGCCGGCGCAGTTCGTCGGCGATCGCGATGTCGCGCTGCGCATGACCGAGGCCGATGGGGGATGAGATGTACAACGCGCGTTTGCGACGTCGAGTAGCGGTCGTCCACTCCGCAGCGGGCTTGGGAGGGCATGCGAAGTCGCGGATCAGCTGGTTCACCTTGACCGGCTGACGAGCGTGGGGACCATGCCCGGCACCCTCGAGACTGACGAGGGTCGCGCCCATGAGCTCGGCGAGAGCAGCCCCGGACTCATAGGATCGTATGGCGTCCTCCGTGCCATGAATAACAAGCGCTGGACACTGGACGCGAGCGGCAAGGTTGCGGAGCGACGGCTCGTCGAGCTCCGGAGCGGCGGCGGTCGCGATGAGCGTTTCCGGCGATGTCTCCTTTCCCCACGCCACCGCATCCTCGATCTGCTTCGTCGAGTGCGGGTCCGTGAATACCTGTGACATGAAGAAGTCGAGGAACCCCTCGTAGTCTTCCAACCAGTAGTGCCGGTTGAACTTGAACCATCCCTCGTAGGGAGGACGCAGCTCGTCGAATGCCGCCATCGCCTCAGCACGGCTGAGCTGCGCGCCGAGCGGCACGGCGGGGCCGATGAAGACGATGCCGCCGACGCGCGAGGGATGCTCCGCCGCCAGCAACACCGCACGCTGCGCCCCCATCGACCAGGCCACGAGGATGGCGCTTTCCGTCTCCGTCGCGTCGAGCACCGCCAGCGCATCGGCGGCGTACTCGGTTTCAGCGTAGGCCTCCGGCTCGGGTGGACGGTCGGAGCGGCCGTTGCCACGACCGTCGAAGGTCACCACGCGGCAGTGTCGCGAGAGATAGGGAATCTGCATCTTCCAGCAGCGCGAGTGAACGATCGACCACGGAGGCAGCAGAAGGATGGTCGTTGCGCCGCGCCCGTACACCTCGTAGAAGGTGCGGACGCCGTCGCGCTCGACGTATCCGTCGGAGTCGGGGTAGCGCGCCCGGGTCTGTTCCGAGCGCGCCTTCCCAACCGTCAATTCAGCCAGATTCAGGGCCGTGCCTCGTACACGATGTTGAAGGGAGTCTCCGCCGCGCGACGGAAGCGCGTGAAGCCGCCCGCACTGACGACGTCGCGGATACGCGCCTCGCCGGCCTGCGCCCCGAGCGCGAGCCCGACCTCCTGCGACAGCGAGGCGGGGGTGCAGAGGAACGTCGAGAAGCTGTAGTAGGCGCGTCCGACTGGATTGAGATTGTCCTCAACACGGTCGCCGGCGGCGGGTTCGACGATCATCCATGTGCCGTCCGGAGCGATGGTCTCGCGCACGTGCCGCGCGGCACCGACCGGGTCGCCCATGTCGTGCAGGCAGTCGAACATGGTCACCAGATCGTAGTTGCTTCCGCTGAAGGTCGACGCGCTGGCCACCTCGAACTTCGCCCGGCCAACGATCGCGGCGTCTGACGCACGCCGGCGCGCAGTCTCGATCGAGCCATCGTGGTAGTCCGAGCCGACGAAGGTCGAGTTCGGGAACGCACCCGCCATGAGGATGGTGGATGCCCCGTGGCCGCAGCCCACGTCGGCGACACGAGCGCCGCGCTCGAGCTTGCTCACAACATCGTCGAGCGCCGGAAGCCAGCTCGAAATGAGATTGGCGTTATACCCGGGGCGGAAGAACCGCTCGCAGCCTTCGTGGACGTCCGAGACGTGGTCGTGCCAGCCGACACCCTTGCCGGTGATGGCGGCGTCGACGATGCGCGGCGAGTCGTGGACGGTACCCAACGCGATCTGAAAGAAGCCCGGCAGAAAGGCCGGACTGTCGCTGTCGGTGAGCGCGACGGTCTGCTCCGGGGGGAGGATGTAGCGGCCGGTCTCGGCCTGATACTCGACGTAGCCGCCCGCCGCCTGGGCGTTCAGCCACTCGCGCGTGTATCGCTCGGACACGTTGCAGCGTTCGGCGAGCTCGGCCGGCGTGAGCGGACCGGCGCCGGCCATGGCGCGGTAGAGGCCGAGGCGGTCTCCCATCACGACCAACGCCGTGTTCAGTGTCGCACCGACCTCCTCGACCGCCCGAAAGACGAAGGCTTCGAGCTTGGCGGGGTCCAGGGCTGTGGGTTGAAGGGTTTGTGTCATGCCGCGACCTCCTGTTGTTTGAACGTCGCGGCCGAGGCTATTCGTGACCGGCATGCGGTCGCGTCAGGGGGGACACCTAGTAGATTCGCTGCCGTCTAACCCCCGCACCTGGGGCTCCATACAATCGAGCCATGCTGCTCGGGCGCGAGCGAGAGCGCGTGGCGATCGACGGCCTGCTGGCCACCATCCACTCGGGCCGAAGTGCGGTGCTCGCGCTCGTCGGCGAGGCTGGCATTGGGAAGACGTCGATGCTGAGGTATGCCGAGGACGGCGCCACAGGGCTTGCCGTGCTGCGTGCCCGAGGAGTCGAATCCGAGATGCAACTCCCATTTGCCGGCTTGTACGAGCTGCTCCGCCCAGCGCTGCATCTCCTCGGGCGGATTCCGGCGCCGCGCGCGACCGCACTCGAGGTTGCGCTGGCGCTCCGGCCCAATGTATCCGGTGGCGATCGATTCGCAGTTGGTGCGGCGACGCTCAGCCTGCTCGCCGCCTACGCAGAGGAGGCGCCGACGCTCCTGCTCATCGATGACGCCCATCTTCTGGATGCGTCGTCCGCCGAGGCGATCCGGTTCGCGTTGCGCCGGATGCTCGCGGAACCACTCGGCGCGGTTCTTGCCGTGCGTGAGGATGAGGCGTCGCTGCTTGACGATGCCGACCTGCCGGTACTCCATGTCGGTGGGCTCGACCGCGCCGCCGCGACCGGGCTCCTCGGTGGCGTCCCTTCGGAGGCGGCCGACCGACTGTATCAGGCGACCGCGGGAAATCCCTTGGCGCTGACCGAGCTGGCGCGGGACCCATCGAGGCTGGCAACCATTTCCATCGACGCGCCCATCCCCGTCCCGGCCCAGGTCACGCGTGCCTTCGCTCGACGGGCTGCGCTGCTTGATGACTCAGCACAACGGTTGCTTGCGCTCGCGACCGTCGACGAGTCTGCGGATCTCGCGACCATCGAGCGAGCGGCCCGATTGCTCGATCTCGATGTCGGCGGTCTGGTTGCCGCGGAGGAGGCGGGACTCGTTCGGATCGTGGACGGACGCGTTGAGTTTCGCCACGCTCTTGCACGAGCCGCAATCTATGGCGCATCACCCCCTGAATACCGGCGCGAGGCACATCGGGCACTTGCTCGTGCGCTCCCCGACCGCGATGTTGACCGGCGTGCCTGGCACCTGGGTGCCGCTGCAACCGGAACCGACGCGACTGCGTCTGCCGCCCTCGAGCAGGCGGGGATGCGTGCACGTCAGCGCAGCGCGTACGCGGTATCGAGCGCGGCATTTGAGCGCGCTGCGCGACTCGCTCCTGACGGTGAACGTCAGGCCCAGCTGCTCGTAGCAGCCGCCGAGACGACGTGGCTGGCGGGTTTCGCCGACCGAGCGATTGCGCTCCTGCAAGAGTCGCGCGCACTTGCCGTGGAGACTGACCTGCTGGTGCAAATCGACCGTCTGCGCGGGCAGATCGCGGCGCGACAGGGTCCGGTCATGGAGGGCTACACCATCCTCGCTGCCGCGGCGGACCGCGTGGCAACGACGGCTCCTGAGCTCGCTATCGGGTTGCTGGCGGATGCAGTGGATGCAGGGTTTTACGCGGGCGACGTTGCAGCAATGCTCGACAGCGCCCGGCGGATGACGGAGCTGTTGAGCCCAGCGTCATCGACACGATCACGGTTCCTCGCAGCGACTGCAACCGGCATGGCGCTGGTATTCACCCGTGACGCTCGCGATGGCATCGAATCGATACGGACGTCCATGACTTTGCTCGAGCAGGATGACGGGCTGCGCTACGACACCGATTTGCTCCCGTGGGTCGTCATCGTGCCGCTGTTTCTCCGCGAATCCGGCTGGGCGCGCTCGGTGGTTGACGAAGCAATCGACACAGCGCGCGCCCGTGCGGCACTCGGCATTCTGCCGTGGCTGCTCAATCGCGTGGCGCGCGATCACGCAGCGGCCGACCAGTGGAGTCGCGCAACGGTGGAATACGACGAGGCCGCGCGGCTCGCTCGCGAAACCGGGCAACGCACCGAACTTGGCGCCGCGCTTGCCGGCTGGGCGTGGCTAGAGGCCCGCCAGGGGCGCGAGGCTGATTGCCGCGCACACGCAACCGAGGCGCGGACGCTCTGCGCGGAACTCGGGACGCGCCTCTTTGAGGTCTGGGCGATCCGCGCGTTGGGGGAACTGGAGTTGGGTCAGGGTCGCGCCTTGGACGCTATCGGATACCTGGAGGACTGCAACGGGCGGCTTAAAGCACACGGCATCCAGGACGTTGATCTCGCGCCCAACGCCGAGCTGATCGACGCATACCTCCGAGTGGGTCGACGGACGGATGCCGACCGGCTGGTGCGAGAGCTGGATCTTGAGGCGACCCGGAAAGGGCAGCCATGGTCATTGGCTCGCGCAGCGCGGTGCCGCGGTCTCGTCGCCACGGAAGGTGAGTTCGAGCACCATTTCGACGCCGCGGTGCAGCTGCACGAGCAGACGCCCGATGTGTTCGAGCTTGGAGTCACACGGCTGGCGTATGGCAGCCGCCTTCGACGCGAGCGCCAACGGACAGGTGCGCGCAGCGAGCTGCGTGTGGCGCTCGAGATTTTCGAAGGTCTGGGTGCCGAGCCGTGGGCTGAGATGGCTCGCGGCGAGCTCCTCGCCACCGGCGAGACGGCCCGCCGACGAGGCGTGTCTGCCACGGAGACGCTCACGCGACAGGAGCTCCGCATCGCGCAGATCCTCGCGAGCGGCAAGACCACTCGGGAGACTGCGGCCGCCCTATTCCTGAGTCCGAAGACGATTGAGTATCACCTGCGCAGCATTTACGGGAAGTTGGCGATTAACTCCCGGAGCGAGTTGGCCATCTCAATCGAATCACGGGAGTATTAGCCCGAAACGACTTCCCCTCGCCGAGTATCTGGCTGCCGACGTCAGCGGCTTCCCCGGTTCGCTCCTCTGGCTGGTGCTCGATATGCGCTCGGTTGATCAGGGTCGTAGTCTCCGGCGTCTCGACCGGCGGGACGCCAGGGTGCGGGTCGCCCATCGCCCAGTACTTCCAGCCGTCGAGGAGCAGATACTGGTTGCGGTAAATGGGCTTTGCTGGAGGATCCGGCCAGTCGATCCTGATCCCACTGGACCGGATATGGCGCACGAACTCGACGAACTCCCTATCCAAGTCGGGCCGCCACCTCCGGATGGTGTACCAGTGGGGGATGCGGGGCATCGTGGAGGCAAACTGCCACCGCATGGCAGCGATATATGCACGGGCGTCGCTGGTCGCGTAGAGCATACGAGGGATGGTGCCTGGCGCATGCGACAACAGGGTGTCGTGGACCAAATCATCAGGCGGCGCTGTGTTTCCGCGACAGGCCGCTGCCGCGCGCCCACGGCACCGTTTTCCATTTGCACCGAATCAATGAAGTTCTGTTGGCGGACAGTGGAAGATCCCTGAGGTCGAGTCAATGAGCCGCAAGACATGGGTCACGCGCGACGCTCAGGGCAATATGACCGGCAGTACTGAGGTGCGCTCGTCATCGGGTTGTGGCGGCTGTCTCTGGTTCCTGCTTGGGGCCTTCCTTGTCGTCGACCCAGCCGCGTGGGCGAGCGACGGGCGTGGCTAGCTAGCGACTTCCGCGCGCCCGGCGCTTGCCCTCATGCATGGCCTGGACGCGAGCAACCGGGATAGCCCTGCCCTCCTCGAGCAAGTCGGCTCTCAACCGCTGTGGCTTCGGCATTCGGGTTGCCCATTTGTCGCCGTCGCCGAGCCGACCTACGGCCGTGAGCACCGTGAAGTCAGCCGGCGAGACGTCATCCAGTTCGTCCCAGTCGAGCGGAAACGACACCGGGGCGCCCGGACGCACACGCGGGCTGTACGCAGCGACGACCGTTGCGCCACCGGCGCGGGTTGAATCGACAAACACTTTGCCTCCGCGCTCATCCTTCATGAAGGCGGTGGTGACCGTGTCGGGATCCAGTCGCACGGCTCGTGCGGCGATCGCCCGGGTCGCAACGGCTGCCTCATCGATCGACACGCTGGTGTCGATGGGCACGAAGATGTGCAGGCCCTTGGCCCCGCTGGTTTTGATGACGGCATCGAGGCCTTCATCGATAAGAACTTGGCGCACAACCCGCGCGGCTCGCACCGCCTCGCGAAATGCATCTCCCTGCGGGGGATCGATGTCGAGCACGAGGTGGGTCATGTGATCGGGGGTGCTGAGCGGTATGAGCGAGGGGTGATACTCGACGGCGCGCTGGTTCCCGAACCAGAGCAGCGACCGCCGGTCATTGCAGACTGCGTAGGTCACCTCCCGCTTGGACGACTCCGCCCACATCGTCACCCGCTGCACCCAGGGCGGCGTGTACGAGGGAAGGTTCTTCTGCATGAAGGCTTCCTGACCGCGGTGCACACGGATCACCGAGAGCGCTCGGTCCGCAAGCTCCGGAATGATCCGGTCGGCCACGTTCTCCAGATAGGTGATGAGGTCGCGCTTGGTCGCCCCCGCACCGTCAAACAGCGGCTCGTCGAGATTGGTCAGCGGCACGCCCAGCGAGGCAGCGTCTTCAGGGCTCACCAGACTGCCTCCGTGCTCCCCGCTATAAGGCGAAATCGGGACCACCGACAGGCTGCGGGGTGCCTGTGGCTTTCACCGATCGTCGACGACCGAGAAGGAGTGTGCGATGACAAGCATGCCGGAGATCGTTCCAGCCGAGAAGTGGAGGAGGCCCGCGACGCCGACGTAGGGGTAAGCGGGCTCGCCGGTCGAAACGCCAGCGAAATATTTGTGCCTAACCCTGGTGTCAGCGTCAAACACCTGGCTCCCACCGAGCCAGGCACCAGGAGGCAGGTTTCCATGGCAGACCTTTCGATCACGAAGCTCGGCATTGGGCTCGCAAGCGCGCTGCTCGCCGGAGGCGTCTCGCTGGCCGCCGCGACGGACGTCGGGGCGACCACAGTTGCCCGAGCTGCCACGGGTGGCTCATACGTCTACACGGAGAGCAACCAGACCGCAACCGGCGGCGGCAATTCGGTGCTCGCCTTTGGGGTGGCCAGCGGCGGCACCCTGGCTTCGATAGGCAGTTTTCCGACTGGCGGAGACGGCACCGGCGCGGGTCTCGGGTCACAGGGGGCGGTGACAGTCGCCGACGATGGGCATGCGCTGCTCGTTGTCAACGCCGCGTCCAACACGGTCTCGTACTTCCGGATCCACTCCGACGGGACGCTGGAGCTCGTGGATGCGGCGCCGTCCGGTGGCCCCGACCCGGTGAGTGTCGACGCGCACGGCCGCAGGGTTGTCGTGCTCAACCAGGGCAACAACACTGTTGGCTCGCTGGTGCTGACCGATCACGCGCTGGTTCCGTCCACGCATGCGCCCGTCGCGCTGTCATCGGAGGCGGCCACGCCGGTCCAGATTGGCTTCACTCCGTCGGGAGCGCACGTCATCGTGACCGAGAAGGTGAGCAGCAGCATTGACACCTTCAACGTGAGCTCGGACGGGCGACTGACCGGGCTGCGGCACACCGTCTCGACGGGAACGGCCGCGTACGGCTTCGGGTTCAGTGCGGGCGGCGAGGCAATCGTCTCCGATGCCGGCGGCGGTGCGGGAGGCGCCAGTGCGGCGACCTCGTATCGGGTTGGCGCGACGGGGGTGTTGCATCCGATCAGTGAGGTCGGTGAATCCCAGGCAGCTGCGTGCTGGCTGGTGGTCAACGGCGCCGGCACGCGCGCGTACCTGGCGAACGCAGGCTCCGGCACGGTCTCCTCGTACAACGTCGGGTCGGGCGGCGCGCTGACACTGCGCTCGGACATCGCCGCCACAGTGGGTGTGCATCCGATCGACGAGGTCCTCGGAGGTGGCTGGTTCTTCGTCCTGACAACGACCGAGATCGCGTCGGCACCGGTGTCGTCCTCCGGCGATCTGGGTGGGGTCAACGAGTCAGCAGCCAGCGGACTTCCGTCCGCGGCCACAGGTCTCGCCATCGTCTAAGCGTCCGCGTCGGCAACACCGGACGGCGGAAACGGTCGTCATTCGAAGCCGGGCGGCACCGCGCCGCCCGGCTCGTCGGCAACTTTCGCAGAATGGGGATTAGTGACCATCAACACACGCGCCCAGAACGGTGACGCGGCCCGGTCTGAGCACGCCATGACCGAGCTGCGAGAAGCCCAGTCTCTGGCGGCTCCGATCCTGGTGGTGGAGGATGACCAGACGACTTGCGATGTCGTTCGCGCCTACCTCGAACGCGCCGGGTATCGAGTCGTCGTCTGCCGTTCGGGGACAGAGGCGCTGGCCGTTGTCCGGCAGACCCAGCCGCGATGTCTGATTTTGGACGTCATGCTGCCTGGCAAGGACGGCTTCGAGATCTGCACGGAGATCCGGAGCTCCGGGTCGATCGTACCGATCCTGTTCCTCAGCGCGCGGGCCGATGAGCCCGACCGAGTCGATGGGCTCCGCGTCGGGGCCGACGACTACCTGGTGAAACCGTTCAGCCCTCGCGAACTCCTGGCGCGCGTCGACGCACTCCTGCGCCGCGCGGAGATCGGCCCGCAACCCCCGTCAATCATCCGGCTCGGCAACGTCGAGCTCTCGCCAACGGGGCACGACGTCGTTATCGACGCCCGGCATGTCGCGCTGACCAAGGTCGAGTTTGGGTTGCTTGCAGCGATGCTGGAGCGACCCGGCTGGGTTCTGACCCGCAGCCAGCTCGTCGATCGGCTGTACACCGGCGATGGTTCTCCGGCGCTCGAGCGTACTGTCGATGTCCATGTCTTCCGGCTTCGCGAAAAGCTGCACGCCGCACACGCCAACGCCGTCATCGTGACCATCCGGGGTGTCGGATACAAGATCACCGCCAAGGAAGTGTGAAGACGATGGCCGCCAGCCCGGATAGCGTCTGGGGCTTCCTGCGCCGCACATGGGGTGCGCTCGGACTGCGCTGGCAGCTCGTCGTCCTCAACGTCATCGTCATCGCGGTGACAGTGGTCCTGATCATCGTGTTGATGCACAACATTGCGCAGCAGCAATTCATGGTCATCATGCATGCCGCCGGACAGCCGGTCGACCCGGCCGCGGGTCAGCGGGCCTACGATGCGGCTGTCGAGGCGCAGATCTACCCGACGATTGCGGTGGCTGCGATCATCGCGGTCGCCCTCAGCTTCGCAGCAGTGACCTTTGCACTTCGACCGCTGACCGCGGTGCGCGAGGCCACGCGGCGCATGGCGCGTGGCGATCCCCCAATCCCGGTGGCCACCAATCGTCGCGATGAGATCGGAGGCGTGGCGGACTCCGTCAACGAGCTCGCGCAGTCCTTGCAGCGTCTCGAGGAGCTGCGCCGGCAGGTGACCAACGACGCCGCCCACGAGCTGCGCACGCCTCTGCACAATCTCCTTGGGCTGATCGAGGGCATGCGCGATGGCGTGATCCCTGCGACGCCGGCCCGGCTCCAGCAGGCGCACAACGAGCTGGGTCGCCTGATTGCGTTGGTCGAGGATCTGCGCGGGCTCGCTGACGCCCAGGTGGCACGTGATCGTATGGCGCACGAGCCGCTTCACCTCGAGAAGCTGGTGCGCGACGTTGTCCTCGGATTCGAGACCAGCCTGCAGACCCACGGACTCACCTGCCAGATCGTGGCGCCGCAAGGAGAGCTCACGGTCGAGGGCGACGCCGGGCGCCTCGGCCAGATCATCGGCAACATCTTCGACAACGCGGTCCGTTCCGCCGCCGCGGGATCCGTGATCACCATCAAGCTGGTCCGGCATGACTCGTTGGTACGCGTCGCGGTCCACGATGTCGGCGAAGCGATCGAAGCCGACTCACTGCCGCACATTTTCGAACGCTTCTATCGCGCGGATCCGAGTCGCGCCCGCG
Source organism: Candidatus Dormiibacterota bacterium (assembly GCA_049279755.1). Lineage (GTDB taxonomy): Bacteria > Chloroflexota > Dormibacteria > Aeolococcales > Aeolococcaceae > Palsa-851. The sequence continues at coordinate 21,729 of JBAPOS010000080.1, read as the reverse complement.
GCAGCGGAGGCGCAGGCATCGGCCTCGCAATTGTCAAGGAGTTGGTGGCCGCGCACGGTGGCATCGTTGGGGCTGAGAGTGGCAGTGACGGCGTTACCGTGTGGTTTGAGCTGCCGCTCCAATCGTACGAACCTGATCCGTCGCCGCCTTCCGACGCCGCGCAGCCGATCCGAACGTTGGACGCCGCATCGAGCGCGTAGTTCCAGGGTCACGAGCCTCGGCGCCGGTCTGTCAGGTCGCAGCGAGCTCGGCGGAGGCGCCAAGCGATGAACGCGCGCTCTGGCGCCCCTGGATGAGCGCCCATGGATGAGTACGAAGCCTTAGGATAGTTAGAGCCTGTCACTCAGGAGATGTGCCATCAAGGCTGTAACCTTCCCCGGGAGGGCGGACAGCTACCTGGAGGACTGAAATGCCTGCATCCAAGCACGGAGCGTCGGTCAAGAACCCGAAGCAATACGAGGGGCTGCGTGAGAACGGGATGAGCAAACAGCGTGCAGCTGCGATCAGCAACGCCAACAAGAAGAACGGGAACGCCTCTTCACGCAAGGGTGGGCGAAACAGCCACAAGGGCGACTGATGGCGAGCTCTGCAACGCAGCAGCGCGAAGAGGAATCTCTCGCTGTCAACGGCCGCCCTACGGTACTCGACGCGGCAAAGCCCGTGGTCTTGAACGACGTCACTGCGGTGGAAATCGCTGCAACAGATCCCGGTCGCTTCGCTACCGTCCTCAGCAGGGCGCAGTTTGCGGCGCTCTCACGCACCATCGAGCGCGCTTCGCGCATCTTCGAAGGACACCGCGTCTGGAACATCAACTCGACGGCAGCGGGCGGGGGTGTCGCTGAGATGCTCTCAACCCTGTTGCCCTACGCTCGCGGCGCTGGCGTCGATACAGGATGGCTGGTGATCAGCGGTGACGACGAGTTCTTCACCATCACAAAGCGCATTCACAACCGCCTTCATGGCGCTCTCGGAGACGGCGGGGATCTCACCGAATCGGACCGTGAGCATTACGAAACGGTGCTTGCTCATCAGGCGGGTCAGATCCGAGACCAGCTGCGCTCGGGCGACATTGTCATCCTGCACGACCCGCAGACCGCCGGCTTGGCACCGTTGCTCAGCTCGATGGATATCGCGGTCCTCTGGCGTTGCCATGTCGGCATGGACACCCCCAACGCGGTCGCACGCGACACCTGGGCGTTTCTGCTTCCGTACGTTCGCGCCGCGCGCATGTACGTCTTCTCCCGCCAGGTCTTCGCTTGGGATGGACTGGACAGCGAGCGCATCCGAGTGATCGCTCCATCGATTGATCCCTTCTCGCCGAAGAACTGCGAGATGGACGACCCTGCAATTCAGGCCGTACTCGCAGCAGCCGGTGTTGTCACCGGCGGGGATGGCGATCCGGTGTTCACGCGTTTGGATGGCCGCAGGGATCGCGTGCAACACACTGCAACGATGGTCGAGGCTTCGCCTGTCGACGCTGCAACTCCGCTCGTCGTGCAAGTCTCTCGATGGGATCGGCTCAAAGATCCGCTAGGTGTGCTCGAGGGCTTCGTCCACGGTGTCATCCCGAAATGCGACGCCCACCTGATGCTGGCGGGACCAAATGTGCAGGACGTCGCGGATGATCCCGAAGGAGCGGAAACCTATCAGGAGGTCGTTCGGCGATGGGAGTGCCTCGAGAGCGGTGCTCGATCACGAGTCCATCTTGCGTGCCTCCCGATGGATGACGAGGAGGAGAACGCCGCGGTTGTCAATGCTCTTCAGCGTCGTTCGCAGGTGGTCGTGCAGAAGAGCATCGCGGAAGGCTTCGGACTCACCGTCGCCGAGGCCATGTGGAAGTCACGCGCGGTCGTGGCCAGCCGGATTGGCGGGATACAGGATCAGATCGAGCATTGCACGAGCGGGTATCTTTTGAATGACCCAACGGATGAAGCCGAATTCGCGTCGGCCGTCTGCACCCTGCTTGGGGATCGTCGACTCGCCGCCCGCGTTGGCAAGCGTGCGCATGCACGAGTTCAAGACGCGTTTCTCGGGTCCCGACATCTCGCCGAATATGTGGACCTGTGCGCTGCGTTGCAATAGCTCAGCGAAGATTCCTCGGCGTTCGGTGTCAGCGACCGTGGTTGGAGTCACACCCGAGCGCGCGGTCGCGGCACGCTCGTCGCGATGCTCCTGACAGGCGAGGAGGCGGAGGCAGTCAGGCGCGCGCTCACGCGTCTGAGCATGCCGTAGCTCTGGCCTCGCCGCGGCGGTCTCGGAACGCGTCCAGGGATCGACGGGATCGCGTGTCTCTCCGGCATTTGATGCGATCGCGTAGACGCGGTCATCCACTGGACCGCGCTCACCGGCGAGAGCGTGCGATGTCTTGGCGCCTCGTTTCGCGCGGTGTGCTAGCGTCGCGTGCCGGACGGCGCGCTGGGTGGGCCGGCGAGTCCAGGTAGTGGAGGTGCTGACTGTGGCAGAGGCCAAGACGATCATCGCCAACAAGCCCGGATGGGCGGACCTCAGCAGCGCGGATGCGGCTGCGTCGCGCGACTTCTACACCCGACTGTTCGGCTGGGAGGCCGACGTCTTCCCTGACCCGCAGGCGGGCGGTTACGCCATGTTCAAGCGCGACGGCAAGGAGGTCGCCGGCGTTGGCCCGCGACAGAGTGACCAGCAGCCGACCGCGTGGACCATCTACATCATGGTCGACGATGCCGACGCCACTGCCCAGAAGGCGACCGCCGCCGGCGGCACCGTCATCGCTGCGCCGTTCGACGTCATGGACGCTGGGCGCATGGCCGTCGTCGCCGACCCGTCGGGCGCGGTCTTCGGTATCTGGCAGGCCGGCACGCACGCCGGGTGGGAGGTTGAGGGCGTCACCGGCTCCGTGTGCTGGGTGGAGCTGACGTCGCACAACTTCGATGCGGCTCAAAAGTTCTACACCGACGTGTTCGGCTGGGTGGCCAGGCGCTCTGAAATGTCCACCCCGGATATGGTGTACACGACGTTCTCGTTCAACCCCGACGACAACGGTTTCGCGGGCGGGATGCAGGCGCCGGAGAGCATGCCCGACGCTGCGCCGTCGTACTGGCAGCCATACATCGCGACCACTAACGTCGACGAAGTGACCGCAAAGGCAAAGGAGCTCGGCGCAACTGCGATCGTTGAGCCGGCGGACATCCCCACGGTCGGGCGCTTCGCGATCATCCAGGATCCGCTGGGTGCGATCTTCGGTCTCCTGCAGCCGCTGCCGCAGACGGGGTAGCCATTTCGCTGGGACTCATGCGCGGATGGGCGACGTGCGTCTCGCGACGCGTCCGGCGGGGGCGACGCTTCTACGAGTGTCGTCCGCGCCTCGCGCTTGTGCATTGACGACATAGGTTGATTCATCACGCGTCATGAGGAGTTGGGACTCTGCGGGGCAAACCTGGTTTGTTGACTTCGTTGTAGTCGATCAAGTCTCCGTCGGTACCGAGGCGTACACTGAGCCAAGCGCCTTGAGTGCGCCCGGGAACAGTCGAAGGGGAACCAATGAAACGAGTCTTCATTTCGATCGTCGTGGCTACGGTCGCGGCGCTGGGTATCGTGCCCGTTACTGCGTCTGCGTCCTCCGCGACGCTGTACAACAGCCTCGCTCCGCCACAGGGCAACATTCCCAGCCAGCCCTTTCAGGCTCAGCAGACGAGCCAGTTCGGCAACGAGATCACGCTCACTCGTGCCGCAAAGGTCGGCACCGTCATCATCACGATGAGTTCCTGGGGTTGCCAGTCTGGAGGCGGAGCGACTTGCGTGACCAAGAGCGGTGCGACGTTCAAGGAGCCGATCACGCTCAACATCTATCAGGCGAACGCCACGTCCCCACGGGCGCAGCCGGACACTCCTGGCTCTGGCCTTCCTGGCGCGCTGATCAAGTCGGTCACCAAGACCTTCTCGATCCCGTACCGTCCATCGGCCAGCAGCAAGTGCACGGGTGCGTCGCTCGGCGATTGGTTCGACAGCAAGAACAGCACATGCTTCGCCGGGTTCATGACCAACATTAAGTTCGATCTCGGCGTGAAACTGCCGCAGACGATTGTCTTCGGAATCGCGTACAACACCAGCCAGTACGGCGCTGCGCCCAACGGTTGCGACCTCGTCCCGAACGCGAACTGCCCCGATGACTCACTGAACGTCGGTCTGTCTTCGGATCCGGGCGACCTTCAGGCCGGGACCGATCCATTCCCCGGCAGCGCGTTCTGGAACACCACGACGGCCAGCTACTACTGCGACGGCGGTGCTGCTGGGAGCGGGACGTTCCGGTTCGATTCGCCGGGGAGCACACCTCCGTGCTGGGGCCAGACCTCGCCGTACACGTCGCCACCCTGGTTCATCCCAGCCGTGAAGTTCACCACCAGTTAGAAGTTCGGTAACAGCGCGATGCTCGGAAGCCCTCAATGCGAGGGCTTCTTTGTGTGTTCATGCAACCCGATGCGATAGGTGGCCGCCGGTCCCGCGGCATCGCCTGGCTGACCAGTTGCGGGCTTGGACGGTATACCGGTGAGCTCACCAGCACGATCCCGCGGAAGCAGAAGGCCCAGCCCACGCGCATCCCGGTTACCTCAGACCCCGCTGCCGGCCGAAAGACGGAGCGCATCGTGGAGCAGCAGCCGAGCTGACGCAGCCGGCCATCCAACCCCCGGCGAAGAGGCCAGCGGAGGATGCCGACCTTGGCATCCGGCCTCCACCGGGGGACGGCGCGTTCCCCAGCGATGCGGAGTCGGCGACCGTCTGAGGTTTAGCGAAGCTGTTGCTCCAGACGGGCCGGCGAGAGCATCATCGAGTTGCAGTTGACTTTTACCATCTAGTTATATAACCTATCGGTAATGGTTACTAGCGATCCTCTGAGCCGCGCCTTTGCCGCCTTGTCAGACCCCACCCGTCGGGCGATCCTCGAGCGCCTCGCGGCCGGCGAGGCTGGTGTAGTCGAACTCGCGGCGTCTTCAACTTTGACCCAGCCCGCCATCACCAAGCATCTCAAAGTGCTCGAGCGGGCCGGCCTAATAGCCCGGAGCCGTGACCGCCAGCGCCGCCCAGCGCGACTTCAGCTTGAGGGCCTGCTCCCCGTGGACGACTGGTTGCGCAGGGCGCACCTCGAGTGGTCCGACCGCCTCGACCGGCTCGAGGCCCATCTTGCAGCCCAAACCGAATCAACCAGTACCAAGGAGGAGAAACCCGATGCCTGAGACCCGAACCGCAGTGGACGTCCAATCTGCATCGCCAACTAAGCAGCTCGTCATCGAGCGCGCCCTCAAGGCCTCGCCAGAGCAAGTGTTTGATGCTTTTACCGATCCGGAGCAACTCAAGAAATGGTGGTGGCCCAACGGCTTCACCTGCCCCGCCGCAGAGGTGGACCTCCGCATCGGGGGGACCTACCGGCTGGCGATGGAGTGGCCGGATTTCATCCCGGCCGACGCCCAGTTCTCCCACTACCTGGGTGGCGAGTATTACGAGATCGATCGTCCGCATCGTTTGGTCATGAGCGGCCGAGCGGTCAACGACGAGCAGGGCGAGCTCTTCGCAACGCTCATTGAGATAACCATTGAGGCCCGCGATGGGGGCACTGCGCTCACCATTCGCCAGTCCTATTTCGAGCCGATGCCGCCGGCCGAGGCGATGGCCGGTGCCGAGCAAGGCTGGTCCGAGCAGCTCGACAAGCTCGAGCGGCTTCTGGCGGAGTGATGGTCGTCGATATCAAAACGCACACCCTCGATACCGCCGAAGCCGACATCGTGTACGACGTCCAGGGCCCGCTGCCCACCGCCGACGGACGCGCGGCGCTGTTCATGATCGGGCAGCCGATGGACGCCAGCGGTTTCCGCACACTGGCGTCGTACTTCCCCGACCGCACCGTGATCACCTATGACCCGCGCGGTCTCGGCCGCAGCATCCGCAAAGACGGCCGGGTCGACAACGTCCCTGACGTCCAGGCAGAAGACGTGCACGCCGTCATCGAAGCTCTCGGCGCCGGCCCGGTCGAGATGTTTGCGAGCAGTGGCGGGGCGGTCACCGCGCTTGCTCTCGTGGCGGCACATCCCGACGACGTCACCATCTTGGTGGCACACGAGCCACCGATGGTGCAGGTGCTTCCGGATGCGGAGTCAACCGAGCGCGCCGTTGCCCAATTTCGGGACGCGTATGTAGCCAAGGGGCAGGGTGCCGGAATGGCGGCTTTCATCGCCATGACATCGTGGCGAGGAGAGTTCACCGAGGAATATTTCGCGCGACCCGCCCCGGACCCTGCCCAGTTTGGGATGACCACTGACGACGACGGCTCGCGCGACGACCCGCTGCTCTCCGAGCGCTCAGCGGCGGTGACCAGCTATCGCCCCGACTTCGACGCACTGCGCGCAGCGCCGACCCGCATCGTACTCGGCGTCGGCGAGGAGTCGACGGGCATCTTCACCGGTCGCACGTCCGAGGCTACGGCCGAGCGACTTGGTCAGAAGACGACGGTCTTCCCCAGCCACCATGGGGGTTTCGTGGGTGGGGACTCCGGTTACGCCGGCCAGCCCGAAGCCTTCGCCCGCAAACTGCGCGATGTCTTGACCGAGTACGAGTGATGGCATGTTTAGTCGAATGTAGTGACATGATCATTTGGGTTCTCCGAGAGGGGGATTAACGGATGTTCGCAAATCCCAGGCTCGCGGACTTGGACCCGATTATTGGTGAGTGGCAGATGGAGCTGTCAAACGCCTCGTTTTTGCCCGGCCCACAACAAACCGTGCTCGGCCAGGTTGTTCTTGCTTGGATAGAAGAGGGTGGTCTGATCGCGATGAGACAGGGGAATGATGCTACGTGGGTCATCGGACGAGATGACGAGACTGACGAGTACACGGTTCTCTACTACGACAGCCGCGGAGTGTCACGTGTGTATCAAATGACCTTGGACAATAAACAGTGGCGCATCTGGCGCAACAATCCCGAGTTTTCGCAGCGCTACGAAGGACTGATCAGTGACGACGAGAACACCATCACATCGCACTGGGAAAAGTCAACGGATGGCGGTAAGACTTGGAATCACGATTTTGATATGAAACTCACTCGCCATACCTGACGGCGAAGAGCAAAAGATCCATCGGCCAACTCTGCCTGCCACCAGCGCAGAATCAATCCTTAGAGACGCGGCGGTCATTCGGGCGCTGCACGGACTACCGAAACGCAATGCCGTCAGCTCTCACCTACGCGAGCTGTCGATCCGAAGGGTAGCCCGTGCACTTTAGACACCGGAGGCACTCGCCCGAGGCACACCTATGGTCGGGTCAGGACCGGTGCCCACGACCGGCCATCCTCGGCGTAGCCGTAGACCAGCGTCTTGACACCGTGGTAGTACCGCTCGCGACTGATGGACCTCGAGGAGGAGATCGATGAGGCAGATGCCCACAACGATCTAGAACGCGCCAGCCGTGCCCGCGAGGAACGCGAGTTCCTACTCGGCGAACTCAGGGCAGCCGTCGGCATCGGCGGTCGCGCACGCCGTGTCCTTGATCCGGCTGAGCGTGCGCGCAAGGCAATTACAGGCAGGATCCGGGATGCAGTCATTCATGTCGAGGCAGCGTGTCCCCGGGCCGGCCACCATCTGCGCCGCTCGATTCGCACCGGAAGCTTTGGCGTCTACGATCCACCAGGTCCGATTAGCTGGCGACTCTAGAGCGGATGGGATCAGCTCATCGATCCGGGTCTGCATCGCAGGGAGCCTACCGCGCCTCCCGCACGGCCCAGTAATCCGGGGCCATCTTGCTTGCAACCAGCTCTTCGGCAGTACGGAACCCCGGCGCCATCGCCGCATCCGTGCCAGCCAGGTACTCGTGGTGGTCGATTCCGAGCAGCCGGATCCAGCTTTGCTGGCCAAGCGTCAGTGCGATGAAGCAGCCCAGTTCGACCAGTTCCGCTTCGGAGAACTCCTGATGCAGCCGGTCCCACAGGTCATCAGTCGGCTCCAATCGCCAGCTGATCGCTTCCGCGTAGGCGAGGGCTGCTTTCTGCCGATGGTCGTACTCCTCAGATGTCTCGAAATTGAGCACGGCGTCGTACTGCTGCGCGGCGAGCCCCTCCGCCGTCGCCTGGGTCGAGCGCTGGTTGCCGCAGTACTCGCATTTCACGGTTCGCGAGACGTACACCCGACACAGCTCCTTGATAGCGTGATCACAAATGCCACTGTTAAACAGAGCCTGCCATGAGTCGGCGAAGGCCCAGAACGCATTGGGCGCGTGGGCACGTACGGCAGAGCTCTCTGGACGTGGCGTCCCCTCACGCGCGCAGCGATGTATCTCCGCTTGCATGCGTTCGTCCATCTCGTCCAGCGGGACGTAGCTGATGCGGTTGTTGCCCATGTCGCGCCTCCAGTTGGTCGAGCTGCGCAAGCGTATACCTCGACACGCGCCAATCGCGGCTTGATCTCGTCCATCGTCAGGCCGCAATGCGGTTGGTGTCAACGATCAGGCGGGATGCGCCACCCTTCCTACGCCGCTACCGGCAGGCCGCGGGCTAAGAGCTCGGATAGCTGGCGTCATGGCACAGCTTCGCGTTCAGTGGGCGCATCGCAACCATCATCTGACCTGGGTCGGTCGATGCCGTTTCCCTGCGTTCGTGACGGCATCGCCGGCACCTAAACGCCGACCGGCTCGCGAACGAGCACGACCGTGGTCCGATCCGCCTGCCATTCGCGCTCCACCAGGAGCACGCGGGCGAGGAACGAATGCACGCCCATCGCCTCGAAAAGGCGCGCGTCCTCGTAGGGAAGGACGTGGTCCAAGATTCGCGCGTAGGCGGTCGCCACGTCGGGCACGATCTTCTGGCTGCCGATGACATAGATCACCCGTCCGGCGCCCGATGCGAGCGGACCGATCTGGCTGGCGCTCGCCGACGCGACCGCGATCACCCCGTCTTCGGTGATCGCCTGTGCGCTGTTCACCATGTAGTCGGGAGCGGCGATCAGCTTGCGAATCTCGCGGCCCTGCGTGGCCCGGTCCATCGCGAACATCCGGGTGCGCACGAAGTCGTACCGGCCCGAGTCCTGAAAGTCGCTGAAAAGGCCGGCGTCCTCGAGCGTCTTGGACTTACCGGAATGCACTTCGGCCCCGTCCGGGATCATTTCTAGAACGGCACTGCGCGCGTCCGCCGGGGTGTCGACAACGAGCGGTGTCATGTTGCGCTCGCCGAGTGCTTTGGCAACGCTCTGGAGCGTCTGCTCCGACGCGGCGGTCGTGTATCGCTTTGCCGTCTGGCTCATGCAGGATCTCCGCTGGCCCGCCGCGTCGTTGGCCGAGGCTCGTACTTCGGTTGGAGCTACAATATTACCAGTACCTACGCAAGAACGGTCACGCGGGTAGCATGAGCCTCAAATGGAAGCTGACCGTGGTGATGCGGTTCTCCGGTGCGATGGGGCGCTGACCTCTGTGTTCGCCGTTCTCGGTAAACGTTGGACGGGTATGGTCATCGGGGTGCTGCTCGAGCGTCCGGCGCGATTCGCGGAGATCGCAAGAGCCGTCCCGGGGATCACCGAGAGCATGCTCTCAGCCCGTCTTGGCGAACTCAAGGACGCTGGACTGCTCACCCGGGAGGTCCTTGAGGGGCCGCCGATCGCCTCGATCTACCGGCTGACCGCGCGCGGCGAAGCGCTGCGCCCCGCGCTGTTCGCCCTCGGCGAGTGGGCGCGTGACCACCCGCCTGACAAGTCGCCGTCCGTCTGACATCCGTCCTCAGCCACGCTCAGTTCCTTCATGCGCGCGACTGTGACGAATCAGCCGAAGTAGGTGAGACAGATCACCCGACGGTATGGGACGCATCAGCCGACGCCTTTTTGAGACGCTTGCCGTCAGCGTCAGGCTGTGTCGACCACGACGACGACCTTTCCCCGGGCGTGCCCGCTCTCGACGTAGCGGATGGCCTCGGCGGTATCGCTCAATGAATAAGTCCTGTCGACGACCGGCGTGACACTCCCGGCTTCGATCAGTTCTTTCAGGATTTGCAGGTCTGTGCTGCTTGCCTTCGCGACAAACGCAGGCATTGTCTGGCTGACGAATGGCGCGAGCATGAGCGCTTTGATGATCCGGCCGACGGGGCCGATGATGCGGCCCGGGGAGTCGCCGCTGCTGAGCACCGAACGCCTCGCTTCGGCGGACGTCGCTCGCCGGTAATGAAGGAATACAGATTTGGTCGATGGTTCGGGTGTGGCCGTACGCGCGGGGAAGCGCGGTATTTGCTTCTTCTAGCATGAAAGAGTCTCTAGGATTCCCCCGAGGCGGTTCACCGGCGCTGCCGATCCCATTGGCCGATGGTCAGACAGCTCCCTGGCCATAGGTCCCCTCCAACCCACCGACATCGACACGGTCAGCGTCGAGGTTTGATTTGGCCATCCAGCGCTCTTGCGGCTGAGGTCAGCCCTCGAGAATGTCCAACCAAACCCAGCACACGCTGTGCCACCGGCCCAGCGGGAAGCGCGCGCAGGATGCGCCGGGAGACCTCCTCGACCGAGCCGATGCCATCGATCTCCGCGACCAGCCCTTGCTTGCGGTAGTGGTCGAGCACCGGCAGCGTCTGCTCCAGGTAGACCGCAATCCGGCGCTGGGCGGTCTCCGGCCGGTCGTCCTCGCGCACGATCAGCTCCCTGCCGTCTGCCTCGCAGCCCAACGGTCGGGGTTGGTCCGGCTCGAACCCGTAGCTTCGTCCGCAGCCCGGGCAGGTCAACCTGGTCGTGACACGCCGGATCAGCTCAGCCTCGGCCACGTTCAGGTACAGGACGCGGTCGAAGCCAATCGCCATCGACGCCGCCAGCGCATCGAGCGCTCGGGCCTGCGGCACGGTGCGGGGGAAGCCGTCGAATAGGAAGCCGTCCCGCCGGTCGCTCCCCCTTAGGCGCTCCCTGATGATGTCGATCATCAGCGCGTCCGGAACCAAGTCGCCGCGCTGCATATAGGATTGGACGCGCAGCCCCAGCTCGGTCCGCTCGGCCAGCTCGGCGCGCAGGATGTTCCCCGTCGCGATCGCGGGAATATCGAGCCGCGAGGCTAAAAGGTCGGCCTGCGTCCCCTTACCACTGGCCGGCGCCCCAAGGAGCAGCAGATTCAGCCGTGGACGGTCTCCGCGGACAAATGGTCGTGCTCGCTCTATCGGCAAGTCGCATTCAGTGGCACGAATACCCGTATTGGGGAGTCCGGGCGCCCGGGGGCTGAGGGCGGCTTCGACGACCAACGGGGCTAGGATCGGTTGTTCCTCGACGATGGTTGCCGGCTTCAACCGGTGCACGACGGCAGCTTTCATGGGGCGACTCCTCGCGAATCAGTTGGCATCGGCCCGGCTTGGACGGATACCAGTAAACGCTTGCGGCCCTGACCGGACCAGGGCCGTTGGTCACGTGACTGGCGCCGAAGGTCCCGCTGTTTGCGGCGCTTCCAAAGTTCGCCCATCGCTGCGTTCGGCGCCGTCCGTCACGCCAGCAACGCCGGCACTCCGCGCTGGTCAGCCGCTCGAGGAGGTGCTAACTGCGGTCGATAACCATGGCGATGCCCTGGCCACCGCCGATGCACATCGCCGCAATGCCCAACTCCACGTCGCGGCGCGCCATCTCGTACAGGAGCGTGGTGAGAATGCGTGTCCCGCTGGCACCGATCGGATGGCCCAGCGCAATGGCGCCGCCGTTGACATTGACCCTGTCCTCAGGGACGGCAAGCTCCCGACACACCGCCACCGACTGAGCGGCGAAGGCCTCGTTGAGCTCGAAGAGGTCGACGTCACGAACACCGACGCCGGCCTTGTCCATGGCCTTCCGCGCCGCCGGTACCGGCCCGATCCCCATGATGCGGGGCTCCACACCGGCGCTGGCGTAACTGCGGATCCGGGCCAGCGGACTCAACCCCTGGGCCTTGGCGCGTGAGGCGCTCATCACCACCATGGCAGCTGCGCCATCGTTGATACCGCTTGCGTTGCCGGCCGTGACGCTACCGTCCTTTGTGAAGGCAGAGCGCAGGCCCGACAGGACATCCAGAGTGGTGGCGGGACGCGGATGCTCATCTGTGTCGACCAGAACGGTCTCCTTGCGGCGGGCTACCGGCACAGGAACGATCTCGTCCTTGAACCGGCCCGCTTTGATCGCGGCGCCGGCCTTCTGCTGCGAGGCCAGCGCAAAGCCATCCTGATCGGCCCGGGTCACCTCCCATTCTTTGGCCACGTTCTCTGCGGTAATGCCCATATGGCAGTCGGTGAAGGCGCACCAGAGTCCGTCGCGGATGATCACGTCCACCAGCTGCCCATGGCCGAGGCGATAGCCGTAACGCCCGCTGTCCATCAGGTATGGCGCGCGCGACATGTTCTCCATGCCACCCGCCACCATGCACTCGGCATCGCCGAGGCGGATCGCCTGAGCGGCTAACGCCACCGTCTTCAATCCAGAGCCGCACACCTTGTTGACGGTCATGGCTGGGACGGCCGTCGACAGATTGGCGCCGAGCGCCGCCTGCCGCGCCGGGTTCTGGCCGAGGCCTGCCTGCAGTACGTTCCCCATGAGGAGCTCCTCGACCTGGTCGGCGTCGATGCCGGCACGTCGGATGGCCTCCTCCACGACGATGGCACCGAGCGTCGTCGCCGGAACCTCGACAAATACGCCCCCCACCGTGCCCACCGGCGTCCGGACGGCGCTGACGATGACAGCCTCTTCCACCCTGGTTGCCCTACTTGTAACAGACGGTCACGAGCGGTCGCTCTCTCGCGGCGCGCCGACGCGCGAAGCGCCTCACTTCCACGTACGATCCTACGCCCGATTTCTCCCGGCGTCTATCAAGGCCGCCGGAGCGGACTCCAGCTGCAACCGCGGAGCCCCCGGTCAGCTTGATCAGCGTTGCCACGGTGAGCCGGCGGACCGCATTCGCTGGGCCACGGTCTGCTCGATAGAACCTGATGACATCACAAGAGGTTCGATCGACTCGCAGGAGCATCATCACCTACGACTCTTCCGACTCGTTCCAGCAGCACGAGAGGAATCACGCGCGTGGTTTGCCGCTGATACACGTGTCGGCCGCCGGTGAACGGTATGGCCTCACGAGCACCATGTTGGCCCGTGGGCCGCGATGCTGCCACAGAAAGTTGAGGTCAGGAGCGCGCAGCGTCGCGCTGGCGCTCCTGCCGGAGTCAGTTGGAGGCGACGGACCCCAGCTGCTTCAGAGTGGCGATCCCGAACTCGTACTGCCACTCGACAAACTTGGTCACGACGTCGAAGTTGCGATTCACCACGGTGTCGATGGCCGGAATCAGCTTCTCAGAGTTGGGAAGCGCGAACACGCTGAGCGGAACCAACACGGAGGTGATGCTCTTGAGGACCTCAGTGGCTGCAAGCTTGATCTCCGTCGTCTGTTGGAGGCCTTCCGCAACTGCAGCGTTGGCGGTGCGTGTGTAGTCGGTGTAGTCGGTCATGGCTGTTTCCTCGTGACCTCCAGGTCCCGTTGGGGGTCCTACTGGAGAGGCTGTGCTAAGTGTACCAAGCGGATGCTAGATTGTCAACCCAAGGCTGCTCTTAGCTCCAGCGATACCACCAAACATGGCAATGCACGAGGGCCGAGGGGCGAGGGTCAATCAGCTCGCTCACCCGAGCGTCCGACGTTGTTCCTTGAGCCCATCTCGTGAATCGCCGGTACATGAGGCCAACGATCGTGAAAGCGGCTTGAAGTGAATCGTGGGGTCGATCGGCGCGGCGCTGATGACATTCGGCCCTATCTAGCCGCTCCCAGCCAGTCGAGAATCACGGCACGACCGCACTGTCCGCCCTCTCATGGAACGAGAGAAGTGAGTCCGGAGAAAACGCAGATGAGTGACCTTCAGCAGCCCCACCTCGATACCCTCACGCGAGAGGAATGCCTTGAGCTCTTACCGCAGGCGGTCGTCGGCCGCGTCGGCTACGTGGCTGACGGTCTCGCGATCATCGTGCCAGTCAATTTCACAGTGCTCGACGGTGACATCGTCTTCTGTGTGGCCAAGGGGAGAACGCTGAGTTGGTTGAACCTCCGCGGACGCTTGTCGTTTCAGGCTGACGAGAACCGGACTGCGAATCATGAAGGCTGGAGTGTGCTGATCCATGGCGTGGCTCGAGAGGTGACCGATCCGGATGAACTCGCGCTCCTGCGGCGTCGCCCCCCGCACTCGTGGCTGCGTTCACCAGAAGAGCATTGGGTGCGAATCCAGGTCGAATCGATATCGGGAAGGGCCCTCCATGGGGCCGCGGCCGGCCCGCCTGAACGGACGCGAGTCTGATACGACCGAACGCTCGTGGATGGGCACGCTGTCGAGGACGATTAGCGCCGCGCACCCTCGCGTGCTCACACATGACTGGCGAACGCGCCGACGTCGCAGTCTTCTTTCGAGGCTTCCGGTTGCGGTGAGTGTGTGACCGCCGACGACCATTACTCACCACCCTCAACCACTGCCGATTCGTGATGCGTCGAATCCGAAACCCTCGGCACAGTCGGCCATCCCACCGACCCGCTCGAGGCATCGAGCTGAGCCGCCGCCTCGACCACGGAAAGTGCGTGGGACCCTATGGTGGCCTCATGATACTAGCACGGCGGCGCAACAATTTATCGTGCGACCTGCTATGTTGTGAGCGTCCCAGGACCGAGGCGAGAGCCGTCAAGGCGCCGGTCAGGGCGACCTTTCTCAGGGGTTGTCAGCCAGTTCCTCCGCGTTTCTTCTTGGCCCTCCTAACGCGCACTCCGTTGGAGGAGCACCCCACATGGCTGTTGCAACCCGCCCCACCGAGAAAACTCGGTATTTCACGGCCTCGCCCCGCGCGCTGCTCATCAATGGCAAATTCGAGCAGGCCGAGAGCGGTAAGACCTTCGACACGCTCAACCCGGCCACCGACACGGCGCTCGCGAGCGTCGCCGAGGGCGACGCGCACGACATTGATCGCGCAGTGCGAGCTGCTCGCCGAGCGTTCGAGAACGGCCCGTGGAGTCGCATGACCCCTTCAGAACGCGGCCAGATCATGCACCGAATCGGCGACCTGATCATGGAACACGCCGACGAACTTGCAGAGCTCGATTGCCTGGACAATGGCAAGCCGCTCGGGGTGGCCCGCGCGGCTGATGTTCCGCTCGCCGCCGACCTGTTCTGGTACATGGCAGGTTGGGCCACCAAGCTCAACGGCGGCACCATCAACCCGTCGGTGCCCTACCTCCCCGGCGCCGAGTTCCACGCATACACACTGCGCGAGCCGGTCGGCGTCGTCGGCCAGATCATCCCGTGGAACTTCCCGCTGTTGATGGCCGCGTGGAAGCTGGGTCCGGCGTTGGCCACGGGTTGCACGGTGATCCTCAAGCCCGCCGAGCAGACACCGCTTTCGGCCCTGCGCCTGGGTGAGCTCATGCTCGAGGCCGGCCTCCCCGACGGGGTGGTCAACATCGTCACCGGATTCGGTGAGACCGCTGGCGCCGCACTCGCCGGGCATCCCGGTGTCGACAAGATTGCGTTCACCGGCTCCACCGAGGTCGGCAGACTGATCGCCACGGCTGCCACCGGCAACCTGAAGAAGGTCTCGCTGGAGCTCGGCGGCAAGTCGCCGAACATCATCTTTTCCGACGCGGACCTCGACGCGGCCATCGCCGGCGCGGCGCAGGGGATCTTCTTCAACCAGGGCGAAGTGTGCTGCGCGGGAAGCCGGCTCTTCGTGCAGCAGGACCGCTTCGATGAAGTGGTGGAGGGCGTCGCCAGGGCGGCCAAGAAAATCAAGGTCGGACCCGGCATGGATCCGGACACGGATATGGGGCCGCTCGTTTCTCGCGAGCAGTTCGATCGGGTCACCGGGTACCTCGCGAAGGGTGAGCAGGCGGGCAACCGCGCGATGGCCGGCGGCCACGCACTCGACCGTCCCGGCTACTTCGTGGAGCCGACAGTGTTGGTGGACGTCGAACCCAACGACGTGGTGTTGCGTGAAGAGATCTTTGGACCGGTGATCGTTGCGTTGCCGTTCAGCGACGTCGACGACCTCGCCCGTCAAGCCAACGACACCGTCTACGGACTGGCCGCGGGGGTGTGGACCAAGGACATCTCGAAGGCGCATAAGCTCGCCAGGCGCATCAAGGCGGGCACGGTATGGGTCAATACCTACAACGTGTTCAGCGCCGAGCTGCCGTTCGGCGGATTCAAGCAAAGCGGCTGGGGCCGCGAGATGGGCGAGGAAGTCCTCTCCAGCTATCTCGAGACCAAGTCGGTGATTGTCCAACTGTAGTCTCCCGTTTTCCCCTGCGACGTCGCCGTCGGGTTCCCCCCAACCCGGCGGCGACCGACTCGCGCCGATTCGCGTCGCCGCTGCAATCAGACTGCGCGCACGGGTCGGTATGCCGGCTCCCACATAGCGCTCCGAACTTGCCACTGAACGTCAGTAGATGAAGCCCTCGACGTCGGTGAGCGATGAGATCAATCGCTGGTCGACGATCCCCAGGCCGTCGACGTTGGCCTCGTCGACGATGAAGCTGGTCGGGTTCAGCACCGACTCCACGTAGGCGACGTGCCCGAGCGGGCTGTAGCCGTTGCCGGGGCCGAAGACGACGATCGCGCCCACCCTCGGGATGATGCCCTCATGCTTTCCCCGGGCCGCAGCCGCGATGAGCCACTCCCAAGCGTCACCGCCCCAGGTGACGTCGCGCAGCGATGCGACGTACCACGTGCACTGGCCCCACGGGAAGTCATCGACGCGTGGGCCGTAGGCGAAAGGTGGCAGCGCTCCATCGATCGAGCCGGCTCCGCCTCCCGCCGCTCCCAATGTCGCTGCCTGCACCCCCTGGGCCGTCGCGAGCTGCGTGAGGACGTCCTCCAGTTGGTGCATCAGGGTCGCTGCCGAGCCGGTGAGCCGCGATGCCTGCCGCTGGTAGCGGGCCTGATCCTGCAGTGCCTGCGCTTGCAGGGTCTGCACCGCGGCGGCCTGAGCGGCGATCTGCTGCTCCTTATGCTGTTGCTGCGACTGCAGTTCCGTAAGTTGGTCCGCGGTGGCGCGCACGTCGAGCACCAGGGTGTTCACGTTGTCGGTCACCTGCTGGTAACTCACCATCGTGTCGAGTGCGTCCAAGAGTGTCTTGCTCTGAAGCAGCGTGGTGAGTGCAGTGCCGTTGGTAGTGACTATGTACCTCGCGACGATCAGCGCGGCCAGGCGGCTGCGGTCCGACTGCAGCGTTACCTGCGCCGCCTGCGTAAGCCCGGTTGTTTTCGCGAGCTGCGAGTTGGCAGCGGCCAGCTCCACCTGCTCGGTGTCCAGCTGTGTTTGCGCGGCGGCGGCCTGCTGCCCAGCCTGAACGGTCTGTGCCTCGAGCGGCGCGGCCTGCATCTGCAGCGCCATGATCTGCTGCTCCAGCGCTTGCGCCTTCGACTGCAACTGCACGACCTCAGGACTTGGCGGGGAGGTCGGGCTCGGGCTCGGACTGCCGCTGGGAGTCGGTGTGGCATCGGCCCGTGCCGACATGCCGGATAGCGCGGCCAGGGCGCAAAGGCACAAAAGGGCCGAGGTCGGCCGGACGGGAATCAATGGGCAGGCGTGGCGTTCATGAGTGCAAGCACAGCCAGTGCAACACGGTCGCCACGAGCATTTGGCCTACCGCAGCGTCACAACCCGGTTACGCAGGGGCAGAGCCTGTCTTGCGACCGCGTCCACTGCGACGCCGGCCGCGATGACGGTCGAGCTACCACTCCAACGTTGCCGCCGGAAGTCCGGAGGCTCGGAATGTTCTAGGCTGTGATGTCGCGGTACCAGAAGCTCGCGCCAGCCGCAACCGACATCCCGACGGCGTACAGACCCGCGATGATCAGCGCAGTTGTGTAGGAAACGCTCGACGAACCTGCCGCATTGAATAGGGTTGCTTGACCGCCGGTCAGGACTACCGACAGGATCCGCCCGGGCAGGTATTGCCCGACGGTCGACTCGACTTGGTTGACGAGGCCTTCGATGACCAGCAACCACGCGATCGCGGCGCCGACTGCCCCCGCAGGGTTGCGGACCAACACGGCGACGAGCGTGCCGAAGATTGTCCACCCGATGACTGCGAGCACGAGATTGCCGAGAAATTCAAAGTAGTCGCGGGTGCCAGTCGAGTCCCACCACACCGCGGTGTTGATGCCTTCATGCGGTGCGATGAGCATCGCAACAAGGGTGCCGACGCCGATGGTGAGTGCAGTCGAGATGATCATGTACACGAGCAGCGCGAGCACCCGCCCCGAGAGGAGTCGTACGCGCCCCGGCTCCTGCACCAGGAGGTTTCGCCACGTGCCCTGAGTCCAGTCGGCCCCGAGGACCGCAGCGATGGTGATGAGCACGATGACCGCCACGAGGCTGGCGCTCGGTTGGAGGGTGCCGATGAGCCCGAGATCGGTCTTGATGAGGAACTGCTGCTCCAGCGAACGCCGCTGAATGCGCGCTAGCGTGACGCCGACGGCGAGCGCTGTGAGCCCCACCATGACAAGCAGCGCCAGGAGGATGCTGCGCCGGCGGATCTTCGGCCATTCGGAGAGGAATGCCGCGAGCATCAGGTGGCCTCCCCAATGATCTGCAGGAAGCTCTCCTCAAGGGTGGTCTGGACCTGATGCAGCTCGACGAGGGTTGCGCCTGCCTGCATGGCGAGCCGGTTCAGCTCGCCCGCGAATGCCGGCGGCGCCGCGACCTGAGCGCGGCCGTTCTCGATCACGACCGCATAGCCGCGATCGCGAGCGATCCTGGCGACGGTTTCCAGTTGCTCCGGCGTCTCTGTCGCCACCACGATCGCTGCGGTCTGCCGCCCCGGCAGGCTCGCGGCCGGACCGGAGTAGACAGCCTTGCCCGCCACCAGGACGATCAGCCAGTCAGCGATCTGGTCCACCTCGGCGAGGAGGTGGCTGCTGACGAGGAGCGTCGTACCACCATCTCGAAGGCGCCGCATCAGTTCACGCATCTCGATGATGCCGGGCGGATCGAGACCATTGGCCGGCTCATCGAGGAGCAGCAGCTCGGGGTTGGACAGGAGCGCGGCCGCGATGCCGAGGCGCTGCTTCATGCCGAGGGAATACGAGCCGACCTTGTGCCGCGCGCGATCCGCAAGGCCTACCGTCCGGAGCAGCCCCGAGATGTCCGCGTCGCGATGTCGTCCGAGGGTCGCAAGCGTCGAGAGGTTGGTTCTACCTGACAGGGTCGGGTAGAAGGCCGGTCCCTCGATGAGCGCCCCGACGTTGTGCATGAACGCGCGCGGGTGACGGATCGATCCACCGAGGACGAACGCACTCCCGTCGGTCGGGCGTATCAGTCCGAGGAGCATGCGGAGCGTGGTCGTCTTTCCGGCTCCGTTGGGTCCAACCAGTCCCGCGATGACGCCTCGCGGCACCCGTATCGAGAGCATGTCGACGGCGCGACGCTCGCCGAACCGCTTGGTCAGATCATGGGTTTCGATCGCTGCCGGTCGTGAGGACTTTGTATCTGACGCTGCGACGGGCATCACATCTTGAGCCACCGCGGCATTCTGTCATGAGTGTCGCCGGCCAACGCAGTCCAGCCGCAGGGATTGCCGGTAGTGACGCGTCGTCCGCGCTCACGACGGCTGGTCAGGCTGCGGGAGCGCGCGTTTCCCAACTCGACTGCCAGCGCACCCCGACGGTCAAGGCTCCCGTCCTGTCGGCGTTCATGTAAACACCTTGAGTCGCCAAGGTTCCGCTCGACGCAGCAAGGCTCTTGTATGACGCATCGGATCGACGTCCGGATCCAAGCCATCGAGGGCGATCGTGGCGCTGAAACGAGCAGGAAGCTGATCGTCCACCGCGCCGCATACCCAGCTGTGCGGGCACTGCAGCTAATGCCAGATCATGAGTTCTTCTTCATGATGCTGACCGCCGCATACGTGAACTCAAGAGCTCCGCCTACGCCCTAAGTCTGGTCCCGTTGATCGACTAACCGCGTCGCCCCTGCGCTGGCTGGTCGGCGACGAGTCGACAGTATTTCTCTCAGCCGGGCCAGACCATCCCGTGTAGAACCCGCAGTCGCAGAGCTCACAGGCGACAACGAAGCTGGGGAGAGCAAGTATCACGTTGGTTGGGTGCTCTTGCTGCCCATCCGACCTGTCGCGCCTCAGCAAGCTGGAGGTCAGCGGGCGTAGGATCGGCGCACTGTCCAGCGCTACCGCTTGGGACACCCACCGAGGAGACAGCGTGCCCACCATCATCGGCCACCACGATGTGAAGGATCAGAAGCACTGGCTTGCCTCGCCGAAGCGCCAAGAAGTCTTCGGCCCCCTCGGTGTCACCAATATTCGGACGTTCATCGATCCCCAGAACCCGAAGCGGGTGGCGGTGCTCATGGACGTTGCCGACATGGACGCGCTCATGGCGGCGATGCAGAAACCCGAGATGGCGGACGCGATGGAATATGACGGTGTAGTGCCCGAGAGCCTAGTGATCCTCGTCGAGACATAGCTACCATCCCGGCACTCTCGTGCGGCAGTAGCATGCCTTGGGATGGTGGTAGACAAAAGGGCCAGCCCGCAAGCGATCCATCTTCGCGGTGTCGCCCTCCCGGATGATGAGGTCGTCGATCTCTGGGTCGACGGCGATCGCGTTTCCCACGAGGTCATCCCTGGCGCTGAAACCGTGATGCACCGCGGCTGGCTTCTTCCAGGATTGGTCGACGTCCACACTCATCCGGGCGCGGACTCGCCTGGCGACCATCTCGATGATGCCCTGCTGCGTCGAGATGCCGAGGCGCATCGCGATTCCGGTGTGACGCTTTTCCGCGCTCCGGGCGCGGCCGGACGCCTGCCGGCGTGGCTCGGCGACGATCCGGATCTCCCGCGCGTACGGTCGGCGGGTCCGTGGCTCGCAACGGAGAAAGGATTCTTTCCCGGTTGGGGGCGTCGCGAGAGTTTGGAGATGCTCCCCGACGCTGCGGTCGAGGAAGCGCAGGCATCGGGTGGCTGGTGCAAGGTCATCGCGGATTGGTCGTTCGACGACGAGCCGGAACGGCGGTATGGACCGACAGTGCCTCCGGATGTCCTTCAGGAGATCGTCTGGCGCGTCCACGCCATTGGGGGACGCGTGGCCGTGCACAGCCAGCACGAGGACGGATGCTCGGCCGCCGTTCTCGCCGGAGCGGATTCACTGGAGCACGGTATGCATCTGCGGCTGGATCTGCTCGACCGGATGGCTGAGCAAGGAACCGTGCTGGTGCCGACGATGTGCGCGTTTTCGGGCATCAAGGACAGCCTGCGCCGGCTACCGCCCGAACCTGATGCCTGGGGGCGCTGGAGATCGGTTGGCTGGCAGCGGCATCCGAACCTTGTGCGCTGCGCATACGAGGCGGGTGTCACCATTCTCGCCGGCACGGACGGCCCGGCGGGCATCATTGCCGACGAGGTCGATTGTCTCGTAGCCGCAGGAGTGCCGGGAGATGTCGCGGTCGGCGGTGCGTCATGGACTGCACGATCCTGGCTGGGTTTTGGCGGGCTCGAACACGGCGCCCCGGCCGATATCGTCGGGTACGATGAGGACCCCCGCGTCCAGCCCGGAGTGCTTCGCCACCCGGCACGCATCATCTTGCGTGGACGGGTCGTCCGCTGACCAGATTCTCTCGAGAGGTGATCGTGGCGCAGCCGAGCTCGTGCCACCCAATCGCGTATCTGGACCACCCCTGGGATTGACGGGAATGCAATGGTTCACGCCTGGGAGGTGTCCTTACAGCTCACAAGGTAATCCCGAAGATTGCGTCGCGGAGCCTGC
>JBAPOS010000079.1:0-14216 GCA_049279755.1 Candidatus Dormiibacterota bacterium | reverse complement strand
GGTGAGGCACGTGGCGAACGTCACGGAGAGCACGGCAGGCGTCCCCGATCCGGGCTCACCCGACCTCGGCGCCGGTGCCGACCTGATCGCCTCGCCCGCGGCACTCCCCGGTGTGGTGGTGGCCGTGAGCACTGACGGGACTGTCTGGCGTCGCGGCCAGGACGGGGACTGGAAGCAGGCGTTGTTGCTGCTCCCCGCGAGCCTGGTGCAGGGCGTCCCGCGGATCACCTCGGTCACCGCGTTCACCGAGCCGCTCAGCGATGCGATCTACCTCGGCACCAACGGCTACGCGGTCCTCATCAGCACCGACGGAGGCGACGACTGGATCCGCGCGGGTCCCGGGCTTCCCGACTCGGTGTCCTCGCTCTCGGCTGACTCCGCGCGCAAAGCGGTATATGCGGGCACGTCCGACGGCCTCTGGGAGCACATCCTCCAGTTGCTGCCTGCGCCCCCGGCATACCCCGACTC
This sequence comes from Candidatus Dormiibacterota bacterium, assembly GCA_049279755.1. GTDB lineage: Bacteria > Chloroflexota > Dormibacteria > Aeolococcales > Aeolococcaceae > Palsa-851. Next base: position 13,748 of record JBAPOS010000079.1, on the reverse strand, counting down.
GCAACTCGTCTGGAAGTGGCTCGGGATCGGGGCAATCACGCTGGTGGCATCCGCCGCAGCGCTGCTCGGCCTGAGCCGGTTGGTTCCCCGCCGGCACTCCGGCTGAAGCCCGGGCGCGGGCGAGAGCCCTTCCGGTAGCGTGGCTTCATGGCCAATCGCCTTGCCGCCGAGTCCAGCCCGTACCTGCTTCAGCACGCGGACAACCCGGTGGACTGGTATCCGTGGGGAGACGCGGCGTTCGAACGCGCGCGCAGCGATGACCGTCCGGTGCTGCTGTCCATCGGCTACAGCGCGTGCCACTGGTGCCACGTGATGGCCCATGAGTCGTTCGAGAACGCCGAGATCGCGGCGCTGATGAATGCGCACTTCGTGAGCATCAAGGTCGACCGCGAGGAACGGCCCGACGTCGACTCCGTGTACATGGGCGCCGCCCAGGCGATGGGGGTTCCGGGCGGCTGGCCGCTCACCGTCTTCCTGACACCACAGGGACTTCCCTTCTTCGGCGGCACGTATTTCCCACCGGTCGACCGTCCCGGCTTGCGCGGATTCCCGGCCGTACTAATGGCCGCGGCGGCGGCCTACCGCGAGCAGCGCGACGAGATCGGAGCGATGGGTGAGAAGGTGCGCGAGGCGGTTGCGCCGCGCAGCCTTCCCGCGGCGACCGAGCCGACCACAGCCCTCCTCGACTCCGCCGCGCGAAAGCTCGCGAGCGACACCGATCGAGCGCGCGGCGGTTTCGGCGCCGCGCCGAAGTTCCCCCACCCCCAGGCACTCGACCTGATGCTGCGCAGGTCGTGGGCGACCGGCGACGCATTGATCCGCGATGCCGCCGTGCTCACCCTCGACGCGATGTCACGCGGCGGCATCCATGACCAGGTTGGCGGTGGCTTCCATCGATACAGCGTCGACGCGCGGTGGTCGGTGCCCCACTTCGAGAAGATGCTCTACGACAACGCGCTGCTCGCTCCCGTATACCTGCACGCGTACCAGTTGAGCGGGCGCGAGGACATGCTCGAGGTCTGCACTCGAACGCTCGACTACATGACCCGCGAGCTCCGCCTCCCCGACGGCGCCTTCGCCGCGTCACAGGATGCCGACAGTCCCGGCGGTGAAGGAGCGTTCTTCGTGTGGACGCCGTCGCAGCTGCGGGACACGCTCGGCGTCGACGACGGCGCTCTCGCTGCGCGCGTGTTCGGCGTCGTCGACGGCGGCAACTTCGAGCATGCAACGACGGTGCTCTCCATGCCCTACCCGCTGGCGCAGGTGGCCAGGTCGATGTCGATCGATGAAGCGGCGCTGCATGCACGCGTCGAGGACATCCGCACCAGGCTCCGGGTGGCTCGCCTGTCGCGCCCCGCACCGGAGCGTGACGGCAAGGTCATCACCGCGTGGAACGCGCTCGCCATCCGCGCGTTTGCCGAGGCGGGCCCCGCACTGGAACGTCCCGATTACGTTGCGATCGCGCGCAGATGCGCCGATTTCGTGCTCGCGCACCTGGTGCACGACGGGGTGGTGCAGCGCATCTGGAACGGCGGCGAGGGAAGGATCATCGGCTTCCTCGATGACGCCGCCAACCTCGGCGACGCCCTGCTGACGCTCTACGAGGCGACCGGTGAGTCGCGGTATTTCACCGTCGCCCTCGGCCTCTGCGAACGCATCGTCGAGCAGCATCGGGACGCGGACGGCAACTACTTCGACACTGCCGGCGATTCCGAACCGCTGATCGTCCGGCCGCGCACAATTGATGACAATCCCGTCAGCGCCGGTCAGTCGGTGGCCGCGGCGCTGTTCTGCAGGATGCACGCGTTCACCGGCGAGGATCGCTGGCACAGTCGGGCGATGGAGATCATCGCCCCGCTCGCGACCGTGGTCGCGCGAGCGCCGCTTGCGGTTGCCGGGCTTGCCGCGGCGATGGAGCTTGCGGTCGGACCGATGCGCGAGATCGCCATCGCCGGGGACCCCGAGGACACGCGCACACGCGCGCTGCTCGACGTCGCACAGCGGCGATTCGATCCGCTGAGCGTCCTCGCGTGGGGGCCGTCAGGCGCCGTCCCGCTGCTCACCGGGCGGGCCCCTGTCGACGGCGCGCCCGCGGCGTACGTCTGCCGCGGCTTCGTCTGTCAGACGCCGGTGACCGGAGCGACCGAACTGGCGGGAGAGCTCGCCGTCCGCGATTGACGGGTCAGAACTGACCGCATCCCGAGGGCGTCGCCATCGCCTCGAGTGGTGGGAGGAAATCGAACGCCGGAAGCCGCCGCTGATCCTCGACGGGCAGGTAGTCACCGGTGTGGGGGTCCTCGATGTAGTCGAGCTTCGGCCCGCGAGTGGTGATTTCGCGCAGCGCCGCAATCAGGCGATCGATGTGCTCGACGGTCGTCCCGATGCCGAACGACGCTCGGATAGCACCCGGGATCTCGTGGTGCTCGCCGCGACGGAGGCGCTCGCGAATGGTGTGCGCGTCCGCGATCCCCACGCCGAGCAGGTGGGTGATGTACGGGTGCGCGCAGAAGCAGCCGTGGCGGACGCCGATGGCGTATTCGGCGCTGAGCACCGACGCAGCCAGGGCGTGATGCATGCCGTCGACGGTGAACGTGCTGACGCCGAGCCGGTCGACCTCCGGCCCGTCCCACAGACGGAGCCGGTGGAGCTTCGGGAGGTCGTCGATCTGTCCGTCCAGATAGGCGAGCAGGCGTTTCTCATGCGCGCCGATGTGCACCATGCCGGTCTGCGTGAGGACCGTGCACGCAGCGCCCAGTGCGATGGCCCCCACGACATTGGGGCTTCCGGCCTCGTGCCGGTCGGGCAGCGGCGCCCACTGCACGTCGTCGGTGGTGACGTAGGTGACGGCGCCGCCGCCTGCGAGCATCGGCTCGGCGTCGGCGAGCACCGCCGACGGGCCGATGAGCACGCCACCGCCGAACGGCGCGTACATCTTGTGGCCCGACAGAGCGAGGAAGTCGATGCCCATCGCGACCATGTCGATGGATCGATGCGGTGCCAGCTGCGCCGCGTCGACGGCGAGCAGCGCCCCGTGCTCGTGCGCGAGGCGGCCGATCTCGGCGACCGGGAAGACCTCCCCGGTGACGTTGCTAGCTCCCGTGATCGCGACGATGCCGATGGGACGATGGCGATCCTCCAGCGCGCGTCGCAGGTCGGCGAGCAGCTGCTCCGGCGACTCGGGCGGCTCGAGCAGCTCGACGCGCGCGAGACGCCTCCAGGGCAGCATGTTGGCGTGGTGCTCGACGATCGTGCTGAGCACCGCGTGGCCCGGTCGCAGGACCAGGCAGTGGGTCAGCAGGTTGACCGCCTCGGTCGTGTTTCTGACAAAAATGACTGCATCTGACGAGCGGGCGCCGGCGAAGCTGGCCACCGCGGATCGCGCCGCCTCGTACGCACGCGTCGACACCTGCGAGGCGAAACCGGCACCTCGATGCACGCTGGAGTACCACGGCAGGAACTCGATCACGGCGTCTGCGACCGCCTCCATGGCGGGCGTGCTGGCGGCCATGTCGAGGTTCACGTAGCTGCGAGTCTCACCGCCGGCCAGCTGCACCTCGAGGTCCTCACCGACGAGGCGCGGGAGGACGACGCCTGGGGTACGCGCTCCGGGCCGGCCCCGAGGCTGGGATTCTGTGAGCATCAGGCCTTCGAGGGTACTGCGAGGCGGCCATTGAGGATCACGTTCGCAACGATCTCGCCACCGAGGTGATAGGCGACGTCGATCCAGCTGGGGCTGTCCAGGATCAGCGCATCGCAGCGCAGCCCGGGACGGAGCATCCCCCGGTCGGCAAGCCCGAGCGCGGCGGAGCCGCCTCGGGTGGCCGCCACCAGCGCCTGCGCGGGCGTGAGCCCGGCGAGTGCGACCGCAAGCGAGATCATCAGCGGCATCGATTCGCTGTAGCAGGTCCCGGGGTTGCAGTCGGTGGCCACCGCAACGGTGCAGCCGGCCTCCAGGAGCCGCCGGCCCGGCGGGGGAGGACCGCCGAGCACCATCGAGGCGCCGGGCAGGATCACCCCGACCACGGCTGCGTTGCTCAGCGCCTCGAGGTCGGTGTTGGAGGCGTGCTCGAGGTGATCGGCGCTCACCGCGCCCGCCTGGGCGGCGAGCAGGGCGCCGCCGGTGCGCGAGCGTTGCTCGGCGTGGATCTTTGGGCGCAGCCCTCGGGCGCGAGCGGCGCTGAACAGGCGCTCGCACTCGGCGACGGTGTATGCGCCGGCTTCGCAGAAAGCGTCGACAAACCGCGCGCGCTTCGCCGCCCCGGCCACCCCCCGGGTGCACGCGTCGTCGATGTACGCGTCGCGCGGGCCGTCCGGGACCGCGTGCAGCGGCAGATAGGTCGCCACCACGTCTGGCAGGTCCTCCCACTCGCGGAGGAGGTCCGCGGCGTCGAGCTGACGCATCTCGGCGTCGTGCTCCAGCCCGTAGCCGCTCTTGACCTCGACAGTCGTCGTGCCGCCGGCAAGCATGCGACGTGCGCGGTTGCGACCCGCCGCCGCCAGCTCGTCGACACTGCCGGCCGCCGTGGCACGAACCGTTGCCCGGATCCCACCACCCGAAGCCGCGATCTCGTCGTAGGTTGCGCCGGCGGCTCGTCGCGCGTACTCGTCGCCGCGATCCCCCAGCCATATGAGGTGGGTGTGCGCATCGACAAAGCCGGGCAGGACGGCGGCGCCCCGGGCATGGATCTCGAGCGCTCCACGCGGGACGTTCGAACGGTCCAGGCTCGCCTCGGGGCCGGCGTACACGATCACGCCGTCGCGCGCCACCAAGGCCGCATCGCGCACCACGCCGGGTGCATCGCCGACCACCGGATCACACGTGCACAGCGCGCCGATGCCATGGACGACGACCGCGCTCACGTCTCGGTCGCGCTCCGGGCTCGCGTGGCGAGCCCACTGCAGAATTTCAGAAAGGTGGCGACCATCAGGCGCAGGGTCATGGCGTTGACATCCGCGGTCGCATCCACCTCGCACAGGTCGGCGGCGACCACGTGCGAATCGGCGCCGAGCAGATGTGCCGCGCGCAAGAGATCCTCCGGATGCATCCCACCAGGAAGGCTCGCCGGGCAGGCCGGCGCGAAGGCGCGATCGACGACGTCGATGTCGAAGTCCACGTACACGCGCTCGGCCCCACGTGCCACCAGCAGCGACAGCGTGGTCGCGATGACCGCGTCCATGCCATCCCGCCGCACCGAGTGCAGGGGGACGATGTGTATTCCCTGCGCCCGCGCCCACTCCGCGTGTTCGCGTGCGTTGCCCAGGGGGTGGATACCGATCTGAGCCACCCGCTCGCCGGGGAGGCCTGCCTCGATGAGCTCGCGCACCGGCGTGCCGTTGCGCGACCCATCGGTCGCCGGCCGGCAGTCATGGTGCGCATCGAGCGTCAGCAGCCCCCAGGCCCCGGGCACGGCGTTCATCAAGCCCTGCAGCACCGGGCGAGTCAGCGAGTTGTCGCCGCCCACGACCACAACGTGCTCCGCCGCGCGCGCCGCCGCCGCCGCGGCGGCCCGGATCCGGTCGTGGGCTGCGCGCGCATCGCTGTCGTCACGATCCCCCTGAACATCGCCGAGATCGCGCACGTGCAGGGCCGCGACGTCGACGTACAGCTCCGCGTCCCAGGTGGGGAAGCGTTGCAGCGCCTCACGGAATGCCGGTGGTGTCGACCAGGATTGCACCTGCGTGATCGAAGCCTTCGAGATCGGCGCGCCGAGAAGGACGAGATCGGGTGTGGTTGCGTCCTCGGCGAGCCACTCGCGAGCGTTCATGCGCCGGCGGGGGCATCCGCATCGAGCATGGGGACGCGCACCCCACGTGCGCGAGCAGCGTCCTGGGCTGCCGGATAGCCGGCGTCCGCGTGGCGCATGACTCCGGTGGAGGGGTCGTTGGTGAGCACGAGCTCGCAGCGTCGTGCCGAAAGCTCGCTGCCGTCGGCGCACACCTGCGCGCCGGCGTGAATCGACAGCCCCATGCCGACACCGCCGCCATGATGCACGGCGACCCAGGTCGCGCCGCTTGCGGTGTTGAGCAGCGCGTTGAGCACCGGCCAGTCGGCGATCGCGTCGCTGCCGTCGCGCATCGCCTCGGTCTCGCGCAGTGGCGATGCGACCGAGCCGCTGTCGAGATGATCGCGCCCGATGACCACCGGCGCCGACAGCTCGCCGCTCCGCACCATGTCGTTGAACCGGAGCCCGGCACGGTGGCGCTCCCCGGCGCCGAGCCAGCAGATCCGCGCCGGGAGGCCTTGGAACTGCACTCGCTCCCTGGCGAGGCTGAGCCAGCGATGCAGGCCGTCGTGGTCCGGAAAGAGCTCGAGCATCGCGGCGTCGGTGCGTGCGATGTCCTCCGGGTCGCCGCTCAACGCGACCCAGCGAAACGGGCCACGACCCTCGCAGAACTGATCGCGAATGTACGCGGGCACGAACCCCGGGTAGGCGAACGCATCGGCAAACCCACCGATACGCGCCTGGTCGCGGAGTGAGTTGCCGTAGTCGAACACCTCCGCGCCGCGACGCTGGTACTCGACCATCGCCTCGCAGTGACGCGCCATCGACTCACGCGAGCGGCGCATGTACGCCTCAGGATCGCCGGCACGCAGCCTCGCGGCATCGTCCAGGCTGAGCCCGGCGGGGATGTAGCCGTTGAGCGGGTCGTGGGCGCTGGTCTGGTCGGTGACCACGTCGATCGCCAGCGACGACTCGAGCAATGCCGGCAGCGCTTCAGCGGCATTGGCGCAGACCGCCACCGACAGCGCGAGTCCCTCCTCGCGCGCGACATCGCACCGTGTGACCGCAGCCTCGAGCGTCTCGGCGACCTCGTCGATGTAGCCGGTGTCGAGGCGCCGCTGAATGCGGGCAGGGTCGACGTCGATGCAGAGCGCGACCCCGCCGCTCATGGTCACGGCGAGCGGCTGCGCACCGCCCATGCCGCCGAGGCCGGAGGTCACAACCAGGCGACCGCGCAGGCTGCCGCCGAAGCGCTTCCGCGCCACCGCCTCGAAGGTCTCGAACGTCCCCTGCAGGATGCCCTGGGTGCCGATGTAGATCCATGAGCCGGCGGTCATCTGGCCGTACATGGTCAGGCCCATGCTCTCCAGGCGCCAGAACTCCTCCCACGTGGCCCATCGCGGCACCAGGAGCGAGTTCGCGATCAGCACTCGGGGTGCGAGCTCGTGGGTTCGGGCGACGCCGACCGGCTTGCCCGACTGCACCAGGAGGGTCTCGTCATCTCGCAGCGAGCGAAGGGTCGCGACGATGGCGTCGAAGCACTCCCAGGAACGCGCCGCGCGGCCGGTGCCGCCGTAGACGACCAGCGAGTCGGGATCCTCGGCGACGGCCGGGTCGAGGTTGTTCATGAGGCAGCGCAGGGGCGCTTCGGTCTGCCAGCTCCCGCAGCTCAACGCGTTGCCGTGGGGCGCGCGAACCGGCCGGGCCCCGGCGGTCATCGCAAGGTCACCCCGGCGTCGGTCAGCGCGATCCGCCATTCGCCGTCACGTGCCCACGTCTCAACGTCTTCGAGATCACCGCTCAGGATCCGGTCGGCCGCCAGTGACGGGACGCGCGAGCGCAGCGAGGCGATGACTGCACCGGTCGCCGCCGCGGGACGGAGCGGATGTCGCATCTCGATCGCCTGCGATGCGGCCAGCAGCTCGACCGCGAGCACCGCCCGGAGCAGCCCCACCGAATGCCGGGTGCGCAGCGCCGCCTCGTACCCCATCGAGACATGGTCCTCCTGCCCCGCGCTGGTGGCGGCGCTCTGCACGGCGAATGGTGTCGCCGCGTGGCGGAGCGACGCGACCATGGCGGCGGCCGTGTACTGGGTGATCATCAGACCGCTGTTGAGTCCCGGCTCGGGGCTGAGAAACGCGGGGAGGCCTCGCGACCGCGCCGGGTCGAGCAGCCTGTCGACGCGGCGCTCGCTGATGGCGGCCACATCCGCGCAGATCGACGCGAGCATGTCGGCAGCGTAGGCGAGCGCCTGTCCGTGGAAGTTGCCCGCGCTCACCACCTCGGCGCCGAGCACCACCGGGTTATCGACAACACCGGCTAATTCATGATCGACGGTCTGACGGCAGAAGGCGACCACGTCGCGCGCGGCGCCGTGCACCTGGGGCGCGCAGCGGAGCGAGTACGCGTCCTGGACCGCATGACGCGAGGGGCGGTGTGACGCGACGATCGGACTTCCCTGGAGCAGCGCGCGCAGGTTCGCGGCGGAGTCCGCCTGCCCCGGTGCAGGGCGGAGCGCCACCACCCGCTCGTCGTACGCGACCGTCGTCCCGAGCAGCGCCTCGACGGCCAGGGCGCACGCGACGTCGGCGAGCCGGAGCAGGTCCTCGATGTCGTGCACCGCGAGCGCGAGCAGGCTGGTCATCGCATCGGTCCCGTTGATGAGCGCGAGCCCCTCCTTGGGTTCGACCTCGACAGGGGTCAGCCCGTGGGCGCGAAGCGCGTCGCCGCCGCGGATGCGTTCGCCCCCCGGACCGGCAGTCCATCCCTGCCCGAGGAGCACGGTCGCGATCGCGGCGAGCGGTGCCAGGTCGCCGGACGCCCCCAGCGAGCCATGCTCCGGAACCCAGGGGATGATGCCCGCTCCGAGCATCCCCAGGAGACCTTCGACCAGCTCGACCCGAACGCCGGAGAGGCCCGCGGCAAGGGTCCGCGCGCGCAGCAGGACCATCCCGCGGACCACCTCGTCGTCGAGGCGAGGACCCGATCCCGCTGCGTGGCTGAGCACCACCGACCGCTGGAGCAGGGCGCGATCCGCCGGGTCGACCGCGCGGTCCGCCAGGGCGCCGAATCCCGTGGTGACGCCGTACACGACCTCGCCTTCGCGGTCGAGACGATCGACGACCTCGCGCGCCGGGCGCATCCGCGTCCGCACCCCGGGGTCAAGGGCCACGGCCTCGCGCTCACGGGCGGCGCGCACCACCGCATCGATGGTCAACGCGCCGCCGTCGACAGTGATCATTCGGCGAGCAGCCTACTCGACCACGGAGCCGTGACTCGTCATCCCCGGCATCGAGACTGGTCCGCGAACCGATGGCCTGCGCACGTACGTTATGCGGACGTGGATCCGCACCCGGAACCCCCGCCCCTGACCACGTCTGACGCCTTGGCGCCGCAGCCCCCGGCGCCTCCGGCGTTGCTGGGGCCGGCGGCCTACCCGGCCCGCCGCTGGCCCGTGGTGCTCCTCGCCATCTGCATCATCCTCACGGCTGCGACCGGGGTCACGCTGGGAGCCGCCGCAAGCACTTCGTCGTCGACGTCCACCGCGTCGAGCCTCGCTGCGGAGGGCCAGTACGCCAAGGCGATCGCCATCGACGAAGCACTCGCGGGGCGAGGCGGCCCGTTCGCCGCACTGAACCCGGGCGCGCCGGCTGCCGCTCGAATGGCCGCTCAGGGGACGCTGATCGCCTGGGCCGCGGCGCTGGGCAGGATGGGCAGGGTGGATGTGGCCGTCACCCTCTACCGGTCGGTGACCAGCCCGACGCTGCGCGCCCGGGCGCTCGACGCGCTGGCCGCGCTGCTTCTCAAAACAGCGACGGCGGACGCCCGCCAGGCGCTGTACCCGAGCGCGGTCCAGAGGCTCAACGAGATCGAGACAATCGCCGCCGCGACGCCTGCCGGCGTGCTGGCCGCGCGACAGCTGCCTGATGACCAGGTGGGGGAGGCGGAACTGCTGGTGACCGCCGGGCGCGCGGCGGATGCCGTGGCGATCCTGCAGACCGTGCTGAAGGAGAACTCGGCCCAGGCGATCAGGACCGCCCTGAGCCTGCTCCCGGCGACGCTGCTCGCCGCCGGGGAGCAGGACCTCACGCATGACTCCTATCTCGAGGCCGCCCAAACGCTTCAGCAGCTGGGGGCCGGCTTCCCGGGCACCGCCGAGGCGGTGCAGGCGGCGGCGATCCTCGCGGCGCCCCAGGTCGTTTCGGGCACGCTGGTCACGCACGGCGGCGCCCCCGTCTCCGCGCGGGTTCGGCTGAGCTCCAACTACAAAGCCGAGCCCGGTGGGATGTACCAGACGAACGGGCCCTTCTACTACACGAACGCCGACAGCCAAGGGGACTTCAGCTTCAGCGCCGTGCCGATCGGGGGACCGTACGTGCTCGAGGTGCTCTCCAACGGCAACTGGACCACGCTCATCAATCCCAGTTCGAATCAGCCCGCCAACCCGGTGAACGTGCGCCCCCTTGTCCCGGTTGACCTGACGTTCGTGGTGCTCTCCCCGTAGCGACCATCCACCCGGGTACGATGTCCGGGCGATGGGAGGGGATTTCGAGGGAGTGGTGCGTCCTCGACGCACGCCCGGGACCCGAGGCGGTCAGGCTCTTGTCGAGTTCGCGGTCGTGCTCCCGCTCTTTCTCTTCTGCCTGATCGGTGCCCTCGACGCTGGTCTCTGGGCGGTGCAGACGTCGGCTGAGGTGTCGGCGGTCGAGCAGGCCGCGATGGTCGCCTCGTCGGCGGGCTCGAGCCCCACCTCGGAGACCGCACCCGACGCCCGCGCGGTGCTTGCGTCCGTCTCGAGCCGGCTGCGCAGCGCGCTGTTCGGCACAACCATCAAGAGTTGGTGTGCGATCAATGCGAGCGGCGATTGCGCACCGGATGCCACGCAGCGGTGCCCGACGACACCTGGAGTGGTTCAGGACGTGGATGGTCCACGAGTTGTCGTGGTGTGCGTCAGCGAGGCCGACCCGCCGGCGTGCGCGACGCCTCCGGCAGGACAGCTCGCGCCCTTCCCGGCGGGCTGCGAGGACTCGCCGATGATCACCGTGCGCGTCGTCGGTTTCGTCGCGTCCTTCGTGCCGCCCGGCTTCGGTCCCGGGGCGCGCGGATTCGAGCTCCCGGCGAACATCTCGGCAACGACTCACACACTGCGTTTCGCTCCGTGAGGCGCCGCGGGCGGCGCGGGGACGACGCTCAGGCCGTCCTCGAGACCGCACTGGTCATCCCCATCCTGCTCTTCCTGGTGTGCAATTTCATCGCGGTGATGGTCCAGGTCACGGTCCAGGAGCAGCTCAACTCGGCCACCGCCCTCGCGGCGCAGTCGCGCTTCCAGGCTCCCGAGAATGCGCTCGATCCACCGGGAACGCGCTGCTGCGGCGCCCCTGGAACGTCGCTGACGACTGCCGGCCTGCCCACCGGGTGCCGGTACGCGGCCGAGACCTTCTACGGAACCATGACGACATACACCGGCCTGCTCCACTGGCAGCGGGCGACGCTCTGCACGTCCGGCGGGGACAGCGGGAACGCCGCCAATCCGCCGGCGCAGCCGGTCGCGTATGCGGGATCTCCGAAGAACGCGGAGGTGTCGTGCGACATCGGCTCCGTCAAATCCGGCGGCGCTGTGATTCCCGGGTACGTCGACCGGGCGCTCAACCCTCCTGGCGGTCTCGACGTCGTGACCTGCACGGCCTCGGCTTCGCTCGACTTTGCGAACACGCCGCTGGCGTGGGGCGTGTTCTGGACGCCGACGCTGCACGCGCAGGCCGAGGCGCTTCCGCCTCCGTTCCGTCAGTGACGGTGCGCTCTCGAGCGACGCGGGGCGGACGTCAGCGCGGGCAGACCCTGATTTTCTTCGCGCTCGGTTTCACGCTGTTCCTCTTCAGTCTCACCTGCCTGGTTGCGGATGCGGCCGCCCTGTACGTATGGTCGGGCCGCGTGCAAACCGCCGCGCAGCTCGGCGCGCAATCCGGTGCGGACGCCGTCGACCCCAGGTATCTCTACGACGCGACCGGTGCATGCCCGCACGGAGCACCGGGCGTGTGCGCGGTGCCGATCGTCGACGTCAGTGCGCAGGATCGCAGTGGCGCGCTCTACGCGTTCCAGCGCGCGTGCATCGAGGCCGCCGACCAGTCTGGACAGATTCCGGCCGATACCACAAACCCGCTCGTGCTGAAGACGGCGGACGACCCGCAAGTGCCGGACGGCACGTGGTGCGCCAGCGACGGGTGCCACGTCTACGCGGAGATCTCGCGAGTGGTGCAGCTCCCGATCCCGTTTCCAGGGTTTCCCGAGACGATCACGGTGCGCGGCACCGGCTACGCGGCACCGGTCGCCGGAACCGACGTGGCGACGTCCACGTGCGCCGGGATTGCATGGGTGCCCGCGCCACCACCGCGATGAGCGTCACGACGTCACCACGCCGCTAAGCTCGGACGATGCTCGTTCGGGAACCTGCCCTGTGGAGGGATATTCCGATACGCGGAGAAATCCTCGACGCTTCCGCGCGCGAGCTCAGCGGACTCGAAGCGCTGCGCACGGTTCGCGCGCAACCCCCGATGGGCCGGCTCACCGGGCTCACCTTCGACGGTGCCGACGAGGGCACAGCCACCTTCAGTTTGCCGGTGTCGCCGTGGTACGAGTGGTCGCACGGCGGCGTGCCCGGTGGCGTCGTCGCGCTGGCGGCGGATGCGGCCCTGGGTTGCGCGCTGCAGTCGCTGCTTCCGGCGCACACCCAGTACACGACCGCGGAGATGTCGTTGACATACGTGCGTCCGGCGCGGATCGGGACGGTGGTCAAGGCGCGCGGACGCGAAGTCCACACCGGTCGAACGCTGGGGCTCTCGGTTGGCGAGGTCGTCGACGGAGACGGCAGGCTGGTCGCGTACACCACATCGCGGATGCGCATCTTTCGTGAGGCGGCATCGGGTGCTCCTTCGCGGGGCGGAACCGCGGCGCCGCCCCCGCGCCCAGGGCCGCCCAGCGGCACCGACAACGGTCCGGATCCGTACCTGCGACCGGTGGCGGGAGCGCGCATCGAGGAGCGCGAATTCCTGGCTCGCAGTGGGGTCGAGATCATCCATGCACAGATTCGCGGCGACCTGCCGCTTCCTCCGATGCACCACCTGTTCGGAATCACGCCGACCGAGGCGACGCTCGGGGCGGCGACCTGCGCCATGCCGCTGAGCGGGTGGCTGGCCACACCGTTCGGGTGGCCGCAGGGCGGCTTCATCGTGCTCCTCGCGGATCTTGCGCTGGCGCTCGCCACCCAGACCACCCTCGCCAGGGGTGAGGGGATGGCATCGGTGGATATCAAGGTGAACTTCCTTCGCCCGGTGGCAGGGGACGGCAGCACGCTCGAGGCACGCGCGAAAGTCGTGCATCGCGGCCGGAGCCTGACGGTCGGCACCGCCGAGGTGCTTGGCGCCGACGGCCGGCCCGTGGCCCTCGCCACGGGCTCGGCCGCACTGCTCGGTACCTGAGCTCAGGCGATCTCCCGCTCTCCTCGCTCGATCCGCGGCCGGCGGGCATCGGGACCCTGCACACGGACGCCGAGGTCGCGGGCGATCTGCCTTCCGTCGGGACTGCCCCACCCGCTGGCCAGGTCCCAGCCGCGCCCCGCACGGTACGGGCCGCCTGTATCGCCGGAGGTCACGTCGTTGAAGCCCCGTCCGCGTCTCCGATAGAGCGCCGGGTGCGGCAGCCCGATCCGGTGCCCCAGCTGTGCGGATACGAGCGTCCAGAGGGCCGTGTACATGGGCGCCACCGCGCTGGTCCCGCCCGTGGCGCGGAGTCGACGCAGCGCCACCACGTTCCATCCGGTGAGAGGGTCGGCGTTGCCGGAGCCGTCGGGGAGTCCACGGCCGAGCGTGCCACCGTCGGCCGACCGCGGACGGATCCCGAGTGCAGCCTGATATGCGGGGACGGGGAACACGCCGCTGACCCCGCTGCCCGCCGCGCCGGCGCCGCGAGCCAGCTCGTTCCACACGGTCTCCGTACGGATGCGCCCGCGAGCCGCGAGCAGGGTCGTGC
>JBAPOS010000078.1:0-3159 GCA_049279755.1 Candidatus Dormiibacterota bacterium | reverse complement strand
CGACGAGACGGCGCTGCGCGACGCGCATCCCGAGGAGCTCCACCTGCTCTGGCTCGACGAGGGTGACGTCGGCGAGGACGCAGCCGCGGTTCGCATCGCCACGGCGGTCGCCGGCCCGGGGACCGCGGCGCGGTCGCCGGTGGAGTCGCAGGCGCGGTTGGTGGCGGCGTGGCGCGGCATGGTCGAGGTGGACGTGAGAGCGCTTGCGGCCGTCAACGCGGTCGACGGCGTCACCGTCTTCACCGTGCCGGACGGACTGCACGTGGATGCCGGCAGGACCCTGGCCGGCGTCAAGGTCACACCCCTTGCCATCGACGGATCGTCCCTGGAGCAGGCGGAGCGAGCCGCGCTCTCGGCAGCCGACGGCGCAGGAGTCCTCAGGGTGCGCCCGTTTCTCCCGCTTCGCGTGGCGGCAATCGTCCGTCAGCACCTGACCGACGAGGCTCGCGAGCGTTTCGAGCGATCGCTCGGGATGCGAAGCGCCTGGTTCGGTGGCACCATCGAGCCGGTCCGGTACGTCGACGACAGCGCCGAGCACGTTCAGCAGGCGCTGGTGGACGCCGCCCGTACGGCCGACATGGTCCTCGCCATCGGCGTTGCGTCGGTCGATCCACTCGATGTCACCTGGCAGAGCCTGCTCGCCGCCGGGGCGACCTCGGTCCGGCGGGGCCTGCCCATGCACCCGGGAAGCAGCTATTGGATCGCCGAGCTTCTGGGCAGGCCGGTGATCGGGGTGGCCTCGTGCGGCATGTTCTCGCGCCGGAGCGCGCTCGACCTGCTCATCGCCCGCCTGCACGCGGGGCTGCCACTCGATGCAGCCTATCTGGCGTCGCTGGGCCACGGCGGCCTGCTCGGCAAGGAGGCCGGCTGGCGGATACCTCCCTATGAGGCCGCCCTCGGCGATGACGCCGACGATGGTTGACCGGCACCGGCACGCTTGCGGAAGTCGCACGCGACCACACCGTTCTTGATCACCAGCCGGATGTGCCGGGGATCGGCGAGGGAGTCGATATCGGTGAGTGGATCCCCACTGACCGCGACGACGTCGGCGAGCTTGCCAGGCGCGAGTGAGCCGAGGTCGGGTCGACGGAGGAGCTCCGCCGGCACGGTCGTCGCCGCCACGATTGCCTCCATCGGGGTCATCCCGCAGCGGACCATCTGACCGAGTTCGCGGAGGTTCCTCCCGTGGGGACCGACCGCCGCGTCCGTGCCCATGGCGACCTTGACCCCGGCGGCGATCGCCGCCGACACCGCGGCGCGATGGAGACCTCCAATGCGCTCGGCCTTCTCGACCATCTCGGGTGGCAGCCCACCACCACCAGACTTCGCGCCATCGATGACATCGCCAGGTGCCACCAGCGTCGGCACGAGGTATGCGCCCTTCTCCTTCATCATCGCGATGCCCTCCTCGTCGAGCAGGCACCCGTGCTCGATGCTGGTGACGCCGGCGACGAGCGCGTTGCGGATCCCGGCCGGCGACATGGCGTGCGCCATGACGCGCTTGCCCACCGTGGCGGCCTCCGCAACGGCGACGCGGATCTCGTCGACCGAGAACTGCGCGTGCTCGGGGAGGTCGCCCGGGCTGAGCACACCCCCGCTGGTGCACAGCTTGATCCAGTCCGCTCCCGCCTGCAGGACCTCGCGAACCTTGCGCCGCATCGCGTCGACCCCGTCCACGACTCCGTGGGGCACGTCGACGTTGGTGGTGAGTCCGATACGCGCGCCGCAGGGCATGAGGTCGTCGCCGTGCCCTCCGGTCTGGCTCAGCAGGCTCACCGCGAGCTGCATCCTCGGGCCGGGGAAGTGGCCTGCCTCGGTGGCAAGGCGGACACCGACCGGCGTGTGGCCCGCGTCGCGCACAGTGGTCACCCCTGCCGCGAGGGTGCGCGCGCAATTGGGGACAGCGTTGAGCAGCGCGAGCGACGGTGGAGTCATGAGGATGCGCACGAGGTTGGTCCCCGACGCCGCCAGGTGCACATGCATGTCCATGAACCCGGGCAGCAGGGTGAGGTCGTCCTCCTCTATCACCTCCGCGTCGCCGGGGATCGTCAGTGACGAGCGTGCTCCCGCGGCAGCGATGCGCTCGCCCTCGATGACCACCGCTGCACGCTCGATCGGGTCCCGCCCCGTGCCGTCGATGAGTCGCTCGGCGACGATGACGAGAGCTGGCAACGCCTCTACCTCCGGGATCGCGAACTGGACCGGCCGAGGCTAGCAGAGCGTCAGGCGGGATCAGCGGCGAGCCGCTCGAAGTCCTCGCGAGTGTCGATATCGATCGGATGGCCGCCCGGTCGTTCGGCCGCCACCGCGGCGACGCGCTCGGGGTGTGCACGGACCAGCGCCCGACACCCGACGTCTCCCTCGAGCGCGGCGACCTCTCCCCACAGCTCGCGAGCGAGCACCACCGGCGGATGGAGGAGCCCGTCGAAGCTCAGCGCCGCCGCGGGGAGCCCCGATGCCGCCTGGGCCTCCAGCAGGCGGTCGACCACCTCCGCGCTGATGTCCGGCTGATCTCCGAGGATGACGACTGCTCGAGATACGTGCCTCGTGAGGCTGGCAAGCCCCGCCCGCAGCGACGTGCTCATACCCTCGGCATAAGCGGGATTGAGGACGACGCGTGCACGCCCGAGCCGGACGGATCGCCTGATCTCGTCGGCGTGGGCACCAAGGACGACGACGACCTCATCGAGTCGAGATTCGCAGGCGGCCGCCAGGGCGGCTTCGAGAAGCGGCCTGCCGTGCACCGGCAGAAGCTGTTTCGGCTCACCCATGCGTCGCGACGCCCCCGCCGCAAGGATGATCCCCGCCGAGCTCGAGGCGACCACGTTCAGCCGGCGGTGGCGCCGAGGAACCGTGCCGGGTCGGCGACGAACTGCTCGCGGCAGCGCGAGCAGCAGAAGAAGTACGTCTTTCCCTGGTGCATTGCCGAATGCGCGGCGTCGTTGATGTCGACGGTCATGCCGCAGACCGGGTCGACCCCGAACGCGGTCAGCGCAGCGGGGGCGGCGACCGGGTTCGCGACGATGCGCTCGTGACGCAGCGCCACCACCTCAGCCAGCGCGTGGAGCGCGATCTCCTCCTGCGCACCCGCGCGCCGCGCCCCGGCGGGAGCGCGAACCCGTGCAAGCTGCGCATCTGCCACGCCCCGCGCGCGCAGGG
>JBAPOS010000077.1:0-5620 GCA_049279755.1 Candidatus Dormiibacterota bacterium | reverse complement strand
GTGGGGTCCAGGTAGGACTGCCGGTAGGCATCTATCGCCGGACAGTCCGCCGCATCACGGACATCGTTCCAGTTCGCCGCAGCATATGTACGCGTGGCCGACACATAGTTGTAGTCGCCAAGGAACTCGCAGCACAGGTTGTTCTCCGCCGAGCCGCGGGCGTCGCCGGCAACGCCACGGTGCAGCGTTTCAAAGTTGCCCACCGCGCCATCGATGCCGACTCGCGCATGCCGGACCACGCCGAGCATCGGGCGCGAGGCGGCCGTTGTGTTCTGCCACGGTGTGAGGAAGGCGTCGTAGGTCAGGTAGACGTCCTTGCCGTTCGGCGAGATGGCCACGGCCGGAAAGTCCGGTCGGTCACCACTCTGCTGAATCGCAACGGGTTTCGTCCATTCGCGACCGCCGTCTGTGCTCGCTACGAGGAGCGCCTGCTCGTGGTTAAGCCCGCGCCGCGCATCCGACCAGGTCATGACAATCTCGTTGGTGGCGTCACGCCCCGACGGGGCGCCATTGGCGATGTCGACGCTGAGAACGCTCCACGTTCTCGCGCCGGCGATGCCGTCAAAGGTGAAGCGCGGATCGCTGTTGGCAACGTGCACTGGGTCCAGCGCGCCCACATCGACAACGCTGGCAACTGTACGGGGATCACTGAAGGTCACCCCACCGTCAAGCGAACGCGCGAACATCTGCTGCGACGTGTTGGGGTAATTGTCCTGGAACCAGAAGACGTATACGGTGCCGCGGCTATCGGTGCGCAGCGTGCAGCCGCTCGGGCCCGTGAAGGTCGTTGGGATCGCGTTGAATACCTTCACCGGAGCGGACCACGAACTTCCTCCGTCGGTCGAGTGGGCCACGACGATTGGCGAGTGGGTCGCCCCAAACGAGGTCCAGCAGACGTACGCATTGCCGAAGAAACGGCTGCTGGCGGCGTTGTCGGCCCAAATCGCATCCTTGTCACTGAACGTGATCGGGGTGAGGTTCTTCGAGGCGATGACGGGTGCCATCCATGCGTCCTGGTCCCCGGCCGCGGCGGCCGCGACGTTGTCGGTGCGGGCCACCGCGATTGCCTCCACGCCCTTGATCGTTGTGGAGTTCGGGAAGTTGGACGCCAGACTTCCGTAGTACAGCCGCGAGCCGTTCGACCATGAGAACCCGTGAGGGCCCGGGCGCGGGCCGAATGCCAGGGCCGGGTCGCCATCGCCAACGATTCCCTTTTCGAAGTAGCCGGGCACGGTCCCGATCGGCCCAACCTGAGCTGTTCCCGTGCGCGCGCTCCAGCCGGTGTAGGTCGGCTGCGTGTAGCTGCGACCGCCGTTGAACGAGAAGTAGACGCCGTTGTCGGTCACGCCCGGGGTGAACGCACAATTGGTTGCCGCGCAAGGCGCATTGTCGATCTCGTCATTGGAGCCGGACACGACGACGTTGGGGTGAGACGGATCGATGGCGACCGACACCGCCGGCTCATTCTGTTTGTTTCTCGGGAACTGAGTTGACGGGCTCCCGACATTCACCAGCGTATCGGCGCTGCCGTTGCCGGCTCGGACCGGTGTCGCGCCACCGGCGATGACATTCGCAACGAGCGCCAGTGGGACGATCCCGACGGTCAACACACGACGGCGCATTCTCGCTCCCCCCTTGTTCTTGATCTCGCGGCGATTATAGCCAGCCCCAGGAAACCCGCGGAGCCGGTGGGTGTCGCGGAGGGCGACTCGGGCCGCCCTCCGCGACTGGTGTTCATGGTTTACGGAACGCGGATCCGCCATAGGCCGCGACCATGAGTTGCTGCGAGCACCGTGGTCCCGTTCGGATCCAGGCGCAGATCATTCAACGACGTGTTCAGCAGGTTCGTCCCGAGACGTGACCACGCGGTGTTGACCCCGCCTCCTTCGTTGGCGACAAATGCGCCGATGTCGGTGGCGAGCAGGAGCTTGCCGCCGCTGAGCACGAGCGCGTCACTCGGCACGTCAGGCAGAAGCACCGAGATGTCGGTCCATGTAGCGCCACCGTCGGTGGATTCGAAGACGTGTCCGGTCCCGCCCCCGGGGATCCAGCGGCGCGAGTAACCGTTGTACACGAGCCCAGCCCCACGCCACTTCCGTGACTGCGCGTTGGACGACCATCATGAACTCGTCGCTGTCACGCAAGCTCGCATCGACGTATTCATCACCGAGGACCTCGCGTCGCCGCTGCAGTCCTCGCTCGAACAGTTCGCTTTCAGCCATCGCATTCCTCCGCACGTTCGTCAGCTTCGATCATCGTTCATCGCAGCGCGGGCTCAGTGACGTGCCTTCCTCGCCGTCGCCCAACCGAACTCAGAGGTGACCCGCACGCCAACCTGCGAGTCATCCATCCCGCCGAAGGCTTCGACCAGTTCCTCGACAAACGCGCCGTAGCCGATGCTTTCGATCGCCGGTACGGCGGGACCGCTGGAGGCCAGCGCCCGCGCCGCGGTCTGGAGGTCAGGCCATTCGTTGACGACCTCGACGCGACCGCGCTCGAGAAACTCGAACCCTGACGAGGCCAGCATGTCCTCCACCACGCCAGGCCGTCCGGTGTCCCCCTGCTCGAGGGTTGCCGCAACATGCTCGGACGGGGAGAACTCGCCCATCTTCATGAAGAAGGGCATGAGCCCAAGTTTCTTGGGAGAGCCCCAGAACGTCATCCCGAAGAGACCATCCGGCCGGAGCACCCGGTGCGCCTCCGTCAGTGCGCCGTCGAATCCTTTCCAGATGCCGTTGAAACTCGTCGCGACGTCGAACGCCCCGTCGTCGAAGGGCAACTCGAGCATGTCACCGAGACGGAAGTCGCCCGCCGGGGTCCTCGCGCGCGCGATCGCCAGTAGGGGTTCCGACGCATCCAAACCTGCAACGGTGGCTCCGTGATCGGCCGCCAGGTGAGCAGCGAATCCAGACCCGCAGGCAATATCCAGCAGGCGCACGCCCTCACCGACGTGGAGCCGCTCGAACAGCAGCTCGTTGGCCGGTCGCGCATATGGCTCGACGAGGTAGGCCCAATCCCGGGCCCGCTGTCCCCATCCTCGTCCAGCCAGCTCCCAATCCACGTTTCAATCCTCTGACGGGGCAGCTCGCGATCGCCTAACCGGATGAGCCTGGAACCTCCTGACGTTGTTCGCCCGCTGCGACCTGAAGGACAGCTGCGCGGACGTCCTGTGGCGCACGGCACCACTCGACTTGAGGCTGGCCTCCTGTCAGCCGCCTCCGAGTGGCTTGCCGACGTAGTCGGCGTAGTTGACGTCGATCCACTCAGGCTCGCCGTCGAGGTACTCGAGTTGCCGGTTGTAGTCGGTGTTGGTCTCGGCTCGGCTTGCATTCGCCATGTAGCTCTCGCGATCCTTGAAGTGGACGATCAGCACGATACGGTCTGGATCCTTCTCTTCCCAGGCGACTTCATATGAATGCATTCCCTGGCCGTACGCCTCGGGGCTGGGTACCATCTCGCGCATCACTCGCTCGTACTCTGCCCGGCGGCCAGCCTTGACCTTGGCCCGCATGATGGTTCCGTACATCCTCTCCACCTCGACATATGCCCGCGAGGGCTTAATCTCGAGACAGAGTATGCGCGCAGCCTCCGCGCCACAGCCCAGGCAGCCTCGCACTGTAGGCGCTACTGTGGTGCGATTGAGTGGCGCCGGTCAGACCCTGAGGTAGGCCGACGGGACGGATCGAACATGCCTGGAGGATCGGGAGCGATGGAGGCTCCGCACACGTTCGGTGACGAGGACCGCGCTCAAGGGCAGGACCCGTTTCGTGGTCTCGGCGAGCTGGAACGTCGCGCAGCGCTGGCTTGGGTAGGCGAGCACCTCACCGACGTGCGGCGGTCCGTGTTCGGGCAGCGAATCCTGTACTGGACCCTCGGGATCGGCTTCCTCGTCGGCTTGGCGGCAGATGTCGGTGGGTACCTGATCAAGTCGTCGACCACAACTGAGCCTCTTGGACTGATTGGCGACCTGCTCTACACGCTCGGTTGGGCACTCTGGACCGGTGTTGTCGTGGCTGTGTTTCTACAGATCATCCCGGAGGCAAAGCGCCGTCAATACAAGCGGGCGCTCGATGCGTATGAGGCGGCTCTCCGCGACGAGGCGGGAGCCCGAAGCGACGAAGTCTCGCAGCACTGACGGCCTCCGACCACCCAACACTGCTCCGAGCCCGCGGCCTCAATCACCGCTCGGCGTCGCCTTCCCCGTCTGGAGCGCGCGTGCGAGGCCGCCTCGGGAGCGAATGTCGAGCTTGCGGTAGACGCGCGTGAGGTTGGACTCGACGGCCTTCGTCGTGAGGAACACTCGCTCGGCGATCTCGCGATTGGCCAGGCCCGCTGCAGCCAGCTCGGCGACGCGCAACTCGGTCGGCGTCAACCTCTGCGACGACGCCGACCGCCCGCCCAGGCGAGCGCGCTCGCTCCTCGCGCGCTCGGCCCAGATCGGTGCGCCGAACTCTTCGAAGGCTGCGATCGCCTCGCTCAGCGTCGCTCTGGCTTCTCCGCGCATGCCGCCGCGACGCTGGACTCGCCCCAGGACAAGGAGGGTGCGCGCCCGCTCGAACGGCATGGCACAGCGATCGTGCGCAGCCAGCGCGCCGCCGAGCGCATCGAGTGCGCGGTTGACGTCACCGCCGGAGGCATACAGAAGCCCGCGGCAGCGACCGGCGGCAGCCAGCGCCCATGCCCGATCGAGCTCGGTGCCGCGCCCCTCGAGCCAATCGATGAGCGACTCCGCGCGATCGCGATGGCCGAGCTCGACGAGCGCCTCGATCTCCTCTGGCAAGCACACCCCGAGGAACGGATCGCCTCCTCCCATGGCCGTGAGCATGGTCGCCAGCGGACCCAGCGCGGCGTCGACGGCCGCCGGGTTGCCGGTCGACAGTTCGGCCAGCCCCAGTGCCCACAGAGGCCAGCCGGTTCCCATAGCCCAGCCCAGTTCCTGAAAGAGGCGAATCGATCCGAGTGCCTCCTCACGGGCCAGGTCGATCGATCCGTCGTGCGCGTGCACGAGCGCGCCGGCGGCGAGGGCGATCGCGTGCGCTGCAGGATCGTCCAGCACGGCGGCGGTCTGCCTCGCCTCTTCGGCAAGTCGACGCGCGGCGACAAGGTCGCCGCGCCAGACACAGACCCACGCCTGAAAGAAGCAGGAGAACGGGGCGTGGCTCTCCTCGCCCCGATCGAGAGTCTCGGCGTGCAGCCTGCTGAGGATCGTAAACGCCGGCTCGAGGGAGCCGGTGTACAGCAGTATCGATCCGTGGAGGAAGGCAGGAGTGTTTTGCCAGGCCCTGGTTCGGTTGGGGTCCTCCAGATCGCGCGCTCTGCGCATGCGATCCTCGTCGAAGCCGCCACCGGCCGCGAACTCCGCCATGGTCACCGCCGCTAGCGCATCGGCAAGCGCCCCGGGATCGCCGGCGCGTTCGGCGGCGAGCAGTGCGCCCCGGGCGTGCTGCACGGCGCCTAGCAGGTCGCCCACGTTCACCGTGTAGTAACAGAGGTCCAGCTCGACGTCCGCGACCAGCGTCGCGTCATCGCCGGCCGCCTCCAGCGCCCGGAACGCCACTGCTGTCGCCTCTGTAAAGGAGCTTCGTCGGGCATGGATCTGTCCCAACAAGTGCAGCGCCCT
>JBAPOS010000076.1:0-3837 GCA_049279755.1 Candidatus Dormiibacterota bacterium | reverse complement strand
GCCGGTTGCCCGCGATCGCGCCGCTGCCCCGCGGCGGGCCGGTCACCACCGCCGCGGCGACCACGGATTGATCGGCCGGCGCGATGGTCGCTCTCCGGCGTCGCCGTGGCGGCAGTGACTCCTCGTTCTCCTTCAGCGTCCAGAGCAGTTGACGGCGCGACCTGCCGGCGGCCACCGCGTCGAAGGCGCCGACGCGGATGAGGTTCTCCATCGCAATCCTGGGCAGGAGCGTGTGCCGCCAGAAATCGGCCACCGAGGTGTTGGCCCCGGCAACCACCGCGTCATCACACGCGGCGCGTGCCGACGGGCCCAGCCCGCGCACGTATGCGAACCCGAGCCGTATCCCGAAGCCGGCAGGCTCGAGCGCTTCGACAGCGCATCGCGCCCGGCTCTTGGTGACATCGACCGGCAGGATCGTGACCCCGTGCCGCTTGGCATCGTCGACGAGGACCGACGGATGGTAGAAGCCCATCGGCTGCGCGTTGAGCAGCGCGCACGTGTAGTGCGCCGGGTATGTCATGCGCAGCCACGCGGTCTCATAGGCGGTGCGCGCGAACGCCGCAGCGTGCGACTTGCAGAAGCCGAACTCCGCGAAGCCGGCGACGCTCTTGAAGATCTGCTGCGCCACCGACTCATCGAGATCGTGATCGATGCAGCGATGGATGAAGCCATCGCGGAGCTCCTCCATCTCCACCCGAGAACGGTGCCGGTTCATCGCCCGGCGAAATCGATCCGCTTCACCGGCGGTGTACCCGGCGATCTCCATGACGATGCGCAGGATCTGCTCCTGGTAGAGGACGACGCCACAGGTTTCCGCCAGAATCGGCTCTAACTTGGGATGCAGGTAGGTCACGGGCTCGAGTCCCTGGCGGCGGCGAAGGTAGGGATGGACCGCATCACCCTGGATCGGGCCCGGGCGGATGATCGCAACCTGGACGATCAGATCGTTGAAACAGCGAGGCTGCGACTGCCAGAGCGATTGCTGCTGGGCGCGCGATTCGATCTGGAAGAGCCCGATGGTGTCGACCCTGCAGATCACGTCGTAGACGCGCGGGTCATCGAGCGACAGCGCATCCAGGTCCGGTCGCTCCCCGGTGGTCTGCTCGATGAAGTCGAGGCACTCAGCGATCGCCGAGAGCGTGCGCAGCCCGAGCAGATCCATCTTGATGAGCCCCATGTCCTCGACGTCGTCCTTGTCGAACTGCACGACGACCCGCCCCGGCATCGTCGCCCGCTCCACCGGCACAACGTCCACGAGTGGCTCACCGGTGACCAGCATGCCGCCGACATGGATGCTCAGATGACGAGGAGTGCCCTCGATTCGACGCAGGATGTCGATGAACTGCGCCCATGCGCGATTCGGCACCACAACACCCGGTGACGGTGCAGGCACCACGAGGCTCGATGACGTCGCTGTTGAGGCAACGACGGCCGGGGCCTGCCGTCGCGGGGGCCCCTCCGCCCCGGCTTCCGTGAACACGCCGGGACGGCTCCCCCCCGCAACGTCACCCGGCCTCGTGGTGCCTGCACCGTCACGGGCCGTCGCTGCATCAACACCGACGCCACCGGGCGTTGCGGTGCTTACATCGTCACCCGGCCTCGTGGTGCCTGCACCGACTGCACCGGCGGACATCAGCGTGGACTCGATATCCGCCAGGTACCAGCTGTCGGTGTGCGTGCTGAGTTTGTCGATCACGGTTTCCGGGAAGCCCATCGCCGCGCCGACCTGGCGGATCGCCATGCGTGGCCGGAAGGTGACCACGTTGGCCACCATCCCGGTTCGGTCCGAGCCGTACTTCTCGTACACGTACTGGAGCACCTGCTCGCGATGGTCGGTCGAGAAATCGATGTCGATGTCGGGCGTGCCCTGGTGGTCCTCGTGCAGGAATCGCTCGAAGAGCAGGTCGTGCGCAACCGGATCGACACGCGTGACACCGAGCAGGTAGGCGACGATGGAGTCTGCCGCGCTGCCGCGTCCCTGCCCAGGGATGCCGTGCTCGCGCGCGAAACGCATGATGTCCCAGGTGATCAGGAAGAACTCGGCGAGCCGTGTCTTCTCGATGACGTCGAGCTCGCGTTGCAGGCGAGCAGCAACCGCGCGAGTCATGGGGTGGTACTTGCGCTGCACAGCCTCCTGACAGAGCCGGTAGAGCATGGAGAACGGAGTCTCGCCCTTGGGGACAGGGAAGCCCGGAAAGCGCACATCGCTGAAATCGAGTGACACCTCGCAGGCGGCGGCGATGCGCACCGCGTTGTCGAACGCCTCGGGGAGGTCGGGGAGCAGCGCGCGAAGCTCTGCCTCGCTGTGGAGACGGTGCTCACTGTTGGGCAGCAGCAGACCGTGCGCCGCCGCCTGGTCGAGGGTGGTGCGATGGCGGATCGCGGTGAGCACATCGAGCAGCGGTTTGTCGTCGGCGGTCGCGTGGTCCGGCGTCGCGCTCGCCACCAACGCGATGCCGGCAGCACGCGCGATCGCCGCGCATTCCGCAACCAGCCAGCGATCAGCAGGGTGGAGGTGATTGCTCACGAGCATCGCGGTGCGGTCCCCGAAACATTCACGAACCAGTTGCGCATGACGCAGCGCTTCTCTGCGATCACCATGCACCAGCGCATCCACAACAGCGCTGCGTGAGCCACCGATCAGCGCAATGCAATCGTCGAGCTCCGCCGGATCAACATGCGCCGGCTCACTCTCGACGAGCAACGTCGAAGACGGCAATCCCGGCCACCCCTCAGGGAAAGGTCCCGCCGTCGGCCGAAGCGATGCCGGGCGCTCGGGAGGCGCCACCGTAGGACGCCGGGATTGCGACACCCGCGGGCGGGAGACTATCGATCCAGGAGATCCGGAGGGGTGACGTCGCGGGGGGACGCCGCCTGTGCGAGTTGACCCGAGCACGGGCGGAGAGGACCCCGCGACGGCAGGACCCGTCCGGATCGCACTCGCACGGTCTCCGAAGCCCGAGCCCGTCGCAATCCCGGCGATCTGCAGGCGCGGCTGACCCTTGACGCCGGCCAGCTGCGAAGCGCTCACCGCCCGGCACAGCTGGCGGTACCCGGTGCGACTGCGCGCGAGGAGCCGGAGGCGCGAGCCGCCGGCCAGTTCCAGCTCGGTTCCGATGATCGGATGGATCCCGTGCGCCTTCGCCGCCTGGATCAGCTCGACCGCCCCGTACAGGCCGTTGCGATCACAGAGCCCGAGCGCGGAGATCCCGAGCCGGGCCGCGGTCTCGACCATCGTCCTGGGCGAGGCGGCCCCCTCCAGGAAGGAGTAGTGGGAACGGGCGGCGAGTTCGGCAAACCCGGGCATCGGCACGTCGTGGCGGCTTGACAACTACTACAATTTTGTGTAACTATCGATCGGGTCAGCCCACCACCGCAAAGGGCACCAGCGGGTGCCCAGCTCAGGCCTTCTCCCCTTTCCCGGCCGCCGGTTCCCCTCAACCGGCGGCCACCAGGGAGGGGCGGCGCGTGGTTCAGTCATAGCGGCGCTCCCGATGCCACTCACCGGTCCCGAGGTCCCGGTAGAGATCGACGCACTCCCCATCGTTGAGGAGACAACGGACGTAGTCGCGACCCACCGGGGTTCGCCACCAGTCGGTCGCCACACGCCAGGTGTTCACGACCTCGGCCACCCGCCTCCACGCCGGCCCGTTGCGGATCGCGATCGGCCGGCCGTCCGCGCTGGTACGCACTTCGACGATGCCCTCGAGCAACTCGGTCATCGAGCCACCCCTGCCACGACCGGCGCCTCCCACGTGAACCGCCGCTCTGGAAGGTCGCCCGGATCGAGCGCGAGCCTCGGCCGGCGCACGGTGGCGGCACCGAACCGGCTCCGGA
>JBAPOS010000075.1:0-9641 GCA_049279755.1 Candidatus Dormiibacterota bacterium | reverse complement strand
GCCCTGGGAGGCGCAGCTCGCCCGGGTAGTGCTGATCCGGCCGGAGCTGGCGGCGGCCCTGCGATCGGATACCGGTCTCGGACCCGATGAGTTCACCAATCCGACGGCACGGCGGATCTACGATGCGGCGTCCACCGACCCTGCCGGTTTCACGCTTCGGCGCCTCACCGGTGGCGATCAGCGGCGCGCCGCGGGCCTGCTGGTCCGCGAGGTTCCCGAGTTCGCCGACGCGGCGGAGCCGGAGGCGATCAGGCAGCTCATGGCCGACTGCGTCAGGCTCATCCACGAGGAGAGCGTGCGCCGCGCGTTGGTCAGCATCTCGACCGAGATGCACCGTGCCCGGGATGAGGGCCGCACCGAGGACGCCGACGCTCTCGCCGCCAAGCTCAGCAGGCTCGCCGCGGACGCGCCGCATCTGCGCAGGACGGTCGCGGTTCGCTGATCGGCAACCCGATCCCTGCTGTGCGCGCGCTCCGCGCATGTTTGATCTGAAGCCTGGCGAGCCACCATCCTTCTCGTGCCCGCGTGGAATTTCCCTATCCGATCGCCCGAATTGGCACACGCAGACGGCTTTGACAATTATTGTGAACGCTGTCGTTGTACCGATCGACCGGCGGACCTTGCAGTCGCGGGCGTCAGCCTGCCCCGCGTAAGACAGAGTTGAGATGACCGCAGCCACCAGCACAACCACCCGATCCCGGGCCGCCACCCTGCCGCCGCCTTCCGGCGCCGACCTGCTGGTCTCCGCCGCCGAGGCGTTGATCATCAAGGGCAAGGACCACGGATACCTCACGCCTGACGACATCCTCGCAGCCTTCCCCGAGATCGATGTCGAGCCCGACCATCTGGAGCGGATCTTCCACGTCTTTCGCGAGATGGGGATCGAGGTCAGCGACGGAGACAAGGATTTCGAGACCGTCGACGAGATCGACGAGGAGCTCATCGCCAAGGCTGAGGCGATCGACTCCGTCTCCCTGGACGACCCGGTTCGCATGTACCTCAAGGAGATCGGCCGGGTCGCGCTTCTCAAGGCCGAGCAGGAGGTGCACTACGCGAAGCTGATCGAGCAGGGCGATGAGGAGGCGAAGAACCAGCTCACCGAAGCGAACCTGCGGCTTGTGGTCAGCATTGCCAAGAAGTACATCGGCCGCGGCATGTCATTCCTCGATCTGATCCAGGAAGGCAACATGGGCCTGATTCGCGCCGTCGAGAAGTTCGACTACCACAAGGGATACAAGTTCTCGACGTACGCGACGTGGTGGATCCGCCAGGCCATCACACGCGCCATCGCCGACCAGGCACGAACCATCCGCATCCCGGTGCACATGGTCGAGACCATCAACAAGCTCGTGCGCGTTTCGCGGCGGTTGCTTCAGGAGCTGGGCCGCGAGCCCAACGACGAGGAGATCGCCGACGAGATGGGCATTACGCCGGAGAAGGTTCGGGAGATCACCAAGGTGTCCCAGGACCCGGTCTCACTGGAAACGCCCATCGGCGAGGAAGAGGATTCGCATCTCGGGGACTTTGTTGAGGACAAAGAGGCCACGGCGCCATCCGACGCAGCGTCGCTGACCATGCTGCGCACCGAGGTCGAGGACATCCTCGACACGCTCACGCCGCGCGAACGTCGCGTGCTGCAGCTCCGATTCGGCCTCATCGACGGCCATCAGCGCACGCTCGAAGAGGTGGGCAAGCGTTTCGGTGTGACCCGCGAACGCATCCGCCAGATCGAGGCGAAAGCGCTGCGCAAGCTGCGCCATCCATCGCGTTCCAAGAAGCTCAAGGACTACCTCGAGTAGACGGCGCGGCCGCGGTCTGCGGCTGCGACAAATCGTGAACGCGAAGGCACGGTGCGTCACGGCGGGTAGACTTGAGTCATGATCCGGGTTAGCTCAGCGGTAGAGCAGGCGGCTGTTAACCGCAAGGCCACTGGTTCGAATCCAGTACCCGGAGCGTCGACGTCCCACTAGCAGCACGCGGCATCGCCCGAGGCGGCGCCGTACACGAGGAACACGGGATGACCGAGACCGCATCGCGGCCGGGCACCACGCCCGCCGTCGCGACCCTGACCGCCACTCCGCAGGCCGTCGCGTCCGGCGACGCGACCCTCGCGCCTCCGACATGGTCGTGGCCTGCTTCGGCGTCGCCTCACCCGGCCAAGACTGGGCCGGTGCTCGATGCGGACGCTGGTGCGCCGGCCGGCGGCAGCACCTCCGACCCCCCGTCCGGCGAGGCTCTGGAGGCCGACCCGACCGAGGTCACGATCGTCGCGGCCATCACCACCCCGGAAAAGGCGCTCCCCAAGGTCACATCATTCGGACCGGCGGGCAAGCACCGTTCGATCCTCGGAATCATGGTGCTCTCGATCGTCACGCTCGGGGTCTACAGCCTCGTGTGGCATCACCGCATCAACCGAGAGGTGGGCAACTTCGACACCCGCATGCACGTCGTTCCCGGACGATCCACCGTGGCCGTCGCGATTCCCTGGGCGATCGGCTGGCTGGTCAGCATCGCCGGAGCGGTGAGGATCGTGCTTGCGGTCGCAAACGTCACGCTGCCGTTCGACCCTCACGTCACCGTGCTGCAGGCGTATGGATTGCTCGGCGGCGGTCTGCTGATCCCCTACATCGAGCTGCTCCTGGCGTTCAGCGCCATCGCGATCGTGATGACGCTCGAGCGCGTGCGCATCGTTGAGGATCGGATGGGGCGCACCACGGACGTGCAGCTGCGCCCGGCGCGCGCCATCCTCTGGATGCTGCTCCCCGTCGCGGGTGGCCTGATACTCATGGCAACCATGCAGCGGCGTCTGAACCGCGCGTGGGAGGACGACATGGCGGCGGCGCCCGCGGTTCGCCCGACAGTGCGAGCGGCGCCAAGCTGACTGATCCTGCCGCCGACGTACCCACTCCCGTGTGCCGGTCGCGACGGCCTGCACTAGACTAGTCGGTCGCGGTGGCTGTTTCGATCGCCTGTATCTCCGGAAAAGGCGGGGTGGGAAAGACAACCACCTGCGCCTCCTTGGCGGCCGTGTTCGCGGAGCGCGGACGGCGCGTGCTCGCCGTCGACATGGATCCGCAATCCAACCTCACGTCCGGCCTCGGGTTCAATCCCTACTCGCTCACGCACACCGTGGCGGATGCGATTCTCGAGCCCGACCAGTCTGTCGATGAGTTGATCGTCCGCACCAAGTGGCCCGGGCTGCACCTGCTGCCCGCGAACCCGGATCTCAGTGCCGTCGAAGCCGGGTTGCCGACGACGCTCGATGCCGAGACCCGTCTTCGTCGAGCGCTCGATCGCGATTGTCGCGACTACGACTTCATCCTCTTCGACACGCCGCCGAGCTTTGCGTTCCACACCGTCAGCGTCCTCGCAGCCACCGACTACATCGTGATCCCGATGCAGATGTCGGGCTACGCGGTGAAGGGGCTCAAGGAGACGCTCCGTTCCGTGCACCACGTGCGCCAGGGGTTGAACCCGGACCTTCGCGTGCTCGGGTTGCTGCCGACTTTCGTGGTCATGCGCACGAGATTCTCGCGGGACCTGCTCGAGGGACTCCGCGCGATCCCGAACCTCCGTGTCTTCAACACGGTCATCAAAGTGACCGTCCGACTGCAGGAATCGGCGCTCGCCGGCGAGCCGGTGACCGTGATGGCGCCCTCGTCGGAGGCAGCGGCGGCGTATCGCTCGTTCGCGGATGAGGTGCTTGCTGCGCTGATTGCCGAGGGCGAGCGTGGTGTCTGAGCTCCGCACCCCGCGCCGGCGGCGGAGCGTCGCGGTAGCGCCGGCGCTCCTCGACCCGGCCGAGCTGCCCGAGGATGCACCCGGACGCGTGAAGTTGATCGTGGTGGAGGCGCCGCCGGACATCGTCGACGCGCCCGCTGCCCCGCCGCCTCGAATCGCGCAGTCACTGTCACCGTCTCTGCTGGCCGCCGCCGGCGGCTGGATTCCGGTGGCGGTGGCCGGTGCCGTGATCGTGGCGATCTTCATCGTGGGGATGCTGCTCACCCGGTCGTAATCCATGCACCGGCAACTACACTGTGTTGTAGTATGCTCGGGAGCATGCGGAATGAGACGGACGGCGCAACCGGAGAGGCGGAGCTGCTCGCCCGGGCGCTGGGAGGTGCGTCTCCCGCCGCTGATCTGAGCGTCGTCGCCAATCGGGTCGCGCGGATCCCGTGGTGGGAGCGCCGAGCGCTCGATGCCGCTGGGCTCACCCGTGAGCACGGGGTCTCGCGCGAACGCGCTGAGCGCCTTGCCGCCATGTGGGAGCTCGCGGAGCGGTGGACCGACGACGACCGACCGGCCATCGGGTCGCCGCGGGACGCGTTGCTCATGCTCGACGGGCTGCGCCGTGCGCGCCGCGAGCAGGTCGTCGTGCTGCTCCTCGACGCTCGTCACCGCCCGATCAGGCTCGAGACGGTCGCGGTCGGCACCATCAACGCTTCGCGGCTCCAACCACGCGACGTCTTCGGGCCCGCGCTGCGCAGCGACGCGGTTGCAGTCATCATCGGCCACAACCATCCGAGTGGCGACCCGGCGCCGAGCCGTGCCGACCGTGTCGTCACCGCCGCGCTCCGAAGTGCCGGCGCCCTGCTCGGCATCCCGTTGCTCGATCACCTGATCGTCGCCCGGCGCGGCCATCACTCGTTTCGGGAAACCGAAAGCTGGGACGACGCCGCCTAGCGCTCAGCCGAACGCGTTCTCGCCGGTGAGCTCCTTGCCGATGATGAGCGTGTGCACCTCCTCGGTGCCCTCGTAGGTGAGCACCGATTCGAGGTTCGCCATGTGCCGCGAAACCGGGTATTCGAGCGTGATGCCGTTCGCACCGAGGATGGTGCGCGCGCTGCGCGCGATGTCGAGGGCGGCTCGGACGTTGGCCCGCTTGGTGATCGACACCTGGACCGGATGAAGACGACCCTGGTCCTTGAGCGTGCCGAGCCGGTGCGCGAGCAGGCGTCCCTGCACGATCGCTGTCGCCATGTCAGCCAGCTTCTGCTGGGTCAGCTGCATCGCGCCGATGGGCTTGCCGAACGCGCGGCGCGTCCTGCTGTACTCGAGCGCGGACTCGAAGCAGGCCCGTGCGGCACCCATGGTCCCCCAGCCGATGCCGAATCTCGCTTCGTTGAGGCAGGAGAGCGGGCCCCGCATCCCGGTCACTCCGGGGAGGACGGCACCATCCGGTACACGCACCGAGTCGAACGACAGCTCCGATGTCACCGACGCGCGCAGCGACAGCTTGTTGTGCACGTCCGATGTGGTGAAGCCACGGGTTCCGCGCTCGACGAGGAACCCCCGAACACCGGAGTCGGTCATGGCCCAGACAACCGCGATGTCGGCGATCGAGCCGTTGGTGATCCACATCTTGGTGCCGTTGATCACCCAGTCGTCGCCGTCCCGGCGCGCGGACGTGTGCATCGACGACGGATCCGATCCGGCGTCGGGCTCGGTCAGCCCGAAACAGCCGATCGCTCGCCCTGCCGCCATCTCGGGCAGCCAGCGAGCCTTCTGCTCGTCGCTGCCGTAGGCAGAGATCGGGAACATCGCCAGCGACCCCTGCACGGAGACGAATGAGCGCAGCCCGCTGTCGCCTGCCTCGAGCTCCTCGCAGGCGACCCCGTACGCCATCGCCGTGGTTCCGGCGCAGCCGTAGCCGTGCAGGTGCATGCCCAGGAGACCGAGCTCGGCCACGCCCGGGATCAGCTCGCGAGGAAAGGTGCCCGCCTCGAAGTGCTCGGGGATGACGGGCAGCGCGCGTTCGCGCACGAACCCCCGTACGGTGTCGCGGATCAGGCGCTCGTCGTCGCTGAGCAGCTCGTCGACGGCGAAGAGGTCCGACGGAGCCGGAGCGCGTGTTCGCTGTGCGCGCTCGGTGACGGCCATGCGCTCAGAGTACCCGGTTGACTACGCGGCGACCGGCATCCCGGCGTCAACCAACTGCCCGCGAAGAATCTCCCCGCTCGCGAAACCAACGTTGATGTCGGTCACCTGTCCAGCCGCGTCGAGCACGATCGTGGTCGGAAGGGACATCACGCGATAGCGGCGGGCCAGCTCGGGCTCGACGGCGATGTCGACCTCGCGGATCTCGATGCCGGAATCGATCACGGCCGCCAGCGCTCGCAGTGCCGGTCGCTGCGCCGTGTGGCAGATCGTGCAGTTCTCGCCGGTGAAATACAGGATGGAGGGCAGCCGGCCAGCCCGCACCACGTTCTCGACGACCCGCCCGACCAGCCGGCGCTGGCCACCTCGCTGAACCCGGAGCACCAGGGCCACGCCCGCGATCGCCGCGATGGCGATCAAGGGTGCGAGCAGGAGGATCATCGCGCCGGTTCGCGAGAGAGCGGTAGCAGGCCGAAGCGGACCAGCTGGGCGTACATGATGCAACCGACGCAGATGTTGAACGCGAAGTTGAGGAAGGCGAGCGCCGCCACGATCCACGCCAGCACCCACGCAACCAGCAGCAACCCGGTGATCACGAACACGCTTGCCGCGGCAAGGAAGACGCCGCCGACCAGCTGTGCAAAACGGTGCGGTGCCGGATCCTCCTGGACGACGCGCGGCCTCACGATGCGCGCGGGCTTGAGCCAGCGGAGATAGAGCAGGCGCGGGACGTTGAACGACGGAGAGGCGACGGCGGCCAGCATCATCACCGCCAGGACGGGGAGCGCCCAGGCGACCGGGTGATAGACGAGCCCGACCAGGTAGCCGGCCACGATGACGATCATCAGGATCGCCTGATTGACCTTGAGAACGCTGCGGTCGAATGGGACGGTTGCCATGCCCGCCAAAATCATACCGCGCAGGTCAAGTATTACTCCACCCGCCGGATTGGCCGACCTGCCAGAGTCGGCGTCGCGCATCCTCACCCTGATGGAGGTTCTGGTGACGCCCGAGGGCCAGGCCGAGATTGACCGCGGCGATGTCCGCGTCGGCGACGCCTACGAGCAATCTCGGGGGGATGCGCGCCACGAGGTCGCCGAGCTGAAGCGCTTCCGGCGGGTGCACCTCGGCGATCGCCTGGCGCTGGTGTTCGAGAACCGGGACACGATTCGCTCGACCCTCGAGGAGGCCTTGCGGACCGAACGCATCGACGTCCCCGATCGGATCGCAGCTGAGATCGCTGCCTTCAACGCGGTGGTGCCAAGCCGCGGGGAGCTCGCCGCGATGCTGTTCGTCGAGGTGGCCGACCCGGCCGATCTCGCCGCCGCCGCGACCCAGCTCGACGGCGTCGAGCGCGCCGTCTTCATCGAGGTCGCCGGAGCCCGCGTCCGAGGTGTTCCCGAGGTGGTGTCACCACCCGGCGAGATCGCGCCGGCACACTACCTGCGTTTCAACCTCGAGCCCGGTCAGCGCGCGGCGGTCCTCGGGGGATCGGCCATCGCCGCCGGGACCGAACATCCCAATCTCACGGTGACCGTCGAGCTTGACGAGGACCAGCGGCAGGCAATCGCCGCGGAACTCTGACCCCGGCCTCACATCAGCGCGGGTGGGACCCGCTGCGCAGCGCGACGTGCTCATACACCGCCATGGTCATCGCCGCGGTCCGCTCCCATGTGTAACCGGAGGCTCGATCGATGCCCGCGTGGCGCATCCGGGCGGCGCTGACCGGTTCGCTGAGCACCAGCTCGATGGCGCCGGACAGTCCCGCGGGATCTCCGGCCGGCACCAGCACGGCGACGTCCTGCGTGAGTTGAGGAAGGTTCCCGACGGTGGTGGCGACCAGCGGCGCCCCGCACGCCATCGCCTCCAGCGCGGTCAAACCGAAGCCTTCGTTCGTCGAGGGCAGGACGACCACCGCAGCCTGCCGGTACAGCGATGCGAGATCGGCATCGTCGACCGGGCCGCTCAGGACGAGGCGGAGGCGACGTCGCCATGCCTCGGCCGCCAACCGGTCGGCTTCGGGGCCGAGCGCTCCCACGAGCGCCAGGGGCGGCCCTCCTCCGGGCAGCCGTTGCATCGCATCGAGGAGGGTGTCGATGCCCTTGCGGGGGTCAGGCGATCGCATGCTGCCGACCCAGAGCACGAAGGGCTCATCGAGCCCCAGGGCTTCGGCGGTTCGCGTGTCGCGAAGCTTGGGGCGGGCTGAGAACACAGCTCCCACGCCATGGGGCACGACATGGATCCGGGACGGGTCGAGGTCGAGGGCGGCGATCGCGTCCGTTCGGGTCGCCTCACTCACGGCGATGATGCCAGCGCACGCCCGGATCGCCGGCGCCAGAAGAGCCCCGAAGAAGCGGCGCGCTGAGGCGGACACGCCTGGAGCCGGCGCGCCTCGCCACATCTCGACGTCGTGCAGGGTCACCACCTGGCGAGACGCCGGAAACCCGATCACCGGCTCACCGCCGAGCCCGTGGACCAGGTGAGGATGACTGGCGACGGCTTCGGCGAGCGCGTGTGGCTGCGCCCGCAGGAATCGCGCCGGGCGAGCCTCGCTCCACGCCGGCGAGGCCGGGACCGACGGGGTGATCTCGAGACCCGCCACCCCCCGGAGCGCCTCGATCAACTGGGTCGCATACCGTCCGATGCCGGCGTCCCGACGTGCGTCCCCCAGACAGCTCGCCTCGAGCAGGACGCGGAGAGGTCTCTGCATCGAGGCGTTGTAGCAGGCTCGGTGCTCGGCGGCGCTGGCACAATGGGTTCAATGCCGAACTCCCGTTCCCTCATGCCGTTCACCGCTCTCGTGGGTCAGGAGACGATGAAGACCGCGCTGGTCCTCAACGCCATCAACCCGGGGATCGGCGGCGTGCTCATCCGCGGCCAGCGAGGCACCGCCAAGTCGACAGCGGTCCGCGCGCTGGCTCGGCTGCTCCCCGACATCGATGTGATCGTCGGATGCCGGTATCGATGCGATCCGGACACCCCGGCAACGTGGTGCGACGACTGTCGCCACCGCGCCGAGGCCGGGATGGCTCACGCCGTCGAACGCAGGCGCACGCGGGTGGTCGAACTGCCGGTCAACGCGTCCGAGGATCGAGTGGTCGGGACCATCGACACGGAGGCGGCGATCAAGCTCGGCGAGCGTCGCTTCGAGCCGGGGCTCCTCGCCGACGCCAACCGCGGCATCCTCTACGTCGACGAGGTCAATCTGCTCGACGACCACATCGTCGATGTGCTTCTCGACGCAGCCGCGATGGGCTGGAATGCCGTGGAGCGCGAGGGCATCTCGTTCGCGCACCCGTCGCGCTTCATCCTGGTGGGGACGATGAATCCCGAAGAGGGAGACCTCCGTCCGCAGTTGCTTGATCGGTTCGGTCTCTGCGTCGACATCACCGGTCTCCGGGATGTCGACGAGCGGGTGCGCATCATGGAGCGCGACGCACACTGGAGCCTCGACGGTGCCGGTCTCGAGACCGCGTACATGACGAGCGAGGATCACCTCAAAGCGGTCATCCAGGAGGCCAAGCGCCTGCTCCCTCGGGTGGTGATCACCCCGGCCATCAGCTGGTTCATCGCGCTGGTGTGCATCGATGCCGGCGCGCTCGGACATCGCGCCGACATCGTGGTGAGCGGGGCGGCGCGGACAGTCCGCGCGTGGGATGAGGCCGAGAAGCTGGTGCGCACCCGAGCTTCCGGGATCGCCGCAGAAGCCGAGAACCGAGTCGTCGTTACCACCGCCGACGCCACCACCGCCGCCGAGCTCGCGC
>JBAPOS010000074.1:0-6365 GCA_049279755.1 Candidatus Dormiibacterota bacterium | reverse complement strand
CCACCACACGGAGATGAGTATAAGATACATACTGCGGCACGGAGGGTCGTCCCCATGCCCAAAGTCGATTCAACGTGCAACATCCCGCCTAGGGCGTCAAGCCGGTCGTCCATGTTCGTGAGACCGGCGCCGTGCGTTGCTCTGGCCGTGTCGAATCCGTCACCGTCATCGACGACGTCGACAGAGATCTGGCCGCCGGCGTCGCGAAGACGCACTTCGACCGCTGACGCCGATGCATATTTCTGCACGTTCTGGAGAGCTTCCAAGGTGCAGAAGTACAGAGCTGCCTCGATCTCCTGTGGGTATCGACCTACGCCCTCGGCCTCCACGCGTACCGGCACCGTCGCCTTGCGCGCCTGCGATTCCAGGGCCACGACCAGTCCCTTGTCGGCGAGCAGCGGCGGGTAGATCCCGCGAGCCAGGTCACGCAGCGTCTCCAGGGCTTCGTCGGCGTCCCCCTTGAGCTGCTCCAGGGTCGCCGCCGCCCTCGCGGGGTCCCGTCCCAGAAGCATCTCCGCCAGTCCCAGCTTCACCTTCAGGGCCACCAGGTGCTGCTGGGCCCCGTCATGGAGGTTGCGCTCCAGGCGGCGCCGTTCCACATCCTGGGCGCTCACCAGGCGCTGTCGCGAGGCGCGCAGCTCGTCGAGGCGTACCTGCAGATCCGCACTCAGCCCCACGTTCTTGAGCACCAGTCCCGCCTGGTGGGCAAGGTCGTCCACCAGCTTCTCCTCGATCGGGGTCAGCGCTTCCCCACGGCGCTTGCTCACGCTCAACGCTCCGAGCAACTCACCCTGATGGCGCACCTCCACCGCCCGCGTCGCCACGAGCAGCGCCGGCAACGTCCCGTTGCTCATCGCGAGTGCTTCGTAGCCACTCAGGTCCGCCGGATACGTCGCCGCGGGGCGAAGCTCCGCGTGGCCCCGCAGCCACACCGTCGCCGACTCCGCGCCGGTTCCCTCCTGGAGCACCCGGGCCATGCGGGGCAGCACCTCGTCCGCCGCGTAGGTCTCCGCCACCCGTCCCGAAAACTCGCTGAGCACCTCGTACGGCGTCGCCCGCTGTCCGTACACCAGCCGGTTGGCCACCTTCTGCACCCGCTCCCGCACCGGCTGGAACCCCACCGCCACGATCGCCGTGGCGAGGATCGAAAGCGCGAGGTTGGGCTTGCCGCCACTCCCCACCAGCGTCCCGATCCCCACCGCGATGCCCACGTACACCGCTGTGATGAACACCCCGAGCGAGCCGTACACGAGGGTGCGACTGATGAACAGGTCCAGGTCATACAGGCCGTGCCGCACTACAGCGAGCCCGATCGTGGCGGGAAGGAGCACGCCAAACCCAATGCCCAGCGCGGCGTTGGCTACGTCGGGTCCGTTGCTTGGCGACGTGAACGAGTAGCTCACAGAGCCGAGCCCGACCACTGTCGCAACGATGTAGGGCGTCCAGCGTATCGGGCGCCGCTGGGCGCTTCGCCCACGGCGGACGCGCGCCAGCGCTACGGCCAGGAACGTGCCGAGTAGCACGAAAACGGATGCTGTCGCCAGCTGATGGTTAGGCGGGGTAAAGGTGAAGGTCAGCAGGACGGCCGCCAACGTGGCCCCGGCGACATAGGCGAACCCGCGCATCTGGCGCCGCTCCAGGTCCCGGGACCGGCGGAAGCGCACAACCACCGCGGAAAGTACCAGCAGGATCAATAGGAAGAACGACAGCTGCGGCAGAAGACTATTGCTGTTAGTGAGGGCGTCCAAGGCAGGCACCGCCAGCGGGTTGGGCACGCTTGGAACCCGGGGTGACA
The DNA here is from genome assembly GCA_049279755.1 of Candidatus Dormiibacterota bacterium. Classification (GTDB taxonomy): domain Bacteria; phylum Chloroflexota; class Dormibacteria; order Aeolococcales; family Aeolococcaceae; genus Palsa-851. Next base: position 4,570 of record JBAPOS010000074.1, on the reverse strand, counting down.
GCTGGTTTAGCGATGTGGATGTCAAAGCCTGCACGAGCTCCACGGCGACGGCGGCCAGCGCCACCCCCGCCACCCACCGCCATCGGGGCCCGGGCAGCAGCCGTCCGTCGGGGAAGAAGAGGATGAGGAGGAAGATCAGGTACTCGGCAACCGGGGAGGCGTTGTTGAACACGTTGCCTGGCCACGCCACCCAGCCATCGGGCGCGGCGCCGCTCAGCAACCCTCGGATGGCCAGGAAATTGGTAAAGAGAAAGACCGCGCCAGCGGCTGCGATTGCGAGCAGGAACCACCCGATCGCGTTCCTCGGGCGGCGGACTGCAATCAGAACGCCGAGGGCTCCATTGATGGGGGCTCCTAGGAACACCGCCAGCTGAGCTGTGCCCGGCGAGTCGATTGCTTTCCAGTCCAACGCCAGCAGTACCACGCTCGCCGCGACGAGCCCGAGGACGCACAGCCCGACGCCCCAGGCGAGCCAAACTGCCCGCCGCTCCCAGCGTGTGGTCATGCGCGGCACGATATGGATTGCCTGACCCGCTGTCGATGGTGCGGACCCCCCGACGAGGGAGTGGTGGCAGGCCCTTCCGAAGCACTCGGGCGAGTTGGCATCATTGCATCCATGGACGCTGAATGGATCGAATTCGTGACGAAGTGCCAGGCAGCGCTCGGAGAGTTGGTAGAAGGTCGACCCGAGCCATTCAAGGCATTGTGGTCACATGCCGACGATGTGGTGATCATGGGCGCGTTTGGCGGCTACGAGTGCGGGTGGGAGCAGGTGAGTGCCCGGCTCGATTGGGCGTCGAAGGGCATTGCAGCTACCGACCGCAGGGTGGAAAACGTTGTGTCGCTGGTGAGCCATGACCTTGCCTACACAGTTGACCTGGAGCACATGATTCGGCATATCGGCGGTAGCCCGCATCCAAGAACGCTCCGTTGCACCCAGGTCTACCGACGTGAGGACGGTCGGTGGAAAGTCGTGCTGCGCCATGCAGACGAGCTGCCACAGAAGGACGAACATCAAGGACGTCCTGCCTAAGCGCTGCGCTGCCGATCAGGTCCCGGACGTCGGCTCAAGACGAAGAGGCACCAGCCAATTACGATGGCGCCCGTGGACGGTCGCCGACCGTGTTCCGCGAAGACTGTCGAAATGAGTGCGCCATCAGCTCCGAGCTGGTGGCACGAGCGCGCGACGGCGCGCATGTCTCCGCCGAAGCGCGGTCGCCTCGAGGGTAACCATCGTGCCGACATCGTCATCATCGGAGCCGGCTTCACCGGGCTCTGGTCCGCGATCCGGCTTGCTGAACTCGACCCAGGCCTGCGCATCGTCGTCCTGGAGAGGGAGACGGTCGGCTTTGGCGCATCAGGCCGCAACGGCGGGTTCGCTATGACGATGGTGGGGCGGAGCCTCCACGACCTCGTCCGCAAGGTGGGACTCGAATCAGCAAAAGCAATACATGGCGCGATGGTGCAAACGCTCGCCGACATCGAGCGCTTCTGCGCCACCGAAGGCATCGACGCGGACGTGACACGCCCGGGCCTCCTGACCGTGTCGAACGGACCCGAGCAGGACGTGCGGATCCGGCAGGATCTCCTGGCAGTGTCGCGGCTCGGTCTTGACGACCTCGTTCCACTCAGCGCCACCGACTGCCGCTCGCTCGTTGCAGCTGAGGGTGTCCGGGGCGGTCACTTCGAGGCGAACGCGCTCCTCGTGGACCCCGCCGCACTCGCGTTAGGTCTTGCCGCGGCGGCTGAGAGCCGCGGCGTCGTGGTGTACGAACACACGCCGATGGCGAGGTTCGAAGTGACGGGGTCGGCGCTGATCGTGCATACCGGGAGGGGTAGCGTGCGCGCCGACCGCGGACTGCTCGCGAACAATGCATACGCGCATGAAGTCCCGCGGATACGACGATTTCTCTTCACGATCTGCGCGTCGATGATCTGCACCGAGCCGCTGACGGCGGCACAGTGGTCGCGCGTCGGGTGGGAGCGTGGGATGGGCATCGAGGACCGGCGGGTCATGCCGCATTTCCATCGTCCGACGCCGGATGGCCGGATCCTCTGGGGCGGGCGAGACGCACCCGTGTCGTCAATCGGCCCGGACCCGCGGCGCGACCGGGATCCGCGCGTGTTCCGACGACTCGAGGAGACATTCAGGCAGACCTTCCCTCAACTTGAGGACGTTCGAATCAGCGACGGATGGGGCGGTCCGGTGGCAGCCACGGTGCGCTGTCTGCCGACGGTGGGATGGCTCCGCCGTGGACGACTCGCCTACGCCCTTGGATACAGCGGGCACGGCGTCGGACCGTCGGCCCTGCTGGCTCGGGTGGTGGCGGACCTCTTGCTCGAGCGGGACACCGAGCACCTCGCGCTGCCCTTCGTCACCCGCCGACCGGTGACGTTGCCCCCGGGGCCGCTGCGCTGGCCGCTCCTGTCAGCCGCGCAGCGCGTTCTGCAGGCGGCCGACGACAGTGGCGGAGCCCGAGGCCCGATCGGGCGCGCCATGGTCCGGATCCTCCAGTAGTGGCGTAGGGGCGTGGGAACCGGCGGGTGGTCGGTCCTCCTGGCTGCGGGGGCCGCGTGTGGGATCGGAACGGGCGCCGCGCTGCAGCAGCAGGCCGCATACGGCATATCGGGCAAAGGCGCCGGCGGTATCCGGCTCATCGCGGTCCTGCTTCGCCGTCCTTCGTGGCTGTTGGGTGTCGGCGTGATGGTCGCCGGATTCGGGCTCCAGGCTGCCGCCCTCGATATCGGTCGCCTTGCGGTGGTGGAACCGGTGCTCGCAGCGAGTCTCGTGGTGGCGATCGTCGTCGGCGCGCTCCGGCAGCAACGCTGGCCGCGACCGGCGGACTGGCTGGCGATTGCGCTCGCGGTCGGCGGGCTGACGTCGTTTCTCCTCGTCGCCAATCCAACGGCTGGGCGGTCGCAGCCGCCGGCGACCTGGTGGGCTCCGCTGCTCCTCGTGCTCGCTGTGCTTGGTCTCGGCGCGCTCTGGCGCTCGCCGCGCTGGCGTCCTCCACGGGGCCGCCATGGCGCTCGCAGCCGTGGCGGGCATGACGCTGGGTTGCTCAGACGCCCTCGTCAAGACGACTGTCGCCGCCGCGTCCGCGGTGCACCTTGGGGTGCTGGGGACCTTTTCGCCGTATTTGCTCGTCGTCGTGGGCGGGGCCGGCTTTCTGCTCCAGCAGCACGCGTATCGGATCGGTGAGCTCAAGGCGGCGCTGCCTGCCGCGTCGGTAGTGGAGCCGGTGACCGGGACGGTGCTCGGGCTCACATTCTTCAGCGAACGTGTCGCAGCTCACGACATTGTCTCGGATCTGGCATTGGCATTGGCCGCGGGGGCGACGATCGTCGGGGTCTGGCGGCTCGGCGGGTCGCCGCTGTTCGGGGACCGGGCGAGCCGCGTCGAACGGGTGATGGACCCTGGCACGCGCCGAGCCGGTTGATCACGGCTTGCGGACGAACAAGAGAGTGCTCGCCGAGCAACCGTGCCAGCATGGGGCATGCGGTGCTTCGTCTCCGTCGCACTGGCCCTTTCTGCGCTCCTGAGTGGGTGCGCCCCGAGCGCGACGGTTGCGTCGCCCACGCAACTTCCGCGAGTGCCTCTGACGTCCCAGTGGGACATGTATCACCTCGACGCCGCACGCAGTGGCGACGACACGGGTGAGCCGTCATTCTTACGCCTCCGCGGCGCGTGGACGGCGGGCCCACTCGACGGCGCTCTGTACGCTGAGCCCCTGGTGGACGGTGAGAACGTCATCATTGCGACCGAGCACGATTCGGTGTACGACTTCGACGCCGTCTCCGGCAGACAGCTCTGGCGGGTCACGCTCGGCAGGCCGCGCACGAGCAACTTTCCCTGCGGCGATATCAAGCCGCTGGGGATCACCGGCACGCCGATAATCGACGGCGGGAGTCTGTATGTGCTCGCGGAGGTCGAGGACACACCTGGCGTGTATCGATTCCGTCTTGCGAAGCTGAATCCGTCGAACGGCGCCACCCTCTACAACCGCGACGTCACGCCTCGTGGGATGGATGTGAATGCTGAACAGGAACGTGGGGCGCTCGCGGTCTCCCATGGCAACGTGATCATCACCTGGGGCGGGTTGGACGGTGACTGCGGCTCGTACCACGGGTACCTTGAGAGCGTTTCCGAGTCCAACGGCGCCGAGGTCGCGCAATGGAACGACACCGAAGGCGACAACCAGGGAGGCATGTGGGCTCCCTCTGGACCGGCGGTGGACGCGGCAGGGAACATCTACGTGACCACCGGCAATGGCTCAACGTTCGACATTGCGCACTTTGACTACGGTGACAGCGTCCTGGAGTTCTCTCCGTCACTGTCGTCGATGTCGTTCCTCGCCCCCGGGCCGCCGGACCCATGGCCGGCGCTCAACGCCGCTGATCTCGACCTCGGATCGGTGGGCCCCGCGCTGCTGCCTAACGAACTGCTGTTCGCGATCGGCAAGGGCGGCCGCGGCTATTTGCTGAAACAGCCGGGCCTGCCTGGCAACTCCGATCCCGGGGGCGGCGCGTCGGTGAGCGCGCCGGCGTGCACGCCGTCGGGTGGCGGCGC
>JBAPOS010000073.1:0-10572 GCA_049279755.1 Candidatus Dormiibacterota bacterium | reverse complement strand
TCAGTTCTGGTCGCTGATCGTGCCGCACGGCGTGCTCGAGCTCAGCGTGATCGTGATCAGCGGCGGCACCGGACTGATGCTCGGCGATGCCATCCTCCGCCCCGGCCAGCTTCGCCGTGGCGAAGCGCTGGCGCGGGTTGCGGTGCGAGCCGTGCTGCTCGTGCTCGGCGCCGCGAGCCTTCTCGTCATCGCCGGGACACTCGAGGCGTTCGTCTCCCCGAGCGCGCTTCCAGACGGAGCGAAACTCGCGATCGGCGCCGCGGTCGGCGTGCTTCTCTATTCGTGGCTGCTGCTCGCGGGTCGAAGCCCGCGACGGCGACGATCGTTCCGGTTCGATCGTCCGGCGGAAACCCCCGCGTAGACTGGAGTTGATGGAAGTCGTCCGGATCACGCCCCGCGGCTACTGCCACGGTGTGGTGGAAGCAATACGGATCGCAAAGCGGGAAGGCGCGGCGCGCGCGGGTCGCGAGCCGGTCACCATGCTCGGCTACCTGGTGCACAACGAGCATGTGACCCGCGAGCTCGAGGAGTCGGGCGTCGCGCTGGTTGCTGAACCGGATCGCATGAAGGCGCTCGAGCAGGTCACAGAGGGCACGGTGATCTTCACCGCGCACGGCATCTCGCCGGCCGTCGTCGAGGCGGCCCGGGCGCGGGGGCTCAACCTCGTCGACGCCACCTGCAGCGACGTCACCCGGACGCACGATCTGGTCCGGGAGCTGGTGGCGAGCGGCCACCACGTCATCTACATCGGCAAGCGCGGTCATCCCGAGCCCGCCGGTGTGCTCGGCATCGCTCCCGAACACACAACCCTCATCGAGAGCATCGACGAGGTGGACGCGCTCATCCTTCCCGACGAGCGCCCGCTCGCGGTGACGTGTCAGACGACGTTGAGCATGTGGGACACACAGTCGATCATCGAGCGTCTCGTCGAACGCTTTCCCACCATCGAGGTGCACAACGAGATCTGTCGCGCCACCCAGGAGCGGCAGGAGGCTGCGGTGCTCGCAGCCGATGACGTGGATTGTGTCGTCGTTGTGGGGAGCGACCGCAGCAGCAACAGCCAGCGGCTGGTACAGGTGGTGCAGGAGAAAGGTCATCGCCCCGCATACCTCGTCGACACCGCCGCGGACCTCGACCCCGCGTGGTTCCGGGGCCTCCACCGGGTTGGCGTGACATCGGGGGCTTCGACGCCCACGCAGTTGACGCGCGCGGTGATCGCAGCCGTGGAGGCGATGCCCGAAACCGCGTGAGGTGACGGCACATTCATGGTCCGCAACGTCTAGAATCCGGCAACCGACTCGCCGGCCGAGACGGGGTCATTGAGGAGGAGAGCAATCGTGGCAGCACTGCCGCCCCAGCCACCCGGAGGCATGCCCCCAGAGCCCCCAGGAGTCGCACCGCCCGGTGGGCCGCCGGCCGGCCCGCCGCAGGGTCCGTATTCTCCCGGCGGCGCGTACGCGGGTCAGATGCCCGCCCAGCCGTACGTCTCGCAGCCGATGCCGCAGCCGGTCGTGGTCAAGGTGCACAAGCGGACCTTCTGGCTGACCATCGCGCAGATCATCATCATCGTGTTCGCAATCGCGCGCATCCTCCTCGGCATCCTTGCGGCTGGAATCGGTGTCCTCTTCCTCACCGCGGGTCGGGCCCGCATCGAGTCGCTCCCTGGATACGACCAGGCAGCCGGTCAACTCGGGAACGGTGTCATCAACGTGCTCGCCGCGTTTCTGTTTGCCGTGGCCGCGTATTGGCTCATCTCCGGAATCATCGACCTGATCCTCGGAATCGTTGTTGGGCGACCGTCCAACGTCGCGCGCTGGTTCATCATCGTGCTGGACGTGATCAGCCTGCTCTACGTCATAGATCTTCTGACACGTGGTATCGGCGGCGCCTTCACACTCGTACCGCTGGTGTTCCTGGTTGGCAAGGTGATCGTGCTCTACGCGCTCCTGATCGACCCTGCGACACGACGGAACTTCGCAGGCACCGCTCGGTAGGTTCTCATCGAGCGCGCCCGCCCTTACAGGCGCGCTCGCCGTTTGAGGTCGAGATAGCGGTTCACGAGCCGCGGCGACAGCGTGCGCGCGTCGGCGTCGATGGTCTCGACTCCCGAACTGCGCAGCAGTCGCAGCGTGTCGTCGCGATCCGCGATGAGCCCGCCGGCGACAGCGCGGGCGTACGCATCGTCACCGCTCCGCGGAACGGCGTTGGCGGCGTCGTCGAGCGCGGGATCGCGGACTGTGACCACCAGGGGGAGATGCCGCCGGCGCAGGCGTACGCACTGCCGGATGAGTGCCTTCCCCTGATCGGGGTCGAGCACGTCGGTGAAGACGACCACCAGCGATCGGCGCGTCTGCCACCTGCTGAAGAAGGCCAGGGCGTCGTCATAGTCGGCCTCGGTCTCGCCGGGCTGGATCGGTCGGGTGGCATCGAGAAAGCGCCGCAGTTGGGCGGTCCCGGCGCGCGGGGGGAGCGTATGCGTGACCGTGTCCGAGAAGGCGAGCATCCCGGCGCGATCACCGCTGCGGAGCGCCACGTGGACGAGGAGCAGCGCCGCGTTGATCGCGTGATCCAGCTTGGTGAGCTCGCCTGCTCCGATCCCCATCAGACGGCCGTGGTCGAGGCAGATCAGCAGCGGTTGGGCTCGTTCCGGAATGAGCTCCGTGGCCATCATGCGCCCGGTACGCGCGGTCGCGCGCCAGTTGATGGCGCGCAGCGGGTCATCAGGAAAGGCGTCGCGCACTCGCTCGAACTCGCTGCCCTCGGTGCGCAGTCGCATGGTGCGAAGCCCGAGCTCCGCAAGCTGGCCGCGCCGGGCAAGCGCCTCGTACACGTCGATGGCAGCAAGATTCGGATCGACGCGCACGGGACGCTGCGAGTCGACGGTGGTCTGACGCCAGCCGAGACCCCACGGACCGATGACCCGGACGACCGCGGGCCCGAGGGTGACATCGCCGCGCGCCACCGGGGTGACCGTGTACTCGACCATGGCGGGCAGGCGCACACTCCAGCGCACCCGCGACGGATGCAGATGGAGCGGCACACGCTCGTGGACGATCGCGGCCGCGCCCGTGGTACGGGCGCTGATCGCAAGGGTCACGCGGTTGGCGACTCCGACGGAGAGCAGGTCGTTGCAGACGCGCTCGACGCGAAGGGCCGCTCTGCCCGGAGCGCGTCGCGAGTCGACCACGATCGCGACCGCGCACACCACGAAGAGCACGAACCCCACGGTCAACATCGCCGGTGCGGCCGCGCCGATTGCGACGACTGCGACCGGCACCAGCATCAGGCCGGCGCCACGCCACGTCATCGCGGCGCCGTCACCGTGGGACCGGGACCCTGCCCACAGCGCGCTGCACGGCCGCGACCTCCGACACACCCTGGATCTCAGCCTCGGGGCGGCGGATCATGCGGTGCCGGAGTGCGGGGATGCAGATGTCCTTGATGTCGTCGGGCACGACGTAGTCGCGTCCCTGGATGGCGGCCATCGCCTTGCCGGCGAGGAGCAGAGCGATCGACCCGCGCGGACTGGCTCCGAGCGAGAGATCAGCGCTCGTCCGGGTTGCGGTCACGATCGCCGAGATGTACCCGAGCACCTCGTCGGTGACGCGAACCGCTGCCACCTCCGCGCGAACCCTGGCGAGGGTCGCAGCGTCGATGATGGCCGTCACGCCCGCGGCCGTCAGGTCGTGAGCATTGAAGCCGCTGTCGACGCGGCGGAGCATCACCATCTCGGTCGCGGGTTCGGGGACGTTCACCTCGAGCTTGAAGAAGAATCGATCCAGCTGCGCCTCCGGGAGCGGGTAGGTCCCCTCGTACTCGACGGGGTTCTGGGTGGCAACCACGAGGAAGCGATCGCCGAGCGGCCGGGTCTCCCCATCCGTGGTGACCTGCCGCTCCTCCATCGCCTCGAGCAGCGCGGATTGCGTCTTTGCCGGCGCGCGGTTGATCTCGTCGGCGAGCAGCGTGTCGGTGAAGATCGGTCCCTCGCGGAACTCGAAGGTACCTGAGTCCGGGCGATAGACGCTGGTCCCGACGATGTCGGAGGGCAGCAGGTCAGGCGTGAACTGGATGCGCGTGAAACGCGCGTCGAGGGCCGCCGCCAGCGTGCGTGCCATCAGGGTCTTGGCGGTTCCGGGGACTCCCTCGAGGAGCACATGCCCGGCGCAGAGAACCGCGATGTACAGACCGTCGATAACCTGGATCTGCCCGACGACGGCGCGACCCATCGTCTCGTGCAAGGCCGCGCGCAGAGCCGCGGCGTCGCTGCCGGTAGCCACGGGAGGCATTGTGCCCTGCGCGCTCACGCGGTCATCCAACCGGCACATCCCGCCACTGGCGCTCGCAGGCATCGATATCGCGCGCCAGGCGCAGCAACTCGCGCTCCTCGGGCCGGCTCGACGCCAGCACGCGAGCGTGCGCAAGCAGCGCCGCGAGCGCCGGTACCGACTGCGGATTGGTCAGCGAGATCGCTGCGCAGAAAGCAGTGTCGTCGAGGTGCCAGTCCACGCCCGTCGCGGCACCGACCCTGCGTTTGAGCTCATCGGCGTAGCGCGCGGCGATCGGTCCGCGTTGCCGGCTGCGCGCGAAGAGCTGGCCCATCGCGGTCACGTACGCGGTGGCGCTCGGCACCACCGCTTCGCCGCCGTCACGCGACGGTTTGCCGAGTCTGCGACCGTTGACCGCGAGCGCGAGGAGCACCACCAGACCGACGAGCAGCGCAGCCAGCCCGACCGGGCCGTCGAAGATCGCGCCCGTCCCATCGGCCCTGGTTCCCTCGCCATGGTGGTATTCGTCGAAGCTGATCCGGCCGCCACGAGCACGTTGCAGCAGGCTGAGCGCCAGGAACGACGAATCCCCACGCCGGAGGCCTTCATTGGACAGCGGCGCCGTGTCACCGAGGACGTACGCGCGGCCGGCGACCCCCACGCGCACCATCGCGGCGACGACCTGACCGTGCTCGGTGAGCATCGGGACCAGAGGCGCCTGGTCGGAGAACGTCAATCCGCTCCCGACCGGCACCGTACGGACTCGATCGGTGCTGTCGAACGGCTGCGCGACCGTCGCGACGCCGCTGCCGGCAGATGCGGACGGATTGACCTCGAGCATGCGGAGCAACGGGGCCGCCGCGGCGAGGCTGTCGGAGGTGACCACCAGGACCAGGTCCCCACCCGAGCGCAGAAACGTCATGACGGCACCGACATCGGCGTCGGTCAGCGCGACCGTGGGGTCGTAGCAGACGACGACGTCGCTCCGGGTGAGATCGAACGTGCCGGTCAGGCGGTCGACATTGAGACCCAGGTTCGAGTACCACGTGTACAGCGCAAGAGTCCCGAGGGTGCCGGCGGATCGCGAGGACGGATTGACCTGGTCGTTGGGTGGGATCGCGGTGGTGATCGCGATGACGGCGAGGATGCCGAGCGCCGCAATCAGCGTGAGCATCGCGGAGAGCGGTGGCCGGGTCACGGCTGGAGCGCTCCGGCGGCGCGGCGCGCAACCCGCCGCACGGACTCGCATCGTCCTCGTGCGACCTCCCAATCATCGGCGCCGACGGGTGCTCCGCCGTACCAGGCTCTGTCAAATGAGGCGGCGGCCGGCGCGACCGCGGCCAGCAGCTCAGCATCCCCCGACAGGGTGGCGAGCATCTCGCGGGTGGTCCAGGCGCGATCGAGGTGGGCTCGCCGATCGGCGACCTCGAGCAACGCGGAGCGGAACGCGCGACGTATCGCCTCGCGATAGTCGCCCCGCTGGGCTGATGCGAGCGCGTGCTGCCATTCGCGCTCCGGGTCGTCGCCGGCCGTTGCCGGTTCGTCCGGACCGAGCGCGCGCCGACCCCCGGCGACGCCACGCAGCCGGTAGATGACAAATGCCGTGATGGCGCCGAGCACGAGAAGGCCGAGCAGGATCGACCCTCGGTTGCCGAGCAGTCCGAACAGATGCGAGAGGATCGAGTTGATGACCGCGCCGATCCGCTCGAGGAGTGACGGGGATGGGTTTTGGTCGAGATCGGCGAAAACGGACGACGCGTACACCTGATGGAGGGCATTCTCGGCGGCGCGGGAATCGACGGTACACGCCGAGCCGGACGGCAACGCGAGCGTGGTGACGATGAGGTCGATGCGCTGCCTGCTCCCGGTGACATCCGGGGGTGATGCGCCGAGCGCGGCCAGGATCGGAGCGAGCTCCCGGCTGGATGATGGCGCGATGCTCTCGGCCTGGGTGAGCGCGGCCAGCGCCGCAGCCGGCTCCGCAGGAACGGACATGAGCGCCGCGTCCGCGCGCCCGAGGAGCGCGATGTACTCGAGTGTCACGCAGGATGCGGCAGCCCGCGCGGGCGCCGCCGCGGTCACGACACCGGTCATCAGCCCGAGGCCGATGACGCCGGCGACGAACGTGCGCCTCACAGCGACCGCGCGAGCATCTCGATATCGAAGCCTTCTTTGCGGATGCGGATGTCGTAGTAGAGGAGCGTCACGCCGATATAGGTGATCGGGCCGACGAACACGGCGGCGATCGCACTTGCCACCTGGTCGAAGACGAACGTGTTGCTCGGGAGGAGTGCCGAACCGGGAAGTTCGAAGACGGCGCCGATGACCGAGGAGATGATCGACGTGATCAGCCCGAGCAGCAGCATTCGCCCGAGAGTCGGCCAGAAACGTCCGCTGATCAGGCGCCAGCTCCGCTGCAATCCGCCCCAGCCCGAGGCGCGCTCCAGGACGATGGCCGGAACCGCGACCACGGTGCGCACGTAGACGACGATCAACGCCGGCACCAGCGCGATGATCGCCAGCACGGCGAGCAGGGCTCCGAGTCCGCCGGCACCGGCGGCGCCGAGCAGCAGGGCGAGCACCAAGACGGCGCCGAGAGAACCGGCGTACGCCGCGATGAGGATGAAGATCATGCCGACCAGCGCACCGAGGCGGCTCCAGGCCGCCCGATACGCCGCGAGCAGCGAGCTGGGGCGGTCGAGATACCGGTCGCTCACCGCCCGCGTCGTCGCCGCCTCCCCGAGAGGAACGACCACCAGGAGGCTGACCAGCACCAGGCCCACGGTGACGGCAAGCACGCCGAGATAGGAGTTGAGGAGTTGCTGGGCCTGCGCCTGGGTGATCGTCTGTCCGGAGAACGACGCGAATGGCGAGCGCACGAAGGCGGCGACCCCGGTGAGCTCGAACAGCAGCCAGGTGAGCAGCGCGTAGGGGATCTGCACGACAGCGCTGATGGACGCGATCAGCGCGAAGTTGCGCCTGTAGAGGGTGAACGTCGCATCCAGCCACTCGCCGACCGACATCGACCGAAATCGCCCGGATCCGACCTGCGACGGCATGAACCCGGGATCCCAGCCGGGTTGCTGCGGTCCCCAGGAACCGGGCGGCGGTCCCCACCCACCGGGCGGCGCGCCCCAGCCGGGAGGCGGCGATCCCCATCCCGGAGGAGGTGAGCCCCAGCCGCTCGGTGGCGGTCCCCACCCTGGCGGCGAAGCTCCCAGATCGGCGGGGGGCGGGCCGGGTGGCGGCGGCTGATCGGTCATCAGACCCATTGTCAATGCTGCACCACCAGGGTGAGCACACGTTATCCTCACAGGTCGAGGCGATGAGAGAGTCCACTGCCGCGCTTGCCCGCGGCCATTTCGCCCTTTGGCACGCCCGATGCGGGCGCTAGTCGTCGACCCGACCCTTCTCGACCCCGGCTCCGGCCGCCGGGGTCGCGGCCGGCGTCGCCGCGCGCAGCCGAGCTCCTCGCTTCCCGTCGAAGTGCGGGACGTCAGGACCCCGGTGCCGCCGGGGCCGGGCTGGGTGCTCATCCGGCCGGCGCTGGCCGGAATCTGCGGCACTGACCTTGCCCTCGTACATCGTGACCCGGTCCCCAACGTGCTCACCGCCTACGCCGCCGGCGGGACGTTCATCCCCGGCCACGAAATCGTCGGAGTCGTGGAGCGCGCATGCTCAACGCGGTGGGCTCGCGAGGGCGATCGCGTCCTGGTCGAGCCGACCCTGCGCTGCGCCCACAAGGGCCTCGCCGAGTGCCGCCGCTGCCGCGCCGGGGACACGCATCTGTGCGAGAACGCCGACCGCGGCGGCTCCCTCTGCTCGGGCCGGTCAGTCGGTTCCAGCGAGAAGGCGGGCGGCGGCTGGAGCGAGGGGTTCCTCGTTCACGAGGACATGCTCGTTCCCGCCGACGGCATCTCCGATCAGCGCGGTGTCCTGGCCGAACCCGCGGCCACCGCCCTGCACGCCGTCCTCCGCTGGACGCGTCGCGGCGACACCGCCGTGGTGATCGGGACAGGAGCGCTGAGCCGGCTGATCGTGGCGACGCTCCGGCGGATGCACCCCGATCTCGACGTCATCGTGCTCCATGACTCACGGAGCGTCACGCGGCCGCGTCTCGGCCGGCGCCACCGTGAGAGCGCTCCTCTCAACGGCGATCCGAACGCCGCCTTCATGGCGATCAGATCGATCGGCGCCAATCGTGTCTGGCACGGATCGTCCGAACAGATGCTGCAGAAGACCGCCGAGCACATGGAGGCGCGCCTGATGCGACCCGCGGGCGGGGGGCTCCCCGTGCTCGACGGTGGCGTCGACGTGGTGTTCGACTGCCGCGCCTCGGCGCTGAGCATCGACCTCGCGGTGCGCCTGCTCCGTGCCGGCGGCACGCTGGTTCTCTGCGGCCGCTCCGGCCGGCACGAGATCGAGTGGTCGCTCATCTGGGCTCGTGAGCTCACCGTGCGCGGGGCCGCGTCCTACGGCCGCGAGCCCGACGGCAAGCGCACCTTCGGCACGATCCGCGAGTGGCTGAGCGACTCGAGCTTCCCCGTCGACGGCGTCGTGACCCACCGGTTCCCGCTGGATGAATACACGGCGGCGCTCGCGATCGCCCAGGCAGGCACCGCCGCGGGGGCTGTGAAAGTGGTCTTTGAAGGACCCGCCGCCACGAGTCTGCGGCCGTCGGCGGCGGCGGTCGTCGTCCATCAACCCGACGAGCCGGTGCTGCTCCAGTCGACCGCGGCTCGGGTTCGCGGCGGTCGAGTCAAAGTCTCGTAGGAGCAGGTCGCGTGGACCCGCGCCGAGACGGCGCGTGCCCGCGTGATCCAAGCGGCCGGGCACGTCCGTACCAACGGATGCGCAACCCCCGAGCGTGTGTCGGAGCCTGAGAGTGCACCTAAGTGACGACGACATTGTTCGCTCGATCTCTGCCCACTCGCCCGAGGGGATCGAAGCTTTGTACGACCGATACGGTGGCCTCGCTCACACGGTCGCGCTGCGCATCCTCGGGGACCGTGGTGCCGCCGAGGACGTCGTACAGGAGTCGTTCCTGGCGGTCTGGCGGCGTGCCGCCACCTTCCAGGCGGGGCGCGGGTCGTTACGTGCGTGGGTCTGCACGATCGTGCGCAACCGAGCCATCGACCGCCTGCGCGCTGACCGGCACCGCACCCGGCTCGATACACCCATGGAGGGCGAGTCGATCGAGCCCGCGGTCAGTGACCCCTGGGCGGCGGTCGCCCTCGAGCTGAGCGGCCAAGAGGTCCGCAAAGCGCTCGACGAGCTGCCGGCCGAGCAGCGCCAGACCATCGAGCTCGCCTACTACGCGGGGTATTCGCAGTCGGAGATCGCCACCAAGATGGAGGTGCCGCTGGGCACCGTCAAGGGCCGGGTGAGGATCGCCCTGGACAAGTTGCGCACCAGCCTCGCGGACCGCCTGGAGACGCCATGGCCGACCCGATGAGCTGCGAAGAAGCGATGGACCTGCTGGCGCTGGACGCTGTCGGCGCGCTCGAGGCGTCCGACCGCGATCTCATCGAGCGCCATCTCGTCACCTGCGAATCGTGCAAACGCGCTGCCGCCCAGTACGCTGATCTCGCCTCGCTGCTTCCGGCCGCGCTCGAGGTGGCGCCGCCGCCGGCCGGACTCCGCCGCCGGCTGATGGCGCAGGTCTATGCCGAGGCAACCGCCTCAGCGAGGCTGCCTCGGTGGCGACGCCTGGTGGCGGCCATTCCCGCGAGCCGGACCTTCACCGCCGTCGGAGCTGTGGCCGTTGTCGCGGCGATCGTGTTCGGGATCTTTGTGCTGGCCGGACGAAACACGTCGCCGCCACCGGTCGCCTACACCGTGTCCGGTACGACAGCCACCGGGACCCTCGCCGTGAATCCCGCGGACACCCAGGCGGTTCTCACCGTCAAGGGGCTCGCGGCCCTCCCCAGCACTGAAGCCTACGAGGTTTGGCTGATCCCACCGCAGGGCTCTCCCAAGGGCGTCGCGTTCCTCAGCCCGGGTATTGGCGGTGGGCCCTGGACAGCTGTCGTGCCGGAGAGCCTCGCCGGGTACAAGAGCATCGCAGCGACCGTGGAGCCCGCCGGTGGGAGCCCGACCCCCTCAAATACCGAGGTGTTGAGCGGTCAGCTCGGCGAGTCCTGACGCGGTGCCGCCGCTTTGCGGCGCTTCTCCGCAACCGCGGGAAGCACGCGCTTGACGCCCGCGTTGTCGACCACCATGCGTCGCTCGCGCTTGCGATCACGCTGGCGGATCCGCTCCCGCTCGGCATCCGGCACCTCGGGCTCGGCATCCATGCAGGCGACTC
>JBAPOS010000072.1:0-11803 GCA_049279755.1 Candidatus Dormiibacterota bacterium | reverse complement strand
CGCCGAGCCCGTCGTCGTGCCCGGCCTCGGCTGCGATGCGCTCGAAGTACGGCGCCTGGTCGCTGTCCAGGCCGCCCAGCGTCGCCGCCTGCTCGGCGCAGACAAGGGCCTGGCGCCGTGCGGCGATCCGGCCTGTGGTCAGTCCGTAGCGCAGCGATTCGGTGAACCCGGCGAGCGCGTCGGGAACCCGGCTCATGCGGGTCGCGATCCGCTCCCAGTCATCGTCAGTCTCGCGAGGGGAGAGGTCGAACGCCATCCGGATGAATGACAGAGGACTGTCGAAGGCGGACAGCTGGCGCCAGGGTGCCCCGGCCCGATACCCCTCGACGTCCGCGTCAAGGCGATCGCGCATCACCGCTGCGGCGACGCGATCGGCGTCATTCTCGATGCGTGCGTCACCGATCGCTGTGAGCGTGCGGCGGTCGAGGTCGACGCGCGCGTCGACGCCGTCCGGGGAGTAGTCGGTCACCTGATCGTTGTGTCCGGGTCTCCCGAGGTAGGTGGCCGCGAACGGGTCGAGGACGCAGAGCTCATCGACGTATCCCTCGGCGAGGGCGAATACCTCGGTCATGCCTCGAGTGCGACCACCCCGCCGACCCCGGCGATGGACGCCACGCGGTCACCGTCGTCGAGCCGCATGATGATCACGCCCCGGGTCTGACGTCCGGAGATGCGGACCTGCTCGAGCGGGATGCGGATGACCTGTCCCGAGGTCGAGATGACCATCAACTCCTCGGACAGATCCTCGACCACGCGCATCCCGACAATCTCGCCGATCTTCGGAATCGCCGTCTGATCGACGGTGTAGACGCCCTGGATGTTGCGGCTCTTGACGGGATAGTCGCTCATCGGCGTCAGCTTGCCGAAGCCGTTCTCTGTGATCACCAGCACGTGGCCGTCGGGATTGACGATGTCGAAGCCGGCGACCTCGTCGCCCTTGCGAAGCCGGATGGCACCGACGCCCATAGTGTCGCGGCCCATCGGACGCACTTCCTTCTCTGTGAATCGGGAGCCCTTGCCCCGGCGAGTCACCACGAGCACCTCATTGCCGCCAGACGAGCGGCGCACCCAGTTGAGCTCATCATCGTCCTGCAGATTGATGGCGATCAGCCCGTTGCGCCGCACCGCCGCGTACGCCGCCGCTGGAGTCTTCTTGATCTGACCGAGCTTGGTCACCATCACCAGGTACTGCTCGTCGCTGAAGACCTCCATGTCGATGAGCGCGGTGACCTTCTCGCCCTGGTCGACCTCGATGAGGTTGATGATCGGAATGCCCTTGGCCTGGCGCTTGACATCGGGAATCTCGTGGGTTCGCAAGCGGAACACGCGGCCGCGGTTGGTGAAGAACAGCATGTCGCTGTGCGTGCTCGCCGTCGTCGAGTGCTCGATGTAGTCCTCATCGGTGGAGCGGCGCGCGCCGACGACCCCCTTGCCACCGCGATGCTGCGCGCGGTAGTTGTCAAGCGACATGCGCTTGATGTATCCCCTGTGGGTCAGGGTCACGAAGACCTGCTCCTGGGGAATGAGGTCTTCCTCGTTCATCTCGAGCTCGTCATGACGGATCTCGCTGCGACGCGGGTCGGCGAATCGCCTGCGCAGGTTGGTGACCTCGTCCTTGATGACGCCGTCGATGAGTCGAGGGTTGGCGAGCAGATCCTCGAGCTGCGCGATCTTCTTGATCAGCTCCTCGTACTCCTCGCGGAGCTTGCCACTCTCGAGCCGCGTCAGCCGTCCGAGGCGGAGGTCGACGATCGCCTTCGACTGCCGTTCGGTGAGGTTGAAACGCTGCTCGAGCGCGGTCTGCGCGGATTTCTCGTCCTGAGCGCCGCGGATGATCGCGATCGTCTCATCGAGGTTGTCGAGGACGATGGTCAGTCCTTCGAGGATGTGCGCGCGTTCCCGAGCCGTCGTCAGCTCATGGCGCGTGCGTCGCGTGACCACGTTGCGCCGGTGGCTGATGTAGTGCTGGAGCATCGCCTTGAGGCTCAGCACCTGAGGCCGGCCGTCGACGATGGCGAGCATCAGCGCACCGAAGGTCATCTGCAGCTGGGTGTGTTTGTAGAGGTTGTTGAGCACGGTGTGCGGCCGCGCATTCGCCTTCAGCTCGATGACGATGCGCACCTTCTCCTCGCGCCCCGACTCATCGTGCAGGTCGGCGATGCCATCAATCTTGCGGTCATTGACGAGCTCCGCGATGGTCTGCATCAGGCGGGACTTGTTCACCTGGTAGGGGAGCTCGCGGACGATGATCTGCTCGCGCCCCGACTTCGACTCCTCGAAGTCGACCTGGGCCCGCATCACGATCCGGCCGCGGCCGGTGCCGTAGACATTGGCGATATCTCGCGTGTAGACGATGCCGCCGGTGGGGAAGTCGGGGCCCTTCACGATGCGGATCAGGTCCTCGGTGGTGGTGTCCGGGTCATCGATGAGCCGGACGACCGCGTCGCAGATCTCACCCAGGTTGTGCGGCGGGATATTTGTCGCCATGCCGACCGCGATACCGCTGGCGCCGTTGACCAGCAGGTTCGGCAGCAGCGACGGCATCACCGAGGGCTCGCGCACTCCGGGGACGTTCGCGAAGTTCGGGCCGAAGTCGACAGTATCCTTCTCGATATCGTCGACGAGGCTCATGGCCACCGCGGTCATGCGCGCCTCGGTATACCGATAGGCTGCGGGGGGATCGCCGTCGACGGAGCCGAAGTTGCCCTGCCCGTCGATGAGCGGGTAGCGCATCACCCACGGCTGCGCGAGACGGACGAGGGTGTCGTAGACCGCCGAGTCACCGTGAGGGTGGTATTTGCCGAGGACCTCACCGACGACTGCGGCACACTTCTGATACCGGGCTCCCGCGGTCATCCCGGTGTCCAGCATCGCCCAGAGGATCCGCCGCTGCGCCGGCTTCAATCCATCGCGGATGTCCGGCAGCGCGCGGCTGATGATCACGCTCATCGCGTAGTCCATGTAGGACGCGCGCATCTCGGCTTCGAGTTCGATGGGATGGATCTGGCCGGGCTCGAACACCGCCATTACGCAGGCACCTCCGCCGGGCTTCTCGCCGCGCCCGCGATCACTTTGCTGACACCCTGATCGGCCGCTCGGGCCGCGACGCGAATCGCGTTCATGGTCGCCTCCGCGTCGGACCGACCGTGAGCGATGACCACCTCACCCCCGACGCCGAGCAGGAGCGCGCCGCCCGTCTTCCGGTAGTCGACGCGATCTCTCAGCGGACGCAGCCTCGGCTTGAGCAGGGCGCCACCGACCTTTCCGGTGAAGGTCTTTCTGGCCTCACGCGCGATGCTGGCGAAGAGAAAGTCGCCGATGCCCTCGGCAACCTTGAGCACGACGTTCCCCGTGAAGCCGTCGGTGACCACAACGTCGCAGGCGCCGCGGAAGACATCCTTGCCCTCGACGTTGCCGACGAAGTCGATCGGCAGCGCCGCGATGAGCGGGTGTGCGGCCTGGACGAGCTCGGATCCCTTCTCCGACTCCTCCCCGTTGCTGAGCAGCCCGACCCGGGGCCGGTCGATGGCGAGCATGGTGCGCGCGTACACGTCACCCATGAGTGCGAACTGAGCGAGCCACTCCGGCTTGCAGTCGGTGTTGGCTCCGACATCGAGGATGAAGGTCTGACCGGCATCGCTTGGGAATGACGCACCGATCGCGGGTCTCGCGATGCCGGGGATGCGCTTGATGGTGAACAGGGCCGCGGCGAGCATCGCGCCGCTGTTGCCGGCGCTCACCGCGGCGCTCGCCTGACCGCCGGCGACCAGCGCGCAGCTGCTGACCAGTGATGAGTCGCGCTTGGCCCGGACCGCATTCGCAGGGTGCTCATCCATCTCGATGACCTCGCGCGCGTCGACGATGGTGATCCCATTGTGAGTCGCCGCACCCGCACTGCGAAGCTCTTCTTCCACGGCCTCGCGCCGGCCCACCAGCGTGACCGCGATCCCGTGCTCGCTGACGGCCCGGAGCGCACCACGCACGATCTCGGCGGGGGCATGGTCGCCCCCCATCGCGTCCACCGCAATCGGTTGCGGCATCAGATGTCGAGGTTACGCACGCTGGTCGCGTGGGTCTGGATGAACCGCTTCCGCGGCTCGACGTCGGATCCCATCAGGCGATCGAAGATGTCGTCGGCCTTCAGGGCATCCGCGACGCCGACCTGGAGCAGGACCCGCCGATCCGGATCCATGGTGGTTGCCCACAATTCCTCCGACATCATCTCGCCGAGTCCCTTGTAGCGCGAAACCTCGGTGTCGCGCCCCATGGATTTGACCTTGTCGTCACGCTGGTCGTCGCTGAACGCGTACTCGGTCTGCTTGTTCCGCCCCTTGCCTTTCTCGAGCTTGTACAGCGGGGGTTGCGCCAGGTAGAGGAATCCACCGTCCACCAGCGGGCGCAGGTGACGCCAGAAGAAGGTGAGCAGCAGCGTGCGGATGTGCGATCCGTCGACGTCCGCGTCGGCCATGAGGACGATGCGGTGATAGCGCAGCTTGTCAACGCTGAAGGTCTCGCCGAACCCGCCGCCGAGCGCCATGATCAGGTCCTTGATCTGCTCGTTGCCGAGGATCTTGTCCGCACGCGCCTTCTCGACGTTGAGGATCTTGCCCCGCAACGGAAGGATCGCCTGATTGCGGCGCTCGCGAGCCTCTTTTGCGGTGCCGCCTGCCGACAGCCCCTCGACAATGAAGATCTCGCAATGCGCCGGGTCCCGCTCGCTGCAGTCGACGAGCTTTCCGGGAAGCGTGGCCGACTCGAGCAGTGACTTACGCTGGACGAGATCGCGCGCCTTTGCGGCCGCCTGTCGCGCCCGCGCGGCGGTCAGCGACTGGTCGATGATCCTGCGACCGTCGGCGGGGTTCTCCTCGAGATACTGCATGAGCGCTTCGCTCAGCACGGTCGAGACCTGGCCGGCGACCTCGCTGTTGCCCAGCTTGGTCTTGGTCTGCCCCTCGAATTGCGGCTCGCGCAGCTTGACGCTGATCACGGCGGTCAAGCCGTCGCGCACGTCGTCACCGCTGAGATTTGGATCCTGCTCCTTGAGGATCGCCGCTTTGCGCGCGTACTTGTTGAGAGTGGCGGTCAGGGCGCTGCGGAAACCGGTGACGTGCGCTCCGCCCTCCTCGGTGTGCACGTTGTTCGCGAAGGCGAGAACATGCTCGGTGAAGACGGTGTTCTGATACTGGAGCGCTATCTCGACGACGTTTCCCTCGATCTCCCGCTCAACATACATCGGCTTCTGGTTGATGACGTTCCGGTTTGCGTTGAGATATCTGACGAACGACTGGATGCCGCCCTCGAAATGGAAGGTGTACGCGTTGCCGTCGCGCTCGTCGCCGAGCTGGATGGTGATGCCCTTGTTGAGAAACGCGTAGCTGCGCAGCGAGGTGCACACCGTTTCCCAGGAGAACTCGATCTCCTGGAAGATCTCCGGGTCCGGCCAGAAGCGCACATAGGTGCCGCGGCGATCGGATGTTCCGATGACGGCAACGGGGCCGTCGGGCACGCCTCGTGTGTACTCCTGGTGGTGGGTCTCGCCATCGAGGTAGACCTCGACCACGAGACGCTCACTGAGGGCGTTGACGACTGACAGACCGACGCCGTGCAGACCACCCGAGACTTTGTAGCCTCCACCGCCGAACTTGCCACCGGCATGGAGCGTGGTGAGCACCACCTCGAGCGCGGATTTCTTCGCGGTCGGATGCATTCCCACCGGGATGCCGCGACCGTTGTCCAGAACTGAGACGGACTTGTCCGCGTGGAGAACGACCCTGATCGTGTCGCACCAGCCGGCGAGGGCTTCGTCAATGCTGTTGTCGACGAGCTCGACGACGAGATGGTGCAAGCCACGGAGATCCGTGGATCCGATGTACATCCCCGGGCGTCTGCGAACGGGCTCGAGACCCTCGAGGATCTGGATCTGGTCTGCTGAGTAGGTGTCCTTGCCTGCCCGGCCGGCGCCTAACGGACGCGGATCCGGGTTGCCGTTGCCATAGGTCGTGTCTGGCTCTGAAACATCCTCATCGAGGGGTTCGGGGCGTGCGATGTCGGCTATCTGTGTTGCTCCGGTTGTGACGTGAGTGTTGGAGAGGGGGCCAATGGTGAAACCGCTCGATTCATGCAGCGGGGACCGCCAAAATCGGCCGTTCCAAGTACCCCCATTCTACCAGCCTGCGGCCTCACTTCGCTCTTTTTGGGTGGTGCGCTGCACTAGCATCAGAGGCGTGAACGACACTGTCCGTTCCGCACCCCGTCGACCCTGTCGCGAGGGTCGATAACGTGGCTTTGCCCACCCTAGAAGAGTACCGCCGAAAGCGTGACTTCAATCAGACCCCGGAGCCCAGCGGCGACCCAATCCCGCGTCCCGCGGCCGAGTTGTCGGCGTGGGAGCAGCTGCCCCACGGCGAGCGGTTCTGCGTCCAGAAACATCGAGCCACGCGAATGCATTTCGACTTCCGGCTGGAGCACGACGGCGTGCTGCTCTCGTGGGCGGTTCCGAGGGGTCCGAGCCTGGATCCCGCCAAGAAACGCCTGGCTGTTCAGACCGAGGATCACCCCATCGACTACGGGGAGTTCGAAGGCGTGATCCCCTCAGGCTACGGCGCGGGCACGGTGATGCTCTGGGATATCGGCACATTCGAATGGGTGAAGGAGTCCGCGGAAGACTTCGATCGTTCGCGGTTGAAGGGCGACATCAAGTTTCGCCTTCAGGGCACCAAGATCTCAGGCGAGTTCGCGCTCGTGCACATCGGTGAACGTGGGCGGCGGTACGGCGGCAGCAGCGACGGCGACAAGAACTGGCTGATGATCAAGAAGCGGGATGCGTCGGTCGTCGAGGGTTTCGAGGCAATCGACATCGACGTTTCAGTCAAAACCGGCAGAAGCCTGGCAGAGATCGCCGCCGAGGGTGGTGGCGACCCTCGAGAGATCCGCCGGGCCGCACGCGTCCGAACCGCCCCCTCCAGCGCAGCGCCCGTCCTGCCGCCGCAAGGCCTCGCGGAGGCGCCACCACCGATGCTCGCGACGCCCGTGGACCATCCGTTTTCGCGGGATGGCTGGCTCTTCGAGCTGAAGTACGACGGCATCCGCGCGATGGTCAGCGTCGCCGATGACCGGGTGCGCATCACCGGCCGCCGTGGTGGTGATGAGACCGCCCATTACCCGGAAGCCCAGGCGATCCGCGCCGGAATCCACGCCCGCCAGGCAATCGTCGACGGCGAGCTGGTCGTGCTCGACGCCGAAGGGCGGCCATCGTTCGAGCGCATGCAGCAGCGGATCAACGTCACCCGCGAGGCCGACGTGCGCCGCGTCGCGGCCGAACATCCGGTCACCTTCATCGCCTTCGACCTGCTCGAGCTCGAGGGGCGCGACCTGCTCAGCACCGAGCTGCGCATTCGCAAGAAGACGCTGCGCGAAACCATCGTCGACTCGCCGCACATCCTTTTCGCGGCGCACGTCGAGCGCGATGGGACGTCGCTCTTCGACGTGGCACGCGGGTCGGGCGTCGAGGGCATCGTCGGCAAGCGCGCCGATTCGCTCTACCGGCCCGGGGTCAGGAGCCCGGACTGGGTGAAGATCAAGTCGTGGCGCGACCAGTCGTGCGTCGTCGTCGGATACACCGCCGGCCGGGGACGCCGGCTGAACCAGCTCGGCGCTCTCATCCTCGCAGTGCTCGACGGCACCCGTCTCGTTCACTGCGGCCAGGTGGGCACCGGTTTCGACGAGAAGACCCTTCGCAAACTGAGAGATCGTCTCCGTCCTCTCGAGGTGAAGGCGTGCCCGCTCGACGTCACCCCCAAGACCTCCGAACCCGCGACCTGGGTCAGGCCCGAGCTGGTGTGCGAAGTCCGCTTCGCGGGCTGGACCCGCGACGGCATCCTCCGCCACCCCGCCTACCGAACCCTCCGCCCCGACCAGCGCCCTGAAGACTGCACAAGAGAGCTCCGAATCGACCCAGCTCGCCTCGGTACCTCCACTGAGCCTTCGATCAAGCCGAGCGCTCCGCCCGCCGGCATCGAGCGCACCAAAAACCTCCCGCCCTCAAGCGACGAGGACAAGAAAGGCCCCCGCCCACGACGCCGTCAGCGGAGCGTTGTCGAGCCCGTAACTGCGTCAACCCGTCCGGGTGGCGCAGCGGGGAGCAGCGCCACCGAAGGGGGCGAGGGGCCCCCGCGGCGACAGGACCCGGACGAGAGCGCGGCACTGAACACTCTAAAAACGCTCCACAAAAACGCCCACTGGGAAATAGCCGGCCGCAGACTCCCGCTCACCAACCTGGACAAGGTGCTCTGGCCCGCCGACGGCATCACCAAACGGGACATGATCGAGTACTACGTCCGGATGGCGCCGTACATGCTGCCGTACCTGCGAGACCGGCCCCTCTCGATGCAGGTCTTTCCCGACGGGATCGATGGGAAATCGTTCTGGCGCAAGGATAAACCGGCCCACGCTCCCGCGTGGATGGAATCCTGGACCTATCACGGCGAGAAGACCAAGACGTACATCGTCGTGAACGAGGTCGCGACCCTGGCGTGGGTTGCCAACGCGGGTGTCATCGATCTGCATCCCTGGCATTCGCGTGTCGATGCTCCGGACGAACCGGACTGGGCCGTCTTCGACCTCGATCCATTCGAGCCGGCGACGTTCCGGGAGGTCATCGACATCGCCAAGCTCGTCAAGGCGGCACTCGACCACTACGGCATGCACGGCGTGGTCAAGACCAGCGGGCAGACGGGGCTGCAGATCTACGTGCCGGTTCGTCGCGGCCCGGATTACTCCGCCGTGCGCCATTGGGTGGAGGAGGTGGGCCGCGCCATCGACCAGGCTGCGCCGGGACGGGTGAGCTGGGAGTGGTCGGTGGCGAAGCGCACCGGACGGATCCGCATCGACTACACGCAGAACATCATCAACAAGACGCTGGCAGCGCCGTACTCGCTCCGGCCCGCGCCCGGCGCTCCGGTGTCGACGCCCATCGGCTGGGAGGAGCTCGACGACCCGGACCTTCGCCCGAACCGCTGGAACATCGCGACCATCGCCCAGCGGCTCGCTGCCAAAGGCGATCTCTTCGCGCCGGTACTGGACGCCGACCAGGACCTGCCGAGTAGCCGTTGACGCGCGCGGAGCGCGGAGAGCGGGTACCCTGCGTCGCGATGCGACGGGTGCTGGTCCCGACGGTGCTGCTCGCTCTGGCGGGTGCGCTGGCGGCGTGCGGGTCGCCGTCTCCGGCGGTGACGAGCACGGAGCCGACCACGCTCCCGGTGGCCACGACGGCGGTTGTCGCCGCAACCCCGGGATCGACACCGACAGCCGGCGCGACGCCATCGGGTCCGTGCATGCCAGGGCAGTTCGAGATCGCCATCCTGAACACACAGGGCGCCGCAGGCACCATCTACGCGACCTTCGAGATTCGCAACACGTCGACGAGCGATTGCACCGAAAACGGCTACGCCAAGGTGCAGATGCTGGCGGCGGGTGGAGGTCTGCTGAGCACCACCTGGTCCAACGACAACTCGCTGGCGTCCCCGGGGCCTGTGGACCTTCCTTCTGGCACGGAACCCCTCGGGGCGGTGGGAGCGAAGGGACACGGCTATTTCCTCGTCTCCTGGACCGACGCCACGTGCTCGGCGGCACAGGCGGAGAGGCCGAAATTCTGGAGGGTGATCCTGCCGACGTCACGGTTCCAGACCGACGTCACCGACGTCGACTCGAGCATGGTCTGCAGCGGTGCCATCAAGGTCGGCCCCATCAAGTCGGCCCCCTACCCATGATCGACGCGGAGATCCCCGCTTCCCAATAGAATTCGGGCCATGGCAGTGTTGCTGCTCAACGCCTCACTGCAGCCGCTCAACGTGATCAGTCACCGGCGGCTGGTGGTACTCCTGACCAAGGAGCGTGTCGCCTTTGTTGACGAAAAGGCCGAGCGCGCGGCTGCCGAGGCACTTGCCGGACGCAGGCTACCAGAGGGTGTGGTGATCGTCCGTCTCCTGCGCACCATCCATGTCCCGCGCCGGCTGCTCCGACCCAACCGTCGCAACCTGCTGCTTCGCGACGACCACACCTGCCAGTACTGCGGCCGTCTCGGCAGCGCCGCCGAGCTCACCGTCGACCACGTGATCCCCGTGTCCCGAGGTGGCGCGCCGGATCGCTGGGAGAACGTTGTCATCGCCTGCCGGAAGTGCAATTGGCGCAAGGCGAATCATCGGCCCGAGGAGGTCGGGCTCGCGCTCCGGCGCAAGCCCGTGCCGCTGACCCAGGAGTACGCGCACATCATCTTCCTGCGCTACCCGGAGCTCAAGGCGGCGTACGACAGACTGCTCGCCGCCGCCTGACCGACGCGGCGTCCACACCGATCCCGCGCCTCTATACTCGGACCGCGATGCCTCGATCCATGTGGCGCGGCGCCATCAGCTTCGGGATGGTGGCGATTCCCGTGCGGCTCTACCTGGCGACCGAGTCGAAGAGTGTTTCCTTCCGGCTGCTCTGTCCCAACGACCAGACGCCGGTTCGCAACAAGCGCTGGTGTCCCGAGGAGGACCGGGAGATCGGCTGGAGTGAGGCGCTCCGCGGCTACGAGGTCGGCAAGGACGAGTACGTCATCGTCACCGACTCCGATCTCGACGATCTGCCCCTGACCACGACCCACACCATCGACATCGTGGAGTTCTGCCCGGACTCGGAGATCGAGGCGGGCGTCTACCTGAAGAGCGCGTACTACCTGGAACCGGAGGCTGTTGGCGTCAAGCCATACGCGCTCCTCCGGCAGGCGCTCGAGACGACCGGTACGGTGGCCATCGGGAAGATCGCTCTGCGCGACCGGGAGCACCTCTGCCGCCTCGCGCTCCACGAGCAGGGCCTGATGCTCAACACCCTGCACTGGCCGGACGAGATCCGATCGGCGGGAGAGCTGGCGATTCCCGAGGAGAGCCCCGCGGTTGCCAAGAAGGAGCTCGACATGGCCGTGATGCTCGTCGAGAACATGAGCGCCCATTTCGACCCCTCGCGCTACCACGATGATTACCGCGAGGCCCTGATCCAGGTGGTCGAGTCCAAGCTCAACAACCAGCCGATCGAGCGCCCCGAGGTTCGCGAGCCGGGCAAGGTCACCGACCTGATGGCTGCGCTCAAGGCATCGGTCGAGGCGGCGAAGTCACGCCGTGCCGACAGCGACGACGCCGAGGGATCCGCGGCCGAAGACGCCGAGTCACGAGAACCGGCTCGCCGGCGCCGGGCGTCCTGAGGCTTCGCGAGCCAGGAGTGGCTGGGAGAGCTAGCCTGTCTCGTGCCGCGCTAGAGGCGGCCGGCGACCCGTTGCCCTTCCGATCGCCCACGCCGCCCCAGCTCCCCGGGTACATCCCCATCGAGGCGTCGGTCCCGTGCGCCGAACCCTTCGACGATCGCGATTGGCTGTTCAGCGTCGACTGGGAGGGAGCCAGGGCATTGCTCTTCGTGGACCCGGGCGGATCGGTCCGCATCCAGGGAGAGATGCCGGGCGACCTCGCCCGCCGTTTTCCTGACGTCTCCGCGCCTGCGGCCGTCCGGGGTGGCCGTGGTGCGGTCCTCGACGGCGTCATCGCCGTTCTCGACAGCGAGGGGCGGCCCGACCTCGCCGGCTTCGGGCGGCGACTCGCGGCCGGTCCGGCGGCGGCCGCCGAGCTTCCGGCGGTCTACCTCTGCTCGGACGTCCTCCATCTCGACGGACATCCGACGCTCCGCTGGCCTTTGGATCGGCGCCTCGAGGCGCTGAGCGGGCTGACGGGAGAAAGCGACTCTCTCCAGACCCCCGACCACGTGCGCGGACGGGGAG